>JAEZCO010000100.1 GCA_023433505.1 Bacillota bacterium | reverse complement strand
TAAAATTAAGTCAGCTACTGAATAACCATGTGTTAAATATATTCTTTTTTCAAAGACCACTAAATTGATGGTTTATTTGTCTTACCCTCTTATCCTGACTCGAAGTCTAAACGATGTTTTCAACCTTATCACCTCATCCTTATCCTTAAATTACTTACGCTATAAGCTGAGTTAAGCAGAATGCCGAACAATTATAGTTTCAGGTGTAATGGCCCTGGTTGTCAAGGCTCAAATTTTAAATTCCCCTAATTGATTCTTTCCCTGGCCTGGAAGCTTTCAAGCGACTTTATTGAACAACGTCACGGTCCGCCTCCTCTTAAGTGGGGGATACCGATTGAAAAAGCTGTCAGTAGTACTACGGCGAAAACTACCAAAGAGATATTAAATGAAGTTTTCGCTGTAGTATAAGTAGAGGGTGCAATCCCCAACAGACGTTGTTCAATTTCCAATGGGGGCATGCCCCTATTGGAAATTGAATGGAACCCGGGTTTTCCTGAAAGCTGTGGGGGAGACGCCTTCCATCTTGCTGAACAGTCTGCTGAAATATAATGGATTCTCGTAGCCGACAATGTTTGAAATCTCTTTAACGCTTAGCCCCGAATTCAATAACAGGCCTTTGGCCTTCTCGAGCCGTATTTGTGCCAGATATTCCATGGCGGGCATTCCCATCTGAGCTTTGAATTTGTGCATAAAGCGGTTGGGACTGAGGCTGCACTGTCTTGCCAGATCGGTAATATTCCACTGCGTGCCGGGTTGGGTGTGCAAGCTCTCCAGAACCTTCTGGAGATTGGAGTCTCTTGTTTCCATGCCGGCACTATCCGCCTCCAGCCTTTTTCTTCCCATGAAGGCCAGCAATTCCATAAACATCGCGGCAGAGATCTGGTCGTACAGCGGATGCTTCAGCTGGAGTTCAAAGATAATTTTTTCAAAGTACTCGATACATTTTTCCTGGAAACCGATAAAATTTACCCGTTGCCCGGACAGACCGGCTCTTTCCAACAAATTGCAGGCACCGGAGCCCGTAAAATGAACCCAGTAAATTTCCGGCTTGTCCTGGCACGCATAGGCATATTGCTGTGCTTCTCCGGGGTGGAAAATAACGATATTCCCATGAGGCACCCGGGTCATTTGTCCGTCCACCTTGAAGCTTCCTGAGCCTTTTGCAACATACAGCAGTTGGAAATCCTGTCGTCCGCGCTCTCTGTGGGTCTTTATGTTTTTTGTGACATATTTCTCATGTCCGCAGGAGTTGACGGATATGAAGTTTTCCGTGTCTGCAAAGCAAGATTCCTGCTCGGTATTCCAGCGATAGCCTGAGATATAGATCATACTTAGCTCCTCGACAGTTTTGTGCATGTTTTCAACAGGATTTTTTATTCCCGTTAGCGCAATTATACCTGTATAATCAAAGAGAGTCAATTGATATAACGAGGAGCAAAGATGTCCCCTGCCTCTGCAGGCGGCAGATACCGAATTGGTTCGCAGACGGCGGGCAATCTCCCGCCTCGCTGAAACTCCGCTGCTGTAAGGGAATTTTTCTACGAACGATAAATTTCCTTTAAATCAGGTCGTTATAAACACAAATGTGGCCGTTGCAATACGGTGTTTTTCTTCAGGTTTATATTCATATTTTACAAGGAGGCGTACAGATGAATTTATGGTATGGAGTAAAGGATGAGGCATACAAGGCAGTGATGGGACATGAAACCGCAGCTGCCGACAAGGTACGGTTTGAATCGAAGCATATCGACCTTGTGACGGCGAGGAATCAGGAAGCTGCTTTTCAAATACTTCTAAAGGCGGATGAGGAATTCTTATTAAGCACGGCGGCTTCTACCTGCTTCGATAAAAAGGGACATAGGGAGACTGTCAGGCTTTCGGTCGTATTTGATGCGGAGGCGGGGAAGTCGATCGGGAGCGGGATGAACCTTATAGGCTTTGTTGAAGATGACGACAGGCTGCTGAAGGCGGACATACTGCTGAACCAGGAAAATATTTCTGTGGAAAAGGACCATTTGCAGCCGGTATGGGTAGAATTCGCAATACCGTGCAGTCTTAGTGCAGGCGAATATTCCGGACAGGTGGAATTTTACAGCCATAAGGGCTTTGAGGCGGAGAAAAAGATAGGTGCGGTGAGCTTCCGGCTTGATGTAAAAAATGTTACCCTGCCCGACCCGGCGGAGTATTCCTTTTATCTGGATTTATGGCAGCATAATTCCAACATTGCCAGGAAGCATGAGGTACAGCTGTGGAGCGATGCGCACTTCGAAGTGATGGAGAAGTATGTGGCCAGCCTGGGAGCTTTGGGGCAGAAAGCGGTATCGGTAATCGCGTCGGAGATCCCCTGGTCGGGGCAATTCTGTTACAGGGATACCCATTACCCTTCCAACCTTTTCGAATATAGCATGGTCAGGGTGGAAAAGACTGTAGATGGGAAGCTGTCGGCGGATTTCTCCGTAGTTGACAGATATATCGAACTTTGCGCTAAGTACGGAATCAACCAGGAGATCGAAGTGTTCGGCCTTATCAACATCTGGATGTGTGAAGAGGAAGGTTTCGGCAAGGTCATTGAGGATTTCAGCGATGGGATACGGGTCAGGTATCTGGATAAGGCAGACAGCAGCTATAAATATATAAACACTGTAGAAGATATTACAGCCTACATACAGTTGGTTGAAGCGCATTTCAAGGACACCGGCATGATCGGCAAGGTGAGGATTGTGGCGGATGAGCCTGCGGATATCAAGGTATATCTGGAAAGGCTGGACTTCTTGAAAAGAGTTGCTCCTTCCTTCCAATACAAGGCGGCCATCAACCATGTGGAGTTTATCCGGGAGAACAGCGGGGCTATCCGGGATTTTGTCCCGTTACTCAATGCGGTGTGTTCCGAGTATGACCAGATCAGGGAAATGAAGGGGAAAATCGAAGGCAGGCTCTATTGGTATGTTTGCTGCTGTCCGCCCATCCCCAATACCTTTATCCGGTCCAATCTCCTGGAGAGCTTTGCCATCGGCTGGCTCACGGAGTACCTGGGACTGGACGGCTTCCTCCGCTGGAATTACACCGTATGGCCGGAGAACCCCAGGGAAAAGCTGTCGTTCCGCTATCCGGCATGGCCGGCGGGAGATACCAACTTCGTCTACCCGGCAAACAACGGGCAGCCCTTGTTAAGCTTGCGGTATAAAGCTCTGTTAAGAGGAATACAGGGGTATGAGTTAATGGCAATGCTCAAAAAGTCGGATGCAAAGGCAAAAGAACGGATAGACGCGGCTTTTGGCAAGATTTTCAGATTCAAGGAGGTTTCCGGGATCCGGCTGGAGCAGGATAGCCCCATCGACTCCCTCATCAGCCTGGATTATAAGGATTACCAGGATGCGGCGGCCTTGATCCTGAGCGGGCTGGAAGGCTAAAGTAATCAAGCTTTACGGTGCCCAGGAATAAACTTTTCAAAATAGGCAGATAAAAAAACCAAAAAAGCTTTACGAAAAACCCGAAAATGCCAAAAGCCATTATCCCAAGAGCATGGTAAAATGAAAAGGACAACTTTTCAAAGTACCGGTGCAAATATAACTTCCCGTATAGATTTATGAAAATGCAGTCTTGGAGCGCCGGGGCTGGTCGCAAATGCGGGGCATTTGCTGCTCGCCTCTGCAACCTACATTTTCATAAAAACGGGAAGTAATATTTGCAGTACTCCTAAGAGAATGGGTGATGAGTAAATGCTTTTACTTCAAAATGACAAATTAGCTGTTTCTTGCAGCGAAAATGGGAGAGAGCTTGCACTGACCGATAAAAAAAGAGGCACAAGATGGATGCTGGACCAAAGCACTCAGGTTTACGGCAAAGACAAAGAGGCTTTGCAACCTGTCGCGGCGGCGTTGGAAGGTGATTCACGGATCAGTATCTCCTATGAAGCGGGAGCCGCTTTAGTGAAAATGATATATGAGATCAAGGGCGGTTATGCGGAAGTCAGGATGCCGGTCCCACTGGGTGAGCCGGGCATAGTTTCCTTTCCGGGGTCCTTCCTTCCGGAGGGAGAAAATCTGAAGTTTATTATTCCGGTAATGCAGGGAATGCTCTGGGATGGCAGGGGAGAGCCTTTTGAAAGGACCGTCGGAGAGGGCGGCCATCTCGGCTTTGCCATGCCGCTCATCGGCTACCTGGGGGAAAAGGGCGGGCTGCTTTATACCGCCGAGACCCAGGATGACGTGCTGTGGTCTGTGGGGAAAGACGAAAAGGGGAAAAAGCATGCTTTCAACCTTCAGGCTGCATCCCTCGGAACAATGCGGTATGAAAGGATTGCAAGGCTGATTCCCGTGGACCCGGACATCGTAAAGCTGGCCAAGGCCTACAGGATGAAAATCATGGAGCAGAAGAGGTTCAAAGGCTGGGAGGAGAAAATCTCCGAAAGGCCCGACCTGGAAAGGCTCTTTGGCGCCTTGATGTGCTTTATCGGATATTGCGAAGACGGCCTGGACTATGCCGCTGAGTGCAGGAAGCTGAAAAAATACGGCTTTGACAGAGCCCTGGTCTATCCCGGCAGATTCAATATGTATTATCCCGATATCCTGATGGGCGGCAAGCCTGCCATCAATCTGAGCCGGGATGTTCTGGAGGAAATCAAGGCCCTGGGCTATGACGTGGCCCCATGGAGCTGGCTGAATGAGGCTCTGGATGACGGTACGGAAAAAATCCGCAAAATGTACAGGAAAAATGCCGCGGGTGAGATCATAAAGCATTGGGCTATTGAGGACCAGCAATGGTATCAGGTTTGCTCCACTTTTCTGGAGGAGTATCAGAAAGCTGCAATCAAAAATACCATTCCCGAAATGACCTGGGATCATTTTGACGTGCTTACCTGCGCATCGGTAGGAGAGTGTTATGCCACTGATCATCCCAACCATAGGGGCAAGCTCATACCAAAGACGGAGGACAGGGAGTGGATCAAAAAGGCACTGCGTGCAGGGTGGGTTGACGGCAGGGCAATCAGCTCGGAGTATTTCAATGACGCTTATTCCCTGGAGAGCGATTTCGGTTCGGTAAAGGCCTGGCCCCAATACGGCCCCTGGCCCTACTGGCCTATTCCTTTGACAATGCTGGTGTACCACGACAGCATTATCCATTCCTGGTGGGAACTGCACAGCTATAACAACGCATGGAGAGGCGGGACCGGGTGGCTTATGCACTTTGAATACGGCGGCGGCAGGCCCAGGCTGATGGCCTCCATGGACGCACTTTACGGATGTCCGCCGGATGTTTTTCCCTTCGGTTCCCAATATGGTTATACCGGCGAGGGGCAAAAAACCTTCCTTTACAAGTACAGATTTGAAGATCCGGAAGTACAAATCGCACTTCGGGAGGCGCTGCCGGTGGCAGAGCTGCACAAAAAAATCGGGAAATTGGAAATGGTGGACTTCAAAATACTATCGGAGGACGGCTATCTTCAGCAGTCAGCCTTTGCTGACGGCACCGGCATAATCGCCAATTTTTCGCGGGATTTTTACAGCAGTACCAGAGGACCCTGCCAATACGCGGAGGGAATCGGCACGATCGGCCCTGAAAGCTGGAAAATAGTAAAGTGAGGAGAGTATCCGCCTGCACCTGTATGACGGAAATATAGGTATACCGGTATTGTCCGGGAGTTACCCCGGCATACCTGTTGACGCAAGGTCATATGGTATGACTCCTGCTTTATCGCGGTACCCCGCGCATTCGTCTATATTCCTGGGCCGTCACGCCAATGAGCTTTTTGAAAGTCCTGTTGAAAAACCTGTAATCGCCGTAGCCTACCGATTCGGCGATGGAGGCGATTTTTCCGTCGCTTTCAAGCAGCAGGCGGCAGGCCTTTTCCATGCGCAGCTTCTGCAAATACTCAAAAACGCTCAAGCCGGTAATTTTTTTGAATTGGGCTGAATAGTAGCTTTTGCTCAGGAAGAAATGCTGCGATATCTCATCAAGGTTCAATTTGGCCGAGTAATTTTCCTTAAGGTAGTTGATGGAATCAAAGATCAGCTGCTGCTTGTATAAGCTGTCCCTCTTCATGTCGCCGGAACGGTTATGAATTTTATAAATCCTGTAGATCTTTATTAAAAGCTCGCACAGGAGTACTCTCAAAATATCCAGGTAACCCTCGGGCATATGGGTATATTCCATATACATTTTTTCATAAATCGAGTTGATGTCGTCAATGGAATTGTCCGAAAGCTTCAAGTCGGGCGAATATTCTATTTCCTCCGTATACACGGACTTATAGAGAAAGATGTTGATGATCTCATTCAAAATATCCATTTGAATATTGGCGTGTTCGATAAACTGCGGCATAAACATGCAATTGAATACGGCAAGCCTTCCCGAGTTTGTTCTGTCTATTGGGTAGAAGCTATGGGGCGTATCAACGTTAATAATGAATAGGTCGCCCTTTGAGACTTCATGCTTTTTGCCTCTCATCAGGTGTAAGCCCTTACCGTTGCAGACATAGGCAATTTCTATGAATTCGTGGCAGTGCAGCTTGATTGCCTCATAGTCATCATAGGTATATTTGTTAATCATGAACGGTACATGATCTTTAAAAAAATTATCGGATTTAACAATTATTGTTTCCATTGTCCAACTCCGTGCAGGTTATACGACTATTGTAGCACATTCTGCCCGGTGAAAAAAGTTAAATAGGCACACATGGACAGAAATATTGTCCATGCCGGAAAAATGGCAGATAGGGTATAATTTGATTTATTAATCATTGAAGAGGTGCTTTTATGGGCAGGTTTGAGGCCACATTGAACAATAAGGCAATTCCCAGTTATATCACCCCATTATTCTGGCAGCATGGGGAGAGCGAAGACGTTCTCAGGAACGAGATCAAACAAATGAATGAAAACGGCGTCGGCGGCTTCATCGTCGAATCCAGGCCGCACCCTGATTTCCTTGGAGAGCTGTGGTGGAGCAATCTGGATGTTATTATTGACGAAGCCGGAAAGCGTAATATGAAAGTGTGGTTTTTTGACGACAGTGCCTATCCCAGTGGTTTTAGCGCGGGGAGAGTGCGTGACAAACATCCGGAGTACTTGAAAAAATATATTAGCGAGAAGCATATCGATGCCATCGGGCCTTTGGAAGGAAGCTCATTTCTGGTCAATTCATGGCTGGAAGAAGGGGAGAAGGTTGTACGCGTTATTGCCGCAAGAAGGGTTGACGGGGTTGACAGAATCGACGGCGGTACATTGACGGACCTGACGGATAAAATACACGGGGGAGTGCTGTATTGGGATGTTCCGGAAGGGGACTGGCGGGTTTTCATGGTCATCAGCACCAGGGAAGGCGGAGAGGGATGGACGAAGGACTATTTGAACCCCCTTGAAGCCGGGGCGGTAAAAGTGTTTATCGATGAAGTTTACGAAGAGCATTACCGCCATTATCCGGAGGAGTTCGGGAAAACAATCGCGGGATTTTTCACGGATGAACCCCGGTTTGGAAATGCATCGACATATGAAGCGACCATAGGCAAGTACCCTATGGTATTGCCATACTGTGACAGCTTGCTTGAGAAATTAAGTGCGGAGTGGGGCAGCGATTTTGGCATAATGCTGCCTTGCTTGTGGTATGAGGCCGGGCCGGATACTGCCAGTGTAAGATTTACATATATGGATGTTGTCAGCAAGTTGTTCGGGAAGAATTTTACGGAACAGATCGGCGACTGGTGCCGGGAGCATAAAGTGAAGCTTATCGGCCATGTTGTGGAGGACAATGGGGCACATGCACGGCTTGGCTATGGCAGCGGACATTTTTTCCGCGCCATATACGGACAGGATTATTCCGGGCTGGATGTCGTTTACCAGGTTTGGCCGGAGTATACTTCAGGCAGGTTTACAACGCCTTTCGGTTACCTTTATGCGGATTTCTTCTACTGGGGGATCGCAAAAATGGCAAGCTCTGCGGGGCATATCGACCCAAAGAAGGACGGCACCACGGTTTGTGAGGTCTTTGGCGCATATGGCTGGCAGGAAGGCTTGAAGCTTATGAAATGGCTTACCGACCACATTTGTGTGAGGGGTGTGAATTTCCTGATCCCCCATGCCTTTTCGCCAAAGTATCCCGACGCGGACTGCCCTCCCCATTTCTATGCACAGGGATATAATCCCCAGTGGAAGTATTTTAAGTATTGGGCCGGCTATTCAAACAGGGTATGCAACTTACTGTCGGGGGGAGTACATTCGGCGCCTGTAGCGGTTGTTTACCATGCTGAGGCCGAATGGTCCGGCGAATACCAACCCTTTCATATGGTGGTTAAAACTCTGGCTCTGAGCCAGATTGACTGTGATGTTCTTCCCATAGACTTATTTTTGGACAGTGACGGAATAGCTGTCCGGGACGGCGAGATTTGTGCGAATAAAGAAACGTATAAAGCCATTATTGTCCCTTATGCGGAGCGGATTCCGGAAGCTTTTGCGCAAAAGCTGCTGGAGCTTGTGAAAAACAATTTCCATGTAATCTTCATGAATGACTACCCCTCCGGGAGCTGCGGAAAAGAAAAGCTGTTTCCGGGCATTATGGGTGAAATAAAGAGAAGCAGCTTCAGCATGGTCCGAAAAGATGAGGACCTGGTTGGTACGATCATGGACCTGGGCTTTTTCGACATAAAAGTATCAGGCAGCGAGGATAGCCTGAGATATTACCACTACATGCACGAGGATGAGGACCTATACTTCTTTACGAATGAAAGCAAATATAAAACCGTGAATACTGCGGTCATGTTCAAAAAAGATCACGCTCCCGTGGCTTACGATGCAATGGCTGACAGGGCCTATGCCGTTGAGTGCTTACAGGAAGAGGGCCATATTTCCGTGAAACTGGAATTAAAGCCCTATGAATCCAGGTTTATCATCTTTGGCGCAGGCAGCCTGGATACTGGCAAGTTTAGGGAAAAACCGGAAGAAAGCATCTTCGCCAATGGTTTCAGGCTGGATGGAGAATGGAAGGTCTCTATCCAGGAAGCCGGTAAATCCGGTGCCTTTGAGCCTGCTCCGGGAATCGGCGGCCTAGGGAATATTTCGGTACCCGGAATGCTGCCGGATTTCTCGGGAACAATCCGGTATGAGACGGAATTTGAGTTTGACGGGGAGCTGGATAAAGCTCAGCTCGAACTTGGAGTTGTACTTGAACTTGGAGCGGTATACGAAACAGCAGAAGTAAAGCTGAACGGCATTGATACCGGTGTAAGGATTTGTCCCCCGTATGTCTTTGAAATAGCGGAGAATTTAAAGAAGGGTAAAAACACGCTGCAAATTGATGTTACCAACACGCTGGCGAAAAAGCACGGCAATAATGTCTTTGACAGGGCAATGCCCCAGGAGCCTTCCGGGCTGCTAGGTCCCGTCAAACTGAAATATTGACGCGGAATGGGAGTGGCTGAACCAGTGCATGGGCAGCGGACATAAAATCAAGGTACTTTCAAAAAAGTCCGGGCTTGAAATCAGGGATACCGCCTGTTTTCAGCCTGGACTTTCCTTTTCTTTTCTCACCTGCTGACAATAAAATTTATTGTTGCCGATCTTTTAAATTTTGTTATGATAATAAGGGAATGATGAGTATTATTCCGCAAAAAATATAAAAATAAGTTCTAGGGATAAAATCGGAGGTAAAAAATGATCAACAGGCATGAAATAACCAGGGAACAGGCTTTAAGCGCCATAGAAAACGGAGAATTCGGCAAGGATATGCTTTCCGGCGAATACGTAATCATCGTCATGACCCAGGACTGGTGTCCCCAGTGGGTAAGCATGAACCGGTGGCTCTATGGCCTTGAGACGGATAAAAATATCGAAATCTACGAGCTCATATATAACAAGACCGATTACAGCAGCACTTTTATGGAGTTTAAGGAAAACGCCTTTGGAAATTCCCAGATCCCCTATTTGCGTATCTATAAGAACGGAAAGCTTGAAAAGGAAACCAACTATGTAAATATGCAAAAGCTGCAGGAAATGTTGAATCAGCTCTAACAAATTCATAAAGCCCTCTTTATAGCATTTTTATAAGATATAGCACAATTTTAAGATGCAACTTCAAACGGATAAATAATTTCCCCCCGACGGATTAAAAATTTAATGAGATTATTAAATTTTTATTGAAAATGAAATAATGAAATATAGTACCATTGATTTGTAAGCAAAATCTTTTATAAAAATAAGGGGGAAAGTTCAGTATGAAAAGGTTGATGGTTTTAGTCCTGGCCCTGATGATGGTATTTTCGGCGGTTGCATGTTCACAGAGCCCAAATCCGCCGGGTGACGGCAAAAATGCCGCGGCGGACAACAGCAAAAAAGACCAGCTTTACATTGAAGTATCGGCTTTGGGAAACCTGGATTATTTCTATGATCACAAGATGGGGATGCAAAAGGTTGGAGAAGAGCTGGGCGTTACAACGGAATATGTAGGACCTGCGGAATATGATATGAATGCAATGGTAGCCGCTTTTGAGCAGGCCATTGCCAAAAAGCCCAACGGTATCGTTGTCGTAGGTTTTGAAGCTTCCCTGAATCCAATCGTTAAAAAAGCTCAGGACGCAGGTATTCCGGTAGTAACAGTGGATGCCGACCTGCCGGACTCCGGAAGAGTGGCATTTGTCGGTACGGGCAATGTAAATGCCGGAAGAATGGGTGGAGACAAGCTGGCTGACCTGATCGGCAAAAAAGGTAAAGTAGCCATTATGACCAAGCCGGGCCAATCCAACCTGGAAGAACGTGTTGCCGGATACCAGGAAGCACTGAAAAAATACCCCGACATCGAAGTGGTACAGATCGTTGATACACAGTCCGACCCGGTTGTAGCTGCACAGGCGGCATCCGCACTGCTGCAGAAGTATCCGGATCTGGCCGGAATCGCATGTGTTGAAGCCGCCGGAGGTTCCGGAGCTGCAACGGCCGTAAAGGAAGCAAAATTACAAGGCAAGGTAAAAATCATTGCCATGGACAGAGGAAATGATGTTGTGTCTGCAATTGAAGAAGGTACAATTTCCGCCTCCGTAGCTCAGCAGACAGCATTGATGCCCTACTATGCAGTTCAGATACTGTACAATCTTGCAAACAGCAAGGTTGACATCACCTCCGATAATAAAGCGGCAGGAGTGAAAGGCATTCCTTCCACCGTAGATACAGGTGTCATCATCGTCGACAAGGACAATGCAAAATATTTCATGAGAGAAAGCAAATAGATAAAAGATATCCGATCTCTACAGCCCGGGTTCAGTCCCGGGCTGTGGTATGTTACCCTAAAGAGAAGGCAGGTGTTTGAAATGTCAGGGTATATATTGGAAGCGAAAGGGATTGTAAAGACCTTCCCGGGGGTTAAGGCCCTCAGTTGTGTAAACCTCCGGATTCAAAAGGGCGAAGTTCATGCGCTTGTCGGCGAGAACGGAGCGGGTAAAAGTACGTTGATGCTGACTTTGGGAGGAATCTACAGGCCCGACGAAGGTGAAATATTCCTGGACGGAGAAAAGGTGAGCTTTAATTCAGCCCAGGATGCAAATGAAAAGGGGATCAGCATTGTTTATCAGGAATTGAGCCTGGTCCCGAACCTGAGTGTCGCAGAAAACATTTTTGCCAACAGGCAGCCCACAAAAGCATTGAATTTGATTGACTGGAAGAAGCTAAATCGGCAGACCGTTGAAATGTTAAGCATGTTTGGCATTGATTATATTCATCCGGAGACCCTGGTCAAGGAGTTGTCCATCGCCAATCAGCAGGTGGTGGAAATACTCAAGGCAATTTCCTTCAACCCCAAGGTTTTGATCCTGGATGAACCCACCTCCTCGCTGACGGAGATTGAAGTAAAGCAGCTGTTCAAGAATATCAGGATCCTTAAAGACAGAGGAATTTCCTTTATATATATTTCCCACCATTTGCATGAAATTTTTGAAATTGCAGATACCATCACGGTTTTGCGGGATGGGGAATATATCTGCGATGCAAACGTCAAAGACATTGACGAGGATTTTTTGGTAACCAAAATGGTTGGCAGGAAAATTGAAAACATCTATGGAAAAAGGGACCCGGATGCCGCTATCGGCGACATGCTTTTTGAAGCAAGGGATATAAGCCGCGAAGGTGTTTTCGAGCATATCAGCTTCAACGTAAGAAGCGGAGAAATTGTGGGCCTTGCAGGGCTTGTAGGCGCCGGCAGGACGGAAATCGGCAGGGCCATCTTCGGCTCCGAGCCCATTGAAAAAGGAAAAATATTTCTTGACGGAAAGGAAATAAAAACCGGCAGCACCATGGAAGCCATCAAAAACCGTATCGGCTACATGAGTGAAGACCGGAAAAGCCAGGGCCTTTATTTGAACTTCAGTATAAAAAACAATCTGATCGCAAACCATCTCAACGATTTCAGCAGCAATGGCTTTATCAATGAGAAGCTGGTGGAGGACAACGGGCATTCCTGCGTAGATGAATTCTGCGTAGTCACACCGAGTACGGATCAGATCGTAGGGAACCTTTCGGGGGGGAATCAGCAGAAAGTGCTCCTGGCAGCATGGTTCGGCATCAACCCCAGGCTTTTGATTGTCGACGAACCGACAAGGGGAGTGGATGTAGGCGCAAAGAGCGATATATATGACTTATTGCGGAGGCTGGCCAGGACCGGCGTCGGAATCGTCATGATTTCTTCAGACCTGCCGGAGATTCTGGGGGTCAGTGATAGGGTGATTGTAATACGTGAAGGTAAAATCGCCGGAGAATTGGCGAAGGAAGATGCGAACGAACAGAGCATAATCGCTTTGGCAGCCGGTGTCCAGAGCAATGGGAGAGGGTGCGGTAAATGGATTTCTTAAGGAAAGCAACAAAACAAAGGGAGTTTATGATCTTTGCCATTGTGTTTGGCGTATTTGTCATTATGAGCTTTGCTTCACCATATTTCATGAATACGTCCAACATACTGGCGCTTCTGCTGGGTCTTTCCATTGAAGCCTTGATTGCGGTGGGAATGACGAATTTGATGGTAAGCGGGGGCTTTGACATGTCTGTCGGCTCTGTGGTGGCTTTTACAGGGGCCGCAACAGCATTGTCAATGAAAGCGGGCCTGACGACGGTATTGGCAATATTGGTCGGACTGGTCATAGGGGCTTTGATCGGCCTCTTTAACGGATTTATTATCGCAAAGGTCGGTATAAACCCGTTTGTGACCACTCTTGCCAGCTTAAGCATATTCAGGGGTCTTACGCTGATTATCACCGGAGGCAAGAACATCTCGGGGCTGGACAAAGGCTTTGAAGCAATCGGGCAGGCCT
The DNA here is from genome assembly GCA_023433505.1 of Bacillota bacterium. Taxonomy (GTDB): domain Bacteria; phylum Bacillota; class Clostridia; order Acetivibrionales; family DTU013; genus MnB-11. Next base: position 5,633 of record JAEZCO010000100.1, on the reverse strand, counting down.
CGTTTCTGGGAATACAGATGCCTATCTGGTATGCGTTGATCCTGATTGTCACAGGAGATATCCTATTAAGAAAATCCAGGTTTTTCAGGCAGAACTATTATATCGGCGGGAATGAGAAAGCGGCACACCTGTCGGGAATTCCCGTGGATAAAATAAAAATATTGAATTATGTCATTGTCGGACTGCTTGCAGGCCTTGCAGGAATCGTCATGACCGCAAGGCTCGGTTCGGCGTCGGTGACTGCCGGAAGCGGATTGGAGCTGAGGGTCATAACGGCTGTCATCATTGGCGGCGCAAGCCTTCAGGGCGGTGAAGGGACTGTTGTCGGCGCTTTTCTGGGGTCCTTGCTCATGGCGCTCATCACAAACGCTTTGACGCTTTTGGGAGTTGACGTCTACTGGCAAACCTTTGTCATCGGGGCTACCCTGTTGACTGCCGTCCTCATTGACCGGTTTGGGAAAATAAGAAAAGAGAAAAAGAGAAGTAAAAAAGGAGGTGCACAGGTATGCAATACTCAAGTTTCGAAAGGGTAAAAGCCATATTGGAGCACAAGGAGCCCGACCGCCTGCCGTTTGATCTGGGCGGCAGCGTTCTGACCGGAATTAACAGGCACAGTTATGTAAAATTGCGCAAATACCTTGGCCTGCCTGAAAAAGATACGGAGCTGGTGGATGTGATGCAGCAGCTGGCGAGGGTGGATGAGGATGTCATTGAAAGGCTGAAAATCGACGTCCGGTGCGCGGATCCTGATGCTCCCTCCCAAAAAGGCCTTGCAAGGGATGCGGAAGTAGACGGGGAATATTACCGGATGACAGATGAATGGGGCATTGAATGGAAAATGCCTGTAGAAAACGGGCATTACTACGATATGCAGAAAAGACCTCTTGAGTACGCGGAAACAATAGAGGAAATCAATGCGTTTCCCTGGCCGGACCCTTTGGATGCCGCAAGATTCGCCACTCTGAAGCAAAGAGCGGATAAATATGTGTTTGAAGATAAAAAGGCTTATATTCTGGGCAGGCAATACGCGGGAATATGGGAAACAGCCCTCTGGATGAGCGGATTTGAGAAGTTTTTCTGCGATATGATGCTGAATGAAGAGTATGCCCATGCCTTGATGGATAAGATTACGGAGCTCAAAATGCAGTATTGGGGAAAAGCCCTTGATACGGTAGGAAATAACGTGCTGGTCGTTTCCGAAGCGGACGACCTTGCCACACAGAACAGCCTTTTGTGTTCGGCGGATCTATATAAAAAGATCGTGCATCCATACCATAAAAAGCTGTTTGAGTTCATTAAGAAAAGGGCTCAGAACAAGGTTTATATATTCTACCATACCTGCGGGGCAGTCACACCCTTGATCCCTTATCTGATTGAAGAAGGGGTGGATATTCTCAACCCTGTTCAGGTAAATGCTGCAGGCATTGATACAAAGGTTCTGAAAAGGGAGTTTGGAAAGGATATGACCTTCTGGGGCGGCGGGGTGGATACCCAACGCATACTTCCCTTCGGGACTCCCGCCGAGGTAAGGGAAGAGGTCAAAAGAAGGATTGCGGATCTGGCCGGCGGCGGAGGCTTCGTATTTGCGGCGGTCCACAATGTTCAAAGCGATGTGCCGCCGGAAAATTTTATGGCTATGTGGGAAACTTTGCAGGAATATGGCGTTTATTGAATAGGCGGGATTGAGCCGAGCTAGGTTCATACTAAAAGGAGCAGTTAAAGCTGCTCTTTTTGCTATTATATATTTTGGTTAGCGTTTGTCTATATTATATACTATATCCGATGATATAATGGATTGAATCTAAAGCAAGTGAGGAGGGACTGCTTGGAACAGGATAGAATGAATGATATAATTCAGGGCGTTTTGGTGAACTCTACCCAATTGGCTTTTGTCGAAGAAGCCTATGGGACCCTGGCGCTGTTGGAAAATACCAACGAGGTCTTCCGGTATTTTGTCAATACGATGCAGTCGGTGACGCTTTACAATGAACTGGAGGTTTTCGGCCGGTATCTTGCGATCCTGAAGGTGCGTAATGACGACCGGTTCAGCGTGAGCCTTGCCAATGATGACCGGTATAAGGCCGTTTTCATTCCCCGGCTGTCGGTGATCGGTTTTTTTGACGGCATACTTGTTTCCTATATGGAACAGAGCATAGCGCCCATCGTATTTAAGATTTCATTTAAAGTGAAGGATGACCATAACCTTATGTTGATACTAGTACTGACAGACAATCGGGAATACTGCCATGAGATGGACCTGAGCTCCTGAGTCTTCGAAGAAAGCGAGGAACGATTTCTTTGTTTAAATTGCTGATTGCCGACGATGAGGCACTTGCCCGGTATGCCTTTAAAACCCTCCTATCCAAGAACTTTTCCAATATTGAAATCGTGGGCGAAGCCGAGAGCGGCAGCCAGGCGGTGGAGATGGTGAGGAAGCTCAGGCCGGATATCGTCGCCATGGATATAAAAATGCCGGGCATGACCGGGATTGAAGCGTCGGAGGAAATATTGAACCAGTTTCCCGATACCAATATCCTTGTGATCTCTGCCTATGATAACTTCGATTATGTGCAGAAGGCGCTGGATATCGGGGTAAAGGGCTATTTGCTGAAGCCTTTTAAAAAAGAGGACGTGATCAAAAAGATCAACAGGATCCTGGATACCATGGACGAGGATAAAAATAAGGCCAATCTTTCCGAGCAGGTGGAAAGCAAAATAAAGATCGTCAAGCCCTTTATTGAAAGGGAGCTGATAACCGCCATTGTCAGCGGGAATGTGGATGTGAACGAAATCAGAAGCTACATGAATTTTTTAAAGGGCGATGTGGATGTAGGGTATTTCATGCTGATTTCCTTCAGCCAGACCAATGCGGAAAACATCAATGAATCCATAAGAAACAAGATATTCAGGGATAAAGTGCAGAATGTGGTGGATAAGCATCTGCCCCTGTTTATAAAATGCATTCTGGGCAACCCTGTAGGAAATATCATTGTTGCTTTCATTTTAGTCAAGGAGGAGAATGCTGAAAAGTCCATCGTGAATGAAGCTATGACTGTAGCTGCTGAAATAAAACACAGGATCAAGGTCATAACGGGGATTGAAGCCGCCATTGGCATAGGGGCGCCTTACCGGGAGATAAGAAGCTTCAGGGATTCCTTCAATGAAGCCAATATTGCAGTGCGTGAAGCAATCAAGAGCAATAGTATCGTTCATTTCAGCCTTTACCGGAATGATTCCGCAAACAGCCTGCCCTCCTATCCCCTGACTTTGGAAAACGAACTGCTGGAAGAGCTTAGAATCGGTAACTTTTCCCGTGTGAAAGAGCTGGCCCAGGACATGATAAGCAATATTTTCAGCAGCAGCGCCACGACGCCGGTCTTAAAGGAATATATCAGCATGCTGGTCATTGTTCTCAAAAGGACCATATTGCAGTTGGGCATAGGGATCGACCATCTGGCTGCCGCAGGCCTGATATCGGAGATCAGCGCCATTGAAGAGCGGGAGGAATTGATCTTCTGGTGCAGGACCAATGTGTCCAAGCTTCTGCAAATTACGGAGGACTTCCGGCAGATAAAAGATGTAAGCAAAATAAAAAAGGTCCATGAGTATGTGACAAAGAATCTGAACAGGGACATAACCCTTGAAACGGCAGCGGAGGAAGCCGGCCTGACCTCCCAATATTTCAGCAAGGTTTTCAAGGAAGAGACGGGAAAGAGCTTTGTCGAATATCTCACGGAAAAAAGAATGAACTATGCCGCAAAGCTGATGAAGTCAACGGATAATAATATTAAGGAAATCAGCAATTTGGTGGGTTATTCGGATGTGAACTACTTCTGCAGGCTGTTTAAAAAAGTGACGGGGATGACCCCAAAGCATTACAGGGACAGCCTGTAGGTAAAATAAAGTGTGGACCGGAGCGGGAAATGGCAAATATAAAGTATTTTAAAGGCTCATCCTTAAGGAGAAAGCTCATTGCATATTTTTTGATCATCATCATTCTGATGTTTCTGCTGACCATTTTTTTGATATACAACTTCAAAGCCTTCTACGCCAGCTTTTATGATATGGTAAATGTGTCGGTGGCCATCCAGTCCGTGTCCATTGAAACCGATAAGCTTTACGACAGGATCGACAACTATTCCCACAGCGGAAGCCGCGAATATATCGCGGATTATTCCAACAGTACCCGCAGATTGATTGGCAAAATGAGTGAGCTTAAGGAGAGGAGCACCGAGGATACCTATGTGAATTTCCGGAATATCCGGAGCATGCTGCTTACCTTTGATGAAAAAGCTTCGAAAATAGTGGAAATGTATGACACCGGTGTGGGCAAAATCTACATAAACCAATCCGTTCAGGAGCTTTTCCGGATCAAGGGCTATATCCAGGACGAAATAAAAAACGTATTGATTATAAAATTGACAGGCATACAGGGCTACTATTCGGTTTTCGGAGAACGGATCAAAGCCGGGGAAAGCCTGACCTACATCCTGACGATATTTATCACCATCCTCTGTATTTTCTTTGCCGTAGTGTTTTCAAGGCAGATATCGGTGCCGATCCATCAGCTTGTTTTAAGGCTGAAAAAAGTGGCCAGGGGGGAGTTGGACGTAGATAAGCTTGAATTGAGTACCAACGAAGAGATCAATGTGCTCATCGAGTCCTTTGATTACATGATATCCCAAATAAAAATACTGATTGAAAGAATCAAGGAAAAAGCGTCTGTTGAAAAGCAGCTCAAGGAGCAGGAAATAAAAAATCTTGAAGTGACCAACCTGCTGAATCAGTCGGAGCTCAACTTTTTGCAGTCCCAGATCAATCCCCACTTTTTATTTAACACCTTGAACAGTATTACGACACTGGCGGAAATCGAGGAAGCCAGTCAAACCAGGAAGATGATCGAGAGTATGTCAAACATTCTTCAATACAATTTGCGGAAGCTTAATGCGCAGGTGCTTTTGAAGGATGAGCTGGAAATAATTCAAAACTATCTTTATATACAGCGTACACGGCATGGAAACAGGATAGAGTATAGAATTGATGTCGACGACGCCGTTTTGAATTTCAGCATTCCAAGCATGATTGTCCAGCCCTTTGTCGAAAATGCCATCCTCCACGGCCTGGAGCCTAAGGAAGGAAAAGGGGTCCTTGAACTGAGCATACGTGAAAAAGAGGACATCATTGAGATCGTCATTGAGGATAATGGGATAGGAATGTCCCGGGAAGTGCTCAAGCAAATCAGCGACAAGAGCTTAAACCAGAATTCCCAGCGGGGGATCGGCGTAATCAATGTAGTAAGAAGGCTTGAGATTTATTATGGCAAAGACGTCATCCATTTCGAAAGTGAACTGGGAAAAGGGACACGCATTCGGATAAGGCTGCCCAAAGCGGCAAGCCCTCGCCCTGCTGACAATTAATTATATTCCTTTGCGCCGGTTGCGGAGTTGTCATAGCGAAACGCAGTGGAGCGCGGCAATCTCAAGGATGCAATCCTGGTCAGACGCTGAGATTGCCGCGTCGCAAGCTCCTCGCAATGTCCATGCCATAAGTGGCACACATGAGAATAAAAAGATGTAGCGGCGATCATTGATCGCCATCCAAAGTCCTTCTGAGGTGGGCGACCAGTGGTCGCC
>JAEZCO010000092.1 GCA_023433505.1 Bacillota bacterium | reverse complement strand
GACCCTTTCTTTAGTAATGTGCTTCAGCTTATTTTTACAATGTTTTTTCTTTGTTATTCATTCAAAAAAATTTAAGAATTTATGCCTTTGACTTGGATCTATACAAAGCTTTCAATCGTGGTATAATGGAACTTATTGATATTGCAAGGTTGTTTGCGGATAGGAAGTGATTTACATGAATATTCTAATCATTGGCTGCGGTAAAGTGGGAGCCACGCTGGCACACGCTCTTGCCGGCGACGGGCATGATATTGTCATCGTTGATAGTGACAGGGAAGCATTTAAAGCATTGAAACCCGGTTTTAACGGAATTACCGTTACGGGAGTCCCCATCGATCAGGATATTCTCAAGCAGGCCGGAATCGAAACTGCCGATGCCTTTGCTGCAGTTACTCCCGACGACAATATCAATATTATGGCCTGCCAGGTGGCAAAAGAGATTTTCAAGGTGCCCCGGGTTATTGCAAGGATTTATAATCCCGAGCGGGAGCATGTTTTCCATGAATTTGGCCTGGATACCATCTGCCCGACAAATCTCACCGTCGACGTCATACGGTCAAAGGTGCTGGGCGAGGTGGACGTTTCCCATCATACCATTGGCGGGGATTCCTTTACTTTCAAGCGGGAAGACGTACAACGGGCGGATGAGGGGAAAAAGCTGGGCTCATTGAAAATTGGAGCCAACGCCATGATCTTCGGCGTATTGCATAACAACAAATTTGTATTTGCAAGTCCCGGCTATAAGCTGTGCCCGGGAGATGTATTGGTGCTGGCCAGCAGGACGCATTAGTTTCGGAGGTAATGAAGAATGTATATTATTATCGTCGGCGGCGGAAAGGTAGGCTATTATCTTTCAAAGACGCTTCTTTCCTACAAGCATAGGGTCATTGTCATAGAACCCGTCAAAGAGATGTGCGAAAAAATCGCGAATGAGCTGAATATTCCGGTGTGCAACGGTGATGGTACCACCATTGACATACTGACCGGAGTGGATACTTCAAAAGCGGATATCTTCATTGCCGTTACCGGCAGGGATGAGGATAATCTTATCGCCTGCCAGTTGGCCAAAAGGAATTTTGGCGTTAAAAGGACCATTGCAAGGGTTAACAATCCGAAGAACATTCAGGTTTTTGAAAAGCTGGGAGTCGATATTGCGGTGAGCAGCACCTCCATCATAGCCGACCTTATCGAGCAGGAAGTTGATAATACAGGACTGAAGACGCTGATAAAACTTAAAAGCGGCAGGATTGTCCTGAGTGAAATGATAATCGATACCAATAGCCATGTGTGCAATAAGAGCTTGAAGGAGCTTACACTGCCTAAGGATTGCGTACTTATTTCCGTAATAAGAAATGAGGATGTGATCATTCCCAACGGATATACTATGCTTCAAGCCGGAGACTATATTATCGCAGTTTCCTCCCAGGAGGATCAGGCTGAATTGAGGAAGTACTTTATCTAAGGCTCACCCCACAATGATTTTCCCTTCGGGGTAAGTCATATTCGTATCTCTGGCGCTTAGCTTCAACGCAATTGCAATTGCAAACGACACCGGTCCTACTTTTCCAAGAAACATGGTGAGGACAAGCAGGATTTTACTGGAAAAATGTAAAGCAGGTGTTATGCCGGTTGAAATCCCTACGGTTCCGAAAGCGGATGTCACCTCAAAAAGTATACTGAGAAAATCTTTATTTTCAATTGCAAGCAGCAGAGCAGTCACAATAATAACAAGAGCCGCACTCATGAGTGCTATCGCCATTGATTTTACAACGATTGCCGGTGCAATCCTGCGCTTGAATACAATGGTTTCGCTGGAGCCTTTAATTTGTGAAATCACCGCAAACAGGATAATTCCGAAGGTGGTCACCTTTATGCCGCCGGCAGTGGAGCCTGGAGCAGCGCCGATAAACATGAGGAAGATGGTCAGGAATTTGGATAAGTCGCTCATATCATCAATGGGGATAGAGTTGAATCCGGCGCTCCGCAAAGCAATGGATTGAAATATGGAGGAATTGATTTTTCCTGGAAGATCCAGCGGACCCATGGTTGCCGGGTTGTTGTACTCATACAGGAAAAACAGTATGGCGCCAATGACGATAAGAAATGCCGTCATTACCAATACGACCTTTGTATGAAGGAAAAAGCTTCTCGTTTTCCTGAATTCGATCAGGTCCTTCCAGACCAGAAAACCGACACTGCCTATGACAATAAGTGCTGCCATGATATAAATGACCAGAGGGGAGTCGTTGTAAAAGGTAAGACTGACAAAATCTCCTTTTCCCAGAATCCCCATAAGGTCAAAGCCGGCATTGCAAAAGCCTGAGATCGAATGGAAAACCGCCAGATAAATACCTTTTGAACCGAATTGGGGGACAAAAGCGATGGAGAGTAATGCGGCGCCTGCCAGCTCAATGCTTAGTGTAATAATGACAATATATCGTATAAGCTTCAGGACACCTTCAATAGTAAAATAATTTATGGATTCCTGGGCAAGTATCATGCCCCTCAGGGTCATTTTCCTGCCCAGAAGCACCGAGAAAAAAGAAGCGAGGGTTAATATGCCCAATCCGCCTATTTGAATAAGTGAAAGTATCACCAGTTGTCCGAAGAGCGACCAATGGTTATAAGTATCAACTACGAACAGACCGGTAACACACGAAGCGGATGTTGCAGTAAAAAGGGCGTCTACGATACCGATGCTTTTACCTTCTCTGGAAGCGGAAGGCAGCAATAGCAGCATTGTTCCGGCCAGTATAAGAATGCCGAAGCTGATGATAATGACTCTCGTAGGCGAAAGGTTATGTATCTTGTTGTTTTTGCGCTTAAAAGCAATTGTCTGCATTTTTTTACTCACGTCCCTGTTCTAAAATGATGGAGCGTACATGCCGGTTAACCCGCAACGGTCTGCATTTTGCTGCATCCCTTTATACTTTTATAAATAAATATCATTATATCATAAACCAGTATTTTTTCCAGAATAACCGGAAACTTGATAATGCCGCTTCTGGGAAAATTACCCTGTACAGGATAAGAATATTCTGCGGCAAAGTGCAGAAGATATCTTAGAATTAACCAATACTACAGCGGAATAAACATTGATTTATCGACATTAATCTGCCCTTGGAGAATATCGTGAACGCTTCAATGCGCTATTTACTCAAGGGGAAGAAAAATGTAACGCTGCAGTACCAAGAAGGAGGAGAATTATGGCTTTAACATCGAAAGAACTTATGCTCATCCAGGACAACATCAAGATGACGGAAAATTCAATCAAATTCATGCAGGGATGTGCGGAAATAGCTACAGATCCTCAGGTAAAAGGCTTATGCCAGTCCATGGCAAGAGAGCACCAGAGTGATCTTCAGACTCTTGCAAAACATATCAGCAATGCCACTACTATGCAATAAGGAGGATGTCAAATGAATAAGATCGGTGACAAGGAAATAGTCAATGTGCTTTTGAACGAACATAAATTATGTGCTTCATCTCTTACCAATCTGGTGCTTGAAAGTGCAAACCAGTCCCTGAGGAATGATGCGCAGAATTTATTGGGCAGGACCTTTCAGCATCAGAAACAGATATTTGACCTGATGTCGCAAAAAGGCTGGTATCAAACGCAAAATGCCAATCAGCAGGACGTAAGCAAGGCGCAGCAGGATGTAACAAAGGTACAATCTACGTTAAACATGTAAATAGTAAAGCTATCACCAGGGAAAGCGACGGCAGGTCGTTTTCCCTTTTTTTTTGTAAATGAATACTACCGGCTATGCCGGTAGTTCCAAAAAGCTTATAGCTTTAAAAGTGAATTAAAAACCTCCATATGATAGAATAGAGCAGGTTTCGCCGACCGCTCTAGAAATCAAAG
>JAEZCO010000051.1 GCA_023433505.1 Bacillota bacterium | reverse complement strand
CCATGCCTACGCTTAAACCTCACCTCGCGGCTCTGGCTCCAAGGCTTGGTACTGACTGCTTGCTATGCTTTTATCAGGTCAGGACTTCCACCTGACTATATTACACGCACCGAACTGGCGCACCCTCTATATTGAAATATTATATCCTGAGTATTTTGAAACTGCAAATAAATACATTACTCGTCCATTGCTGCCTATCTCATGAGGACGCATACGCGCTGTCTCCCGTTCTTTATAGAAGCATACATTACGCCCATAATCTTACTGACAAATTGGAAATGTGTCTCCTTCCTTTCATTTAGCTCTCAGTGTCTTAGGTTCTGTTTGCTTTTACGGCTTTTTACCAGCAGAATCCTCTATATTTATGATTATATGCCGGCAAAAAGGGTAAGGATAAACTAAATAAATCGGGTAACGAAAGGATCTATTTATATGAAGATACAATACGAAACAACAGCCGTCTCAACAGGAGGCCGCGACGGCAAGGTCACTGTGGAGAACAGTCAATTGGAATTTCAAATGGCTCCGCCTGCGGAGATGGGCGGTACAAACCAAGGGGTAAACCCGGAGCAGTTATTCGCAGCCGGTTATTCGGCATGCTTTGGAAGCGCCGTACAGCACGTCATAAGGCTTAAAAAGCTGTCGGTCGAGCCGCCGGCGATCCGTGTCAAGATCGGTATCGGAAGGAACGATGCGGGAGGCTTTTCCCTGGCAGCGGACATAACCGCCGTATTCCAGGGTATAGACCAGGAAACCGCAGAAGCGCTGGTCAACGAGGCACACCAGGTCTGTCCCTATTCCAATGCAACCAGAGGGAATATTGAGGTAAAAGTAACGGCAAAAGTCGAATGACCTTTAAAGGGCTGTCTCAAAATAGGAAAGCTGTCAATCCGAGATAAAAAAATGCGGCGGCGAGCATTGATCGCCGTCCAAAGTCCTTCCAGTGTGGGCGGCCAGTGGTCGCCCCTACACCTAGATTCCTTTTTATATCAATGACAGAATGCTTTGAGACAGCCCGTTGAAATCCCTGCTATGCTTTAATAATTTTGAGGCACTGGCTTAAACCACGTAGATGATTGGCACATCGCTTAATTTCTGTGATAGCTGCTCTCTTAAAAATTGCTCGCCTTCAGCCCGGACATCATCCCGGTAACAGTATTTGCCCCGGCCTCTCCCGGTCATCAATGTGTTGTCATACAGCTCCACCGCATTCGGGAACGCATCGTTGTTTATAGCCCGGTGCACATAGCTGTAGGTCATAAAAATAATTTCAATAAACAACCGCTTTTTAGTTTTTTCAGAAATCTGGTCCGACAACTGTTCAATTAATTGCCGGTACTCTTCCTTCCAGTTGTCCACAAGAACCACCGGAGCGATCAGTATACCCACCGTATAACCTGCATCGCTCATTCGGTTAAGCGCATTAATTCTTGACGCTAAATCCGATGTCCCAAACTCAATCCTACGGATAACTTCATGGGGATTCACGCTCATGCGCACGATGATGCGCCCCCGGTGCTGTAAGGGAAGCAAAGGCTCTACCATATTGAACTTTGTGGGGAAGGTAAGAAAGCCTTTTTTACTTCTAGCGAATTCTTCGACGGTCCATTCCAGGTTTTGCGTAAGGGTATTTTCCAAAACCAGGTCGCTGTTGCTGCCGATTTCAAAAACAAGGTCCTTTTCCGAACTGCTTGCTGTTTTTATCAGCTTATCCATCATCTGCTCCCGGTTGACAAACAGCCTGAGATAGGAGCATTTGTTGTAATTGCACACCAAATAGCAGTAAAGGCACATGGCGCTGCAGCCGGAGGAGGTGTACGGTACCAGAAAATCAGACACCTTATAGTTCGGCGTGTATTTGAACGTCTTTCTGACCCCTAGAATGAGGTGCCTCTTCATTCTTGGAAACTCCTGATTTTCATTTTTGCGCAGTTGTTCAATATTGTTATGGCTTGCAATGGAAATCCACGGAATATGTTTATATTTTTCGTGCATTTGCCTGCCAAGCTCATAATCAAGCACCGCGGGCTCGTAAAATATTTTGTCCGGATACAAGCGTTCCATCTCCTTTGCATCTCATCTCGGAGTAGTATTTCCAATATGTACAAAAGCATTCCAAAGGACGCCAATGATCGTTTGGCGCACTTCCTGCATTGTCGTATTGCTGCTCACATCCAAAGCGGCAGTTGTCATTCTTTCCGCTGTCTTCCTGCAGTGATAAAATCAACAAACCAAACTATCCCATAAACAAGCAAATAAAAGATATTGCTGCGAAAGAATGCAACAATTTATCCGGATTGCTTTTAATAAACAGAGCAAAGGCTAGGAGCAAAGTCCTTAAAGCTTTAGAAAACTACTGTGTGAGACTATAATGAACCTATACTGATAGTTCTTGATGCGTTTTGATGCTGCATAATGCCAAACAGCTCCTCTGTCTGTAAAGATAGGAGGTCAATATGAGGATTCCCCTTTACCCTCTCGAGGACAAGGAGGTATGTTATTTGTGCAAGTCTGCCAGCGGGAGGTTTTTTAAAATGCTTGATTTGATTTTTACTGTCACACTTTTGGTTTGCTTCGGTTTTATTGCATTTTTTGCAGGCTGGTGTGACCGGCAAGTAAGCAAGTGAATGGGGGGATCGATGTGGTCATTTTATTAATTAGTTTCACCTGATAAATGTTCCTTGAAAACCTTGAATATAGTGAGTTTGAAGCAGGAATTTTGACTCTGGATGTCGAATTATACAACATAATACAGAAATGACAAAAGGTGATATATATGCTAATA
>JAEZCO010000050.1 GCA_023433505.1 Bacillota bacterium | reverse complement strand
GTTTGAATACATTTTTAATTTTTGTGTTGCATTGTTTAACGACTCACTGAAAGGGTATCCCGCTTCGTTGGCAAATACGGCGGCATGAAGCAGTGCTTTTTGTTCTTCAATATCGAAAAACAAAGGGGCATGGATAAAATTACTCAGCAAACTATATCCACCGTTCTGTCCCGCATCTGATACAATCGGTACTCCGCTTGCGCAGAGTGAATCAATATAACGGTAAACAGTTCGTATATTTATCTCTAATTTTTCCGCTATTTGCTTTGCAGTTATTTTTGTTCCAGAATTAAGCATCCATAAAATCGCCAGCATATTATCGTTTTTTGCCATTGGACTTCCTCCTTTCCTACCTTTATTCTATCCTACCCAATTCCTCGTGTCATCTATGAAAACGGCAAAAAAAAAGGCCCATATTTGTACTTTTGGCCCATACCCCATTATTTTTTGTCCTGACCACAATTCGTCATCATTATTATCGTTTCAACGTGCCTTGAGCGGTCAATAAACGCTGGTGTCAAGTCAGGGCTAAAAGTTTTATTGCTAAACAATATCCTAAGCTTTCTATTGGCATTATATTGTTAGCATTTCACCGATAAATTGGAATTTATATGTGTGGAATCTAACGGGTAGAGAATATTGCTGCTTCAAGCCTTTTAAAAGCCATACCATAAAAAGGAAAATAGCGCAAGAGAACCGTCCCCTTGCGCCATTTGAATGTCCCCGGCTGCCCTTTATACCGAAAGGTATCTTTTTACCAGCTCGTCTGACAGCTCATTCATCTGGCCTTCAGCCACAACAGTGCCCTTTTGCATGATGGCAAAGCTCTTTGCGATTCTTCGGGCAAATTTCAGATTTTGTTCCACCACGGCAATGGTGATTCCCGTATCTTCCCCAATCTTCTTGAGAATATCGGCGATTTCGATTACCAAATTGGGCTGGATTCCTTCCGTGGGCTCGTCCAGCAGCATCATAACCGGCTCTCCCATCAGACACCGGGCAATGGCCAGCTGCTGCTGCAGACCTCCGGACAAAAGGCCGCCGTTTCTGTTCAGATGCGCTATGAGGGCGGGGAAATATTCCAGGACCCATTCCTTTTTTTGCAGAACGGGTATCCGTTTATGACCCATTGCTCCCAGTTCAAGATTTTCATTGACGGTCATAAGGGGGATGATCTCCCTTCCCTGGGGAACATACCCCAAGCCCTCCAGCGATCTCCTGCTGGGCTTTAGTCTGGATATGTCCGCACCGTTGAACGAAAGGCTCCCGGCTGTCATGGGAAGGATGCCCATGGCACTTTTTAGAAAGGTGGTCTTGCCGACCCCATTTCTGCCAAGAATAGCTGTAATATTTCCTTTTTCTATATGAAGGGACAAATTGCTGATTACGATGCTTTTTCCATAGCTCACGCTCACATTGGCGGCAGTAAACATTTTTTCACCTCTTTAGTCTTCTTTCAGATATACGGCAACCACTTCTTCATTCCGCTCCACTTCTTCCATGGTTCCTTCCGCAAGAAGCTTGCCGTAATTCAGTACCGATACATATTCCGCAACCTGCCGGACAAAATCCATGTCATGTTCGACTACGATCAATGTGTGGGCGCCTTTGAGCTTTTTGATCATTTCCCCGGTTTTATAGGTTTCATCCGCAGTCATTCCGGCGGTAGGCTCATCCAGAATAATCAGCTTCGGATTCTGTGCCACCACCATACCGATCTCCAGCCATTGCCGCTGTCCGTGGGAAAGGTCGCTTGCCATGGAATGCCGGTAGGAATGAAGATCGATCAGTCTCAGTATTTCATTGACCCTCTCACGGAACGCATCCGTCTTTCGGAAAAAGATGCATTTCAGCATGCCGCTGAAGCCTTCCATGGCGATCTCGATGTTTTCCTCCACCGACATGTTGTCAAATACGTTCGGTCCCTGAAACTTCCTTCCGATGCTGTAGTGACGGACAATTTCCGGCGTGGGTTTCCCCGTGATGTCCTTTCCGCAGAAGAATACCCGTCCAACCGTCGGGGTGGTTTTTCCCGTGACGAGATCCATGAGCGTCGTTTTCCCTGCCCCATTGGGACCGATAATGACACGCAGGTCCCCGTCATAAACTTTCATGCTTACGTCCGTCAATGCCTGAAATCCGTTAAATTCCACCGACAGATGCCTTACCTCGAGCAAAACCCCGTTTGATTGATTCATAACGCTTCCTCCTCCTTAAGGAGAATTCCTTCCTTCCGCTTCCTGTCCCTATGCTTTTGCTGGATGTCAATCAAGGTTCCCACGATTCCTTTGGGAATCAGAAATACAATGAGAAGGATGACAATACCCAATACCAGCTTCCAATACTGGACAAAATCGGCGGAAATACCGGAGAAGACCGATATCAGTTTTGTCTCCAGGGTCTGAAGCACCAGCGTTCCAACCATGGCTCCCGTCAGATTCCCTCTGCCTCCCACCGCTACCCAGATCAATACGAGCGTGGCAAGATTGATTCCAACAGCGGTGGAATTGATACTTCCCTGAACTCTTACATACAATACTCCCGCCAGGCCTGCCAGCATGCCGGAGAAGGTATAGATGAGCAGCTTGAACGCGAAAGGCTTAAACCCGAAAAAGGTCAGCCTCGATTCGTTCTCCCTCACAGCCTGCAATACCTTTCCCACCCTTGAATTCACAATCAGCAGGCAGAACAGATATGCCAGGAACAGAAACAAAAGTACGACAAAATAATATGCCCGGTCACTCATCCGGTCCGATTTGGAGTTTGACACAATCGTCCTCGTTACGATGGTGATTCCACTGTTGCCGTGGGTATAGCCGCTTTGATTGATAACAAACAATTCGGCCACTCCCGATAGTGCAAGGGTAATCAAGGAAAAAAACACTCCCTGGATTTTGCCGGAAAACATAAAAAATCCGATAATCAGGGAGATCAGACCCGGAAGCAGGATTGCCATCAGAATTGCCCCCATATCGTATGCCAGGGGAGACAGGAACCAGGGAAGACGGTCAAATTTGATCCAGTCCGCCTTATTGGCATATGCGCAGGAAATTCCTATCATATATCCTCCCGCGCCGAACAGGAGACTGTGTCCCATGTTTAAAAGGCCTGTATATCCCCAGAGCAGGTCCAGTGACAAGGCAAACACCATGTATGCCATGATTCCGGACATAACATAAATCCAGTAAGTCTCGCTTAAAAAAGGGAAGGCCAGGAGAAACAGGAATACTGCCGCGTCCAGATGCCTGTTTACCGGGATTCCCCGAAATTTTCCGTTTAAATTGCTCCACTTCATGTTATGACCTCCTCCCCTTTGGAGTAAACAATCCCTCCGGTTTAATCCGAACGATTACGATGGCAATCAGAAGTACGACGATTTGGGCGGTGATGCTGCTGGAAAACCCGGATATCACGGAAATCCCTTCCTGAATGATAAAGGAGGAGGCCACGGTTCCGAAAAGGGAAGACACCCCGCCCATTACTACATTCATAAAAGTACTTGTAATCCAGTTTTCGCCCAGTGCGTAAGTCACTGCAGACATCGGTGCTATGGCAGCGCCCGCCAGCCCCGCCAGCCCCATGCCATGGGAAAAGGTAATGATATCCACCTTTCGCGTATCGATCCCCAGACATTCTGTCATAGTGCGGTTTTGAGTTGTTGACCGGATTTTTTTCCCCATGGAGGTCTTATTGATAAACAATAGCGTACCCACCAGAGCAAGGATTGAAATGGCGCACAGAATGAGCTTGTAGTATTCTACATAGACCGAGCCGAAGTAAATGACCTGTTCCACCGGATAACGGACTTGCTTGTATGACTTTCCAAATGCAAGCAATGCCGTTTGTTTCAGGATAATGGACAATCCGTAGGTCGCCAGAAGTGTTTCGGCGGTTTTCCCATAGAAATGGCGGATGACGGTAGCTTCCACCAGTGCGCCGAAGGCAAAGCAGATAAGATAAGCCATGGCCAAAGTGACAGCAAAGGGGACATGCAGCACCTGATAAAAATAAAAGCATATATAGGCGCCCATCATCAGTATTTCCGTGTGGGCAAGATTAACAACCTTCATGTACCCCATGATTATGACAAGACCCAGGGACGTTAACAGGAGCACAAAGGAACTGAATATCCCCGATATAAGCAATTGAATAATGAGTGAACCATCCATAGAACTATTCCTTTCCGTAGGAACATATAGAAACAGGGTGGTTACGGCAATCCGGTTTCCACCCTGCTTTAACCTTGAATTACTTTACCGGCTCCGGCTTAATTGCATCAGCCGATTCAAATACGGCAGCTATGCTGCCGTCTTCCTCAACCTGTCCGATCCTGGCCTTGCAATAAATGTGATGGGTTTGCGGATCAACGGTGATCGTTCCCTGGGGAGCGTCAAAGGACAGATTGTCAAAATTGGCAAGGATGCTCTGGGTAGTGATGTCGTCCTTGCATTTTTCCAGCGACTTGGAGAGGAGATATACAGCGTCATATGTGGACTCGCCTACGGCGGTTACCGCCTTTGCCTTGTCGTCGCCGTATTTGGCCGCGTATGCCTTGAGGAATTTCCTGTTTGCATCGGAGTCAATGGAATTGAAGTAATTAACGGAAGCATAGGTTCCTACGGCAGCTTTACCAAGAACAGTGGAGAAGGATTCGTCCATGATAAAGGATGCGATGGTATACTTATCAGACAATTTGGCCGCTGCGAACTGTGTGTAAAACGCGGTCCCGCTGTCACCGTTCAGGTTCGCGTAGATGACACAGCCGTCTTCCCCGCAGGCAGCCTTGATCTTGGCAAGGATGTCCGAGAAATCGGTGGTATCCGAGGATACCAGTTCATCTTTGACGATGGTTCCTCCCAGCTTCTCCACTAAGTCCTTTGCCTGTTTATTAATCCCTGCCGCATAGGTGGTATCCGTGCCCAGCAGGTAAAAATTCTTGGAGACATTCTCCAGCAAATACGGCACGAACAGGTCGCCCTGCTGATTCGGAACCGCACCGGTGTATATTACATAGTCGTTGGGTTTCTCTCCTTCATAGAAGGTCGGATAAACGAGAGGGATTTTGTACTCTTCCAGAACCGGTTCCACCGCCACACGGGACGAGGAAGTATACAGGCCGGCAATGGCCGATACTTTGTCCTGCAGGATCAAATCCTTCACTACTTTAACGGCCGTATCCGGGTCCGTCGCATAGTCTTTCACCACATATTCAATTTTCTTCCCGTTGACTCCGCCTGCTTCGTTGATTTCTTCAATGGCAAGCTTTGCCGCATTATACATACATTCTTCCGAAATTGCGGTCCCCCCTGTCAGGGAAAATACAAGGCCGATCTTGATGGCATTTGATGCCTTGCTGTTTCCTCCGCACGCGGCAAACCCGGTAATTGTCATTGCCGCTATCAGCAGCAGGGCAACCATTCTTAATACTTTTTTCATACTATTTTCTCCTCTCTTTACAAAAACATGGTTTATTAAAATATAACGGATGCGCTGGCAGGTTTCTTCTCCATCAGCGTATTGCCATTATGAACGGATAGAAGGACCGGACTGTGGAAACGGATTGCTTCATAATCATCTTTTGCATCCAGTATGATAAAGCTGGCCGGTTTTCCGGTTTCTATCCCGTACTCCCCTTCCACACACAGATTTCTGGCGCCGTTGATCGAAATCAGATCCAGGCAGCTTTGCAGGTCTTCATACCCCATCATTTGTTCCGTATGAAGGCCCATTTCAAGAACCCTCAGGAGGTTTCCGACCCCGATGGGATACCAGGGGTCCGCGATGGAGTCCTGTCCAAGAGCGATATTCAGGCCTGCGTCCCTGATCTGCCGAATTCTTGTCAGTCCGCGGCGTTTTGGATAGGAATCGGTTCTTCCCTGAAGATGGACGCTCTCCGTCGGGCAGGAATTAAACCGGATGCCGGATTCCTTCAACACCCGGAACAGCCTGGAGACATAGGCGTCATTATAGGAACCCATGGCGCAGGTATGGGCCGCCACGGTCCGTCTGCCCATTTCCCTCCTCCAGGCTTCCGCAGCCATTACCTCCAAAAACCTGGACTGTTCATCGTCGATTTCATCACAATGGACATCAATCATGGCATCATACTTCTCCGCCAGATCAAAAATGTACTTTATGGACTCTGTCCCCAGCTCCCGGGTAAATTCATTGTGCGGAATACCTCCCACACAATCCGCCCCCATCTCCATGGCTTTTTCCATGTACTCTTTTCCGTTCCGGACCGACAGAATTCCGTTCTGGGGAAATGCAACCACCTGGATTTCCATCCGGCCCTTCATTTCCTCCCGCAATTCCAGCAGAGCGGTCATTCCCTGGAAGGAGGTTTCCGTAACATCCACATGGGTCCTGACAAATTGGACGCCAAATTCCGCCATCAATCGAAGGGCGGTTTTGGCCCTTTCCTTGATTTCCGGGACGATCAGCGGCTGCGTTGTCTTGTATTCCTGCCAGGTGCTGATCCCCTCAAACAAGGTTCCCGACATGTTGTAATGAGGAATCCCCGCCGTCAGTACGCAGTCCAGATGAATATGCGGCTCCACAAACGGGGGCATCAGCATCCTTCCATGAGCCTGATAAGCATCCGGATAAATCCTGGTCCCATCATGGGTTTCAATGGTAACAAAAACTCCATTTTTACAGGTAACATCATAAAGTCCTTCTTTTCCTCTGATTCTGCATCCGGTAACGATCATTTGTGCTCCTCCTTGGTTGTTAGTTCCCCGTAGTGCGAAAGAACCTGATAGATATTGTAAAATTCATTTCTGGCAGAAGCTTTATTCAAATCCGTATTCAAAAGGGCGGCGATCTTTTTCATCCGGTTAATCAAGGTGTTCCGATGGATAAACATATGCTCCGATGTTTTCAGAAGATCATTGTTGCAGCGAAGATATTGATACAAGGTGGCAACATATTCCGACTTCAGCACCTTGTCCGCTTCCGACAGCGGCTGGAGCTTTTCCCAGCAGTAGGCCAGCTGCTCCGCCCTTTCCTTTCCGGCCAGCATGACCTCCATGATGGATTTTTCCGAAAATCCCCGGTTCTCCCGGTCCTTTTCCATATTTCTTACGATAAACCCGGAAATTTCCCGGGTGATGTCAATGAGCTTTAAAAGAAACGGCATTTTAAACAAAGGGATATCATGTTCATTTGCGTAACGTATGACGGTTTTGGGCACACGCTTCAAATAATCTTCGCCAATGAGCAGAACCACTCCGGAAATCCGGTTCCGGTCCGCTTCATTCATCAGCCTGAGAAGTCCGCTTTCCGATACGTCCTCCCTGGCGCCGATGACAAAAATCAATTCTCCTCCGTGGACCCATTCGGAAATGGTATCCATGTTCTTGATATAAGGCCATGTCACAACCCTGTCCAGCCCGTTAGCGCCTCCCAGCAGCTTCAATCTGCCGCAGATGTCAAGCTCCATGACTTCCCTGCAGGTAACAGCCATAGTTCACCCCCCTTCAGCGAAAATGCATATAAAAAAGACGCCAACTGTTGCACAGTTAACGTCTTCGTTACAGATAAACCATCTATATTGAAGCAAATTATAATCCATAAAATCACGCCTGTCAATGTACTCTGAGTACAATTAGGTTGTGTAATTTCTATGCTGCACCAGAATTATTGCCTCCACATGCCTTGAATGTACAATAATGATGACATGGTCCATCCGGTATCCCCTTGGGAGCTTTCGTTTAATTATCTTATTAAAGCTCCTATTGTTCAAATATAACCTCTCTCATTTTAGACAGATTAATTTAATATTATGTATTATTATTCCGTGTTTTTTCCTGTTGAAGCGCTACCATATGAGCATAGAGTCCGCCCTTAGCCATAAGTTCTGAAGGAGTGCCCTGTTCGCTGACATGACCATTATCCAAAACCACAATCTTATCGGCATTAGCAACTGTTCTCATCCGATGAGCAATGACCATTACGGTTTTCTTTCCGAGTAAAGAAGACAAAGCCTCCTGAACCAGCGTTTCACTCTCGGCGTCCATAGAGGCTGTTGCCTCGTCCAGCAGGACAATAGGAGCGTTCTTCAGCAAAGCCCGTGCAATTGAAATACGCTGCCGTTCACCACCAGAAAGGGCGCTGCCGTTTTCTCCGATATTAGTCTGATACCCTTGCGCCAGGCGGTTGATAAATTCGCCGCACTGTGCGGCTCCGGCCGCTGCCATGACTTCCTCATCCGTGGCATCACCACGCCCTAGACGAATATTTTCCATAACGGTATCGTCAAACAACATGACGTCCTGGAATACAATCGCATAGTTTTTGAACAGGGTTTCCGGCTCTACGGTTTTTACATCAACACAGCCCAGGGTGATCATGCCGGAGTCCGCATCCCAAAAACGCGCAGCCAGCTTTGAAGCTGTTGACTTGCCGCTGCCGGAAGGACCAACAAGCGCCGTAACTTCGCCCTGTTTTGCCACAAAGGAAACTCCCTTGAGGACAGTTTCTTCATTGTAAGAGAACTTAACATCCTTAAATTCAATGTCATAGCCGTTGTTATTGCAGACATTCGTACCTGTCTGCTCCGGTGTGGCATCAATCTGCTTCATTCGCTTAACGCTGACCAGAGAGGAAAAGGCTTCAGCCAACAGCATAAAGCAACTGGTGAAAGGATCATAAATTCGTCCGGCAAAAATCAGGAACAGGATAAACATGGGAATAGAAAGAGAACCCGTTGTTACCAGATAGCCGCCTACCAGTAGCACCGCTACCAGGCCAAAGCGCAGAATGAATTGTGCAGCAGTCGTAGAAGCACCAGGCGCGATTTCATTGCGGAAAGAACAGCGCACAACATTATCCATTTTCTTTTCCAAACCATCCAAATATTCCTGTTCTCTGGAACAGGATTTCAATTCTTGGATTGTGTCCAGATATTCCTGTACGCCATCATACGCAGCCCGTTTTGCGTCCATATTGGCACTTTCCGCTCTGGATTGGGCTTTCCGGGCAGCAATGACTACCAGTGCTGCTACCGGAACAGGAACAGCAATGCACAATCCCATTCTCCAATCCAGTACAAGCAGTCCGATTGCCGTAATAATAAACATAAAAATTGTTCCGAACAGCTGCGGAATCGCATTGGAGAACACTCGCTCCAATGCCGTACAGTCACCCATGATGGTAGTCGTCAGATCAGAAAGATTTCTTTGTCCAAAAAAAGACAGTGGCAGCTTGCGGAGTTTTTCCGCCAAAACAATTCTTCGATTGGCGCTTTCCTCATAAGCCACGGTATAGGTCTTGTTATATTGAAGCCATTGGCTCAGAAATACAACAATAAATAACACAACCGTCATCCCACAAAACAGTGGAATATCCTGCCCCAGTCCTGCGGATTCTCCTGAAATTATATTCAAGAGTTCCCACACAATCATAATGAGTACGCTAACCGGGAGTATCAGGCAAATATTACTGATTGTGGTTGCTACTATACCTTTATTCAAGTCTTTTGCGCCCTGATTGCTCAGAGCAAACACACGCTTCAGCATGATTTCACCTCATTTCCAATATGCCACTTCGTTGTCTTGGTATAGTTATCCCACATACAGGCATATTCGCCGCCCTTCTTTATCAGGGCATCGTGGGTTCCTCCCTCCACCAATTTTCCTTGTTTCATTACCAAAATCTGATCTGCATCCTGCACAGTAGAAAGCCGATGAGCAATCATAATGACTGTTTTTCCCTTTACCAGCCCCTCAAATGCCTGCTGAATCTGCTGTTCATTCTCTGGATCAGCGTAAGCAGTTGCCTCATCAAGCACCACGATAGGAGCATCTTTCAGGATTGCTCGCGCAATGGCAATACGCTGGGTTTCACCGCCAGACAGGTAAACACCCTTGGTACCGACAACCGTATCAATTCCCTGCGGGAATTTCGCCAGAATATCATCACACTGAGCCAAATGTGCCGCCCGCAGAACTTCTTCTCTCGTAGCAAAATGACGGCCAGCTCGGATATTTTCCAGTAATGTATCTTTGAACAGCTTCGGGTCTTGGAATACGAAAGCAACCTTTTTCATCAAATCTGTGTGGGCAATATCCTGAATGTCCACATAGCCAATCCTGACAGCACCTTCCTGCATATCATAGAAACGAGGAATCAAGCTAGCCGTGGTACTCTTGCCGGAACCGGAGTGTCCAACCAATGCGGTAGTTGTTCCAGCCTTAGCGGTAAAGCTGAGATGGGACACGGCGGGACGATCAGTGTTCTCATAGGAGAAGGTAACATCCTCAAAGACAACATCATGGTTTTTCGTTGTCTTTGGCTGGTCGGCTTCTTTTTGGGGTTCAGCGGTCAGAATCAAATCAATCCTGCGCATGGATTCTTCCGACTGCATTTTGTAGCTCGTCATATACATGATTTTGTTCAGCATGACGGCACAGGCCGGTGAAAAAATCAAATAGAACAAGAAACTCTGCATAAAGCCGATCAGATTTGAGGACACCATACCGATAATAAGGGCAGCCGGAACCAAAACCAAGAAACTGGAATTGATAACCGAATTAAAGGCGACGATGCCTTTTTTACAGGACATGGTATAAGCCAGAGCAAATTTCCGATAAGATTTGATGGCGTTGTTGAACTTGGTGATAGATTGCACCGTCTGCCCAAATACCTTTACTACGGAAATTCCACGAATGTACTCGACTGCTTCATGGTTCATTGTTTCCAATGAATCCTGATATGTTTTCATGAATTCCATGCTGTCCTTACCCATCAGGGAGCCTTGAAGGAAGAATCCAATGCCAAACAATAGAAGAAGTGGTACGCCAATACGCCAGTCAAAGACGAGCATCAGGACAATACTGGCGACCATTGTTACCTGTGCGCCAACCAAATCAGGAAGCTGGTGGGCGATAAAGGTTTCTGTCTGGAAGCTGTTTTCATCAATGATCTTCCTCAGTTTTCCGCTGGGATTGGCATCAAAATATCCCATAGGCATCTTTGCCAGATGGGTAAGTGCTGCCATTTTCAGATTCTTTTCGGTATTAAAAGCTACCACATGAGAGCAGAGCAAAGCTACGAAATAAAGTGCCAGGCCGACCAGTTCCAAAACAAGGGCGAGTATACCCCACCTGACTAAACTTTGTGTGTTCAGCGAGTTCCCGGCGAAAACGGCCACCAAATCCCGAGCTGCAAAGTAGACGCACAGGAATGGCCATAGGATGATAAGTGCACTGACTCCTGATAGAATACGAGATATAGTAAGCAGCCTACGATGTTTTCCCGTAAACTCAAGCAACCGTTTAATCCCACCTGATTTTTGTTTCATGGAAACAATCCCTCCTTTTTAATGTTATGATTAGTTGTGACTAACCTCTATGTACTATAATAGTACGCGCCGCCTTTTTTGCCTACGACCTTTCGGGTATATTGTTGCTCCAATCAGCTCATTGATTTAAGAATATAGAAAGACGAGTCAAAAGACTCGTCTCAGACTGTAGACAAAAGGTGAAACACCCCTGTCTATATGGTATAATAAACCATATAGACAGGGGTGTTTTTATGTACGTAAAGAAAGATCGAGGACAACAAAAACAAATAAAATTTGTGAGTATGGAAGACTTGGTACCAAAAATCATATGTTACGAGATATAGATAAAGCAATGGATTTTAATTTCATATACGAGGTAAAAGGATTGTATTCGGAAAAAGAATGGGGAAAACCAGGAATTGATCCAGTAGCATTATTTAAAATAGTTCAGAGATAGCTATATAATTTAACTACAAACTACGAAAAATAATCGAGAAAGCGAAGGTCATGTTTGGTTCATCAAAGCAAAAATAATGCTGGCATGTCATTTTTTCACAAGAGAATCCCATGGGAACGATTGAAGCTGCCACAGCGGGATTTCTTGTGAAGGCATCGCCATCACTGGCTCACAAACTCTGCACCACGCTTTTCAAGCACAGTCAATGAAGAGAGTACTATATGCAGATAGCTTTGTCCGTCCTCGTCGTAGGTAGCGAGTGTGCCTACTACTTCGCACCAGTCATTTTCCCTTAGGTATGCCTTGTCAGAGCCTTCCGGCCAAACAACCTCAAACCCTGCCTGACCGTCCGCTCCGCAGCATCCGGGCGAATTACGGTAAACCGAGTAGTATGTCATATTCGTTTCGTCCAAATGGTACTGCATGAACATACCTTCATATTTTATCTTCTTGCCTATATAGTCTTCCTGATTCAAGTAAACATCATTAAGCTGCGATACGAATAGGTTTTCAGTTATTTCAACGATACCGCCGCTTATATTTGGTTTTTGCGTATCCAATATAGGTGCAGTGGTCGTCTGTGATGCAGCGGAGGTGTTCTGTTCACTAACAAAGGACACATCGCTATTATCTGAGTTTTGGGCTTCAACCGCAGCGGTCGTCTGTGATGTAGTTACGGTGCTCTGCTCGCTAACAGAGGGCGCATCGCTATTATCTGAGCCTTGGGCTTCAACCGCAGATGTATTACCGCCACTGACATCTGTATTCTGGTTTTCTGAAGCGGTATTCTGACAACCAGTAAGCGCAAATACCAAGTAGACGATGAGTAATAGTGAAATTCGTTTCATTTCCGAACCCTCCCTTTAATGATGCTAATCAGCCAAAACACAGAAAACGCAATGAGATTGAAAACGACAACGGTTGCTCCTGTCGGCAAGGAACGGGATATGAAACTGTGACCTTGTTTGACTTGAATTCCTATAAACGAGGCGTTTGCACCGATAAAGAAACAAACTACCGACACCATGGCGGAGCATATTGTTACCGCTCGGAAAGTCTTACATAAACGCATTGATGTCAATGCGGGGAAAATAATCAGTGCGGAAATGAGCATCGCACCCATCATACGCATTCCAAGCACAATCGTAATTGCTGTAAGAAAGGCAATCAGCATATTGTATAGCGAGGTTTTCACGCCTGTCGCCCTTGAAAAGTTCTCGTCAAATGTAACTGCGAAAATTTTATTATATGACAGGACAAACACCGTTAAAACGACAATGCCTAAGATTACCGACAATGTCAGGTCATCTTTGCTCAAAGTCAAGAGACTGCCGAACATATAATTGCAAACATCGGTATTTAGCCCAGTTGTGATTGATATGAGCATAACGCCGATTGCGAGGGCACTTGCCGAAATGAGTGCAATGGCGGCATCTCCTTTAATCTTACTGCTCTCGCTGATTCGAAGGAGCAGGAATGCGGCGAGCACTACCACGGGGATTGACACTTCAAGTGGAGCGAGATTAAACGCCATCGCCACAGCTAGCGAGCCGAAGCCGACATGGGACAGCCCGTCGCCAATCATCGAGTAGCGTTTCAATACAAGGCTTACGCCGAGAAGCGCAGCGCAAAGCGAAACAAGTACACCGACCACGACAGCGCGTATGATGAACGGCTGCGACCACATTTCTATCAGCGTGTTAATCATTGCGTTCACCTCCCACAAAAGCCTTGCCGACGGCAGAATTCAGGTAGCCGGCAGTCGTGCCGAAGAATGCCTGCTTTGTTTTCAGGTGAAGAATATGGCTTGCATACTTGACTGCACTGTTAATATCGTGGGACACCATAATGATGGTTATGCCCGTATTTTTATTGATATCTGCAATCAGGCGGTAAAGCTCCTGCGTAACAACGGGGTCAAGCCCCGCCACAGGCTCATCAAGCAGCAGGACTTTTTGTGTGGCACAAAGGGCACGGGCAAGTAAAACCCTCTGTTGCTGACCGCCGGACAATTCACGGTAGCAGCGGTTTCGGAGCGACTCGATGCCGAGCCGCTCTATGTTCTTGTTGACCTCTGCTTTGTCATTTCGGGAGTAAAATGGGAGAATTCCACGTGCAGAAAGCCGTCCTGATAGGACAACCTCATACACACTTGCTGGAAAGTCTTTTTGTGCCGCAGTCTGCTGTGGAAGGTAGCCGATTTCAGAGGGCTTCAAACCGTCACCCATCAGAACGCTTCCCTCTATTGTTGCTTTAAGTCGTAACAGCCCCTTGATGAGCGTACTCTTACCGGAGCCGTTCTCGCCGACTACGCACAGATAATTGCCGCTTTGGACTTCAAAGTTCAGCCCTGTAACGGCGGTGTTTCCCTCATATCCGAAGGAAGCGCCCTGACAAGTGATAAGAGCCATATTATTTTAGCGCCTCCTTTAGTGCATCCACGTTAGATGTCATAAGCTCAATGTATGTTTTGCCTGCTGAAAAATCCGCTTGAGAGATGTTATGGCAAGCGTGGAGCAGCAATACTTTAGCACCTGTGGCTTCACTTATGGTGTTTGCCATTTTTTCGTTGGACATTTCGATATGAAACACCACAGGAATTTTATCTGCTTTGACTTTATCTATCAGGAATTTAACTGTTGCAGGACTTGCCTCGGTTTCTGTCGCACAACCGGGGAAAGCGGCATAGTAATTAAGCCCGTATGCATCGGCAAAATAACGGAACGGGAAGCGGTCGCCGAAAATAATTTCTTTTCGGGCGGCATTATCAACAACATTTTTGAACGCCGCATCCAACTTGTCAAGTTTGCCAAGATACGTAGTAGTATTTGCTTTGTAGACTTCGGCATCAGCGGCGTCAACCTCGCAAAGAGCATCTGAAATCTTCTGAACTATCAATTTGGCATTGCGCGGCGATGTCCAGACGTGTTCGTCGTATTCGGGTTCTTCCTCGCCGCCAGCGGCAGGTTCTTCCGCTTCTTCTTCGTCTTGCATACCCTCGACAATTTCTTCTTCGACAGCTTCAACACAGTCCATCAGTGTGATAATTTTCATTTTGGACGTGTCCATTGATTCAAGAATGCCATCCACCCAGTCGTCCGATTCTCCGCCAACGTAGATAAACACATCGCAGTTCTGAATTTTGAGGACATCCTGCGGAGTCGGCTCGAATGAATGGGTTTCTGCGCCGGGCAGCAGAAGCATGGAAATGTCCGCTTTGTCACCTGCTATGGCACGGGTGAAGTCGTATTGTGGGAAAATAGTTGTGACAACACTAACTTTGTCATCGTCTTTGCTTGCGGTTGGCGCAGTCGTTTTGCTGCATCCTGTGAACATCACGGCGGCAAGCAGAGCCGCAAGCGTGATTGATAGAATTTTCTTCATGTATGAATAACCTCCATATTTTTATTTTTGGACACAAAAATACAAGGAAACACTGACCTTTTTCAGGCGGGCATAGTACGCCCCCTTAAAAGGGTATAGAACTCCCTTGCAGAGGTTATTTCAATTATTCAATCGAACTTTAAGCGTTACAAGGGTTAGAGAGACGAATAACGGGGTTATGGCTTTTAGAAAAGAGAATATGCCAAGCACACCGCCAAATGCAATAGCAGCAGCGACAACCGCAGTAGATAATTGTTTTAATATGTTCTCGGCGGCTTGCAAATGTATACAAGTGGCACAGCTTCCGCCGGGTCCGTCGTGGTCATGAATGTGGTTCGCGTGGGTGAGTATATATGCCGAAGAGACGAGCATAACAGCGATGAAAAGAACGCAAACCACCAAAGCCATCATCCGAATGGCTGACCGTTTGCCTCCTCTGCTTGCCGTAAGACTCATTGCTTCACAACACATTACGCTACCTACCTCTCCATCAAATAATTATATGCCTATTTCCGTGAACAAGACTTGCATTTTCCGTAAAACACAGTCTTGCCAACATCAACCTCAAATGCATAATTAGCGAGAATGCCTCTTTCCACAGATGGTATTGTACTATTTTCAACGTGAGTGAGCTTTCCGCACTTCTCGCACTTCAGGTGGTAGTGTTCCTCGGTATCACAGTCCTCTCCGACATACTGGAAACACGCACCGATATTTTCATCAAAGATGTACTTGCGAACAAGCCCTTGACGCACAAGTTTATCAAGCTGACGGTAAATGGTTGTACGCCCGATAGCGGTTTCATTCTCTGTGAAATGCTCTGCTATCTGTGGGGCGGTGGGGTGCTTGCCTTCTTGTGACTTTAAGTAGTCAATGACAGCCTGCCCTTGTTTTGTTGTATAGGTGGATGGTCTTCCAGTCAAGCTATCGCCTCCAAAGTCAATTTGAAACACAGTACCATTTTAACACATCAAAAAGTAAAACTCAACATGCTATTGAGTACCGATTTCAGTTAAACATAATAGCCTGATTGAAAGCAATCCGTAGATTTTGAAAATAAGAGATAGGCGTCATCCCTTGCGGGACAACGCCTATCTCTTGCATTTCCGTACCGGTTTGGGGTATGGTTCAATAAGTTTCCCTAGTAAACCGTGCCTTTAGCGTAAGTCATTTTTTGTCTTCAGTCTGAGACAAGTCAAAAGACTCGTCTTTCTATATTCCAGGTTATAAAATAATGCGTTCTATGCTTTTAGTTCAAAAGATTATTTCAGCTTGATGTTCTGAACAGATGTAAAGCTGGGATCGCCCGGGAACTCGTAGTCAGCAATCTTATCGTTATACAAAGCTACCTGATGCGTGTAGTAAATCGGAGTAGTCAGGCAATTATCCGCCATTGCAGTCAAGATTGTGGTGTAAATCTCCTGAATACGTTTTTCATCTGTTGCAGAGTTTACTTTGCCGATAAGCTCCGCTTCACCCGGCAGATAAGTGTAGATTTGTGAGATAATTGGGTCCATTGTTCCATTCGGATCGATATTGGTAATAACGTTGGTCGGGTCATAATAGCCGCCCTGGGTTTTAAAAATCGTCAAACCATACTTGCCGCCCGTAATCATGGCGTACCAATCCATCATCGGAGCTGATTTCGGCGTCAGTTTAATACCGATTTTTCTCATCTGGTCGCAGATATAGACTACCAAGTCATCATCAGACGCAGAGCCGGTCTGGTACAGGAAATCCGCAACCAGCTTGACTCCATCCTTTTCACGGATACCATCGCCATCGGTATCAATATATCCGGCATCGTCCAGCAGCCGCTTTGCCTTGTCCAGATTATATTCATAAACTTTCTGTTCCACATCGCAGTACGGGAGGTCTTTGGAGAAGAAAGTATCTGCTTTTTCAAACATTCCGCCAAAAACGGTATTCACAACGGCTTCCTTATCAATAGCGGAAGTCATTGCCTCTCTTACCGCTTGATTGCTGAAAATTGGGTCACTCAGGTTATAGCCCATGTAATAGGTTTGCAGAGAATTTTCATCCACCTTTGCTCCATAACCCTTGGTGCTCTTCATTTTTTCATAGTTTTCGGAAGAAATCTTTGTAGTACCGGCAAAGAAGTCTACTTCCCCTTTTTTTAGTGCAAGCACCTTAGCGTCATTATCGGGGATTACCTTGATAGAGAAGCTGTCAACCTTCGGTTTCTCGCCCCAATAATTCGGATTCTTCATAAAATTAAAGGTCTGCCCATCTTTACCGCCTTTATACATATAGGGGCCGGTGCCATAGGTAGCAGTCTTGAAGCTGTCCTTTGCTGTCAGATTATCATTAAGCTGCTCACTGGAAACAATACCATACGGGTTTGCCAAACACAGATCGCGAAGGGTGCTGTAATAAGGCTGGGTCAAATGCAGTTCTACGGTATGATCATCTACTACCACAACATCGTCAATAATCGTAGAGAGTTTACCATAGCCGCCGTTATACTGCCCCAGGTTGACCGGGACAGCCAGAAGGGATTTTACCACATCATCGGCAGTCAGATCGGAGCTATCCGAGAATTTGATATCCTGTTTGATTTTGAAAGTATATACCTTTCCGTCATCACTAATGGACCAGTCCTCGGCCAGCGAACCGACCACTCTGCCATTCTCGTCATACTGCACCAGAGTATCATAAAAGCTGGTTAAGTAATAAGTGATGTCATATCCGCTGGAAGTAACAGCCGGGGTAATGATCGTATAAAAGTATTCAAATCCCCAGCTCTCCGCCAGATTCAGGTGAACAGCCTCTCGAACATCGGCCTGTCCCGAACCGGACTTAGGATTGCTTGTGGTTTCATTGCTGCCTGAACACGCAGCCAACGAAACCATCATGGTTGCGGACAACAACACTGCCGCCAATCGTTTCATTTTCATCGCAAAACATTCCTTTCATATATGGATTTGTATTTATTATTCCATCTTGGATTGAAGCATGGAAGCTAAATAATCCCACTTGCTTCTAGCAGTAGCTTGCTGTATCTATTGGTAAACACTGATATATCGCCGGAAAAAGCAACTTGCTCCACCAGATTAGAATTTGTCATAACAAGGATCTCGTCGGCTAGTACCACAGCGAGTTCCATATCATGCGTAATAAATATCAGGGTAAAGCCTATTTTTTTCTGCAAATCAACAATTTCCTCAATGATTTTTTTTCTTAAAGGTAAATCAAATCCATTGGTTGCTTCATCAAAAATCAAGCATCCCGGCTCCACTGCCAAGGCTCTGGCAATAGCCACTCTTTTCTGTTCACCTCCCGACAGCTCTGAGGGAAGCCGGGCATAATAGTTTACAGGGAGATTGCATAGGCTCAATAAATCTTCACATTTCTTTTTCCTTTCCTCTTTGCTCATGTGAAAAAAGCAAAGCAACGGTTCTTCCATCGATTTACCTACCGTCATTCTGGGGTCCAGTGCAGAAGCAGAATTTTGCTGAATAAGCTGCACTTTCTTAAAATAATCTTTCCTTGTTTTTCGTTTCCCATAAACAGGAATGCCATCTATATATACATTTCCACTGTCCGGCCGTTGAAGTCCTGCAATCATCCTTGCCAGGGTAGTTTTACCGGACCCGGATTCTCCAACAATGGCGTACCGTCCTCCGTCCCCAAAATTAACAGAAAGAGGGGATACCGCTGTAAACTTTTCATCCGATAAAAAGCCCCCTGTAAAAGAACAGCTTAGTTTTTTCAGTTCTATCACTAACAGCACCCCCTTTCCAAGCTGCACGCACCTAGTAGATATTTTGTATATTCCTCCTTTGGGTTCCTTAAAATCATTTCGGTTTTGCCGGTTTCAATTACTTTTCCGTGATTCATGATAAGAATATGATCGGAGACAGACGCAGCCCTCAAATCATGGGTAACAAGCAGAACCGACATTCCTTCCTCACAGAGTTTTCGCAGCTGCTTCATCAGTACCATTCTATTGCAGGCGTCTATCGCAGTAGTCGCCTCATCCGCAACCAGCACTTGAGGCCGGTTGTTAAGAGCCGCCGCAATCATAATCCGCTGCAGCATACCCCCGGAAAGAGCAAAAGGATAATTTCTCAAAATCCGCTTTGTGTCCTTCAAGCCCAGCCGCTGCAGTGTCATTTCAAACCGCGCCCCTATTTCTGCTTTTTGGATTTTCTCATGGTGCTGAAGGTATGTTTTTTCCAACTGCTTACCGATCCGGATAGACGGATTGAATGCCGTCATGGGGTTTTGCATGATAAAGCAGATTTCTTTCCCGTATATCTGCCGCAGTTTCTTCTGAGGCAGGCTTAAAAGGTTCTCGCCCTGAAAAATGATTTCGCCCTTGGTTGTATAATTTGCTCCCAGCAGCCCCATGATCGCTTTACATACCGTTGTTTTACCAGCGCCGGAGCTTCCGACAATCGAAAGCATTTGTCCTTTTTCTATTTGAAAGGAAATATCGTCAGCTACGGTTTCACCGGAGGACAAGGTTATTTTTAAATCTTTTACTTTAAGAGGCATTGCGCTCGTCCTCCTTTCCGATGGAATCTCTAAGTCCTTCCCCTAACAGGTTGAATCCGGCACAGCACACAATCAGACAAATTCCGGGGTAAACAATCAGGCTGGGATTTGTATAGATACTGTTTCTTGCCTCATTCAGCATGGCGCCCCATTCCGGTGTGCCTGCAATCAGGCCGACACCTAAGAAAGCAAAGCTGGACACAGACATAATCGCTGTCGCGATTCCGGTCGTAAAGTACACAATAAATTGTGGCAACACGTTGGGAATCAAGTGCGTTAATACAACTCTTGAGCTTGATGCACCTGATATTCTGGCTGCTTCAATGTATTCCTTTCCGCACTCTGTTTTGGCATAAGAGCGAACCATCCGGAGGAACCAGGCAGTCATTGAAATTCCGACAGCCGCAATAATGCTTACCACTGAATTATCAATAGCAGAAACCAGTGCCATCGCAATTACAATCAACGGGAAAGCCATCAATATATCACACAGCAGCCTTACAATTTCATCCACCACACCGGCCTTATAACTGGAATAACAGCCGACAAGTAGTGAAATGGCAGCCAATACTATCAGTACAGGGAGCGATAATCCAAGGGAATATCTTGCTCCAAAAAGCAAACGAGAGAGCTCGCACCGCCCCATATGGTCGCAACCCAAAGGGTATTCTGCGGTAGGGGCGGCATTTTTCATCGCAAGATTCGTAGCGTTAGGATCATGCGGCGCCAAAAGCGGAGCAGTCACGGCAAGCAGGATAAATAATAAAATGAACGCCAGTCCGGCAATCACTTGACCTTTTCTTTTCATATCCGCTTCCTCCTGTATGCAGGGCAGACGGCACCGGAAAGGAGGTCGGCCACGGTATTAAAGAGGACAAACAGCACTGCACACACTAAGATAGAACCGGAAATTCCATAGACATCCATGCTCTCGCAGGCTTCCATCAAATAGATGCCCAGCCCGTCAATCGAAAAAACACTTTCCAGCAAAGCAGATGTGCCAAAAAGAGCTGCACAATATTGAGCAAACAGTGTGATGGCAGCAGGCAAAGCATTTCTTAATACTTCACCAAATACAATTTGTGAATTGGAAAAACCTCTCGCTTTGGCATAAGTTACATAGTCGCTTTTTAATTCATTCAGTACGGAAGCCCTTAGAACTCTTGTAGAAATACATATTATCGGAACCGCCATAGCCGCAGAAGGCAAAATCAAAGATTTAAAACTACCGTCTGAAATCACATTAAAAATCGGAATTTCAACAGAAAAGGCAGTCAGCAGTACAAGCGCCAGCCAAAAACTTGGAACGCAGATACCGATGATGCAAACAACACGGGCCACGTTGTCGAAAATTCCGTTTTTCCGAATGACAGAAATTGCGGCAATTAAAACTGTAAATATAATGACCCAAAGCATTGCCATAACAATCAGCATACAGGTAATTGGAAGGGCCGCTTTGATATTTTCGATTACTGGCTGACGGTTGGTGATTGCGGTTCCCAGATCCCCTGTCAGTACGCCCTTTATGTAATCCATATAGCGCTCATGAAAAGGGGCGTCCATTCCCAGTTCTACCCGGACAGCCTGAATTTGTTCCTCCGTTGCGAAAACATTTGATTTTCGCACAATCATTTCCGCCGGATCTGTTCCGGTAAAAAGCTGTAAACAAAAACTCAAGGTGACTACACCAAATACCACTATGATAAAACGAAACAACCGCTTCAAAATTCGTTTACTTGTCCTTCCTGCATTCAGCACATCCGCATCACTCACTTTCTTTATAATGGTTAGACGCAACTAACCACGATCCCAAAAAAAGTGCCGTAGTACAGCGGCTCCAAAAACCAACGTACTTGCCATCGGCACGCAACTTATCATAGCATACGACAGCGGTACATTCTATAACTATTCGGGTCAGTTTTTGCTCCAATCAGGTCAACTATATTTATATCGGTAGGCTTGCGGGGTTACGTCCATGATCGACTTGAAAGCGGCAGAAAATTTGCTTTGATTTTCATAACCGGCAGCATAAGCGACTTCTCCTATACTGAGAGTCTGTTCGGAAATCAACATTTCCGCAGCGGCATCCATCTTTTTTATCTTCATGAAAGTACCGATGGACTTTCCTGAAATAGACTTGAAGCATCGTTTCATGCTGGATTCAGCAACTCTGAACTTAACAGCTAACTCTGGAATAGTCAGTTTCGCAAACGGGTTTTCGATGATGTACTGATAAACCGCTTGCGTTCTCTGGGATATTTCCTCTGAAAACCGCTGTGGGCAACGAACGGAACTATTATCCAACAAGCTCAAAAACAGCAGTAATTCAATAATTTTAATCCAAAAATATGGTAACTGGATGCGCTCATCCACAAAGTACAGTTCACTGAAAATGTGGTCGATCTGATGCTTTGATTTAATCAGAAGCGACCGCCCATCTGCACACAGATTATCCCGAATCTGTTTAAGATTTATATTTGCCTGTTGAAATCCGGTGTTTAATGTCTTTTGTGCTGTTTCTATCTCCAACAGGATAGTAATGCCCCGGTATTTCTTCAGAGGGATTCTGGAGCTGACAAAAACCTGTTTATCCTGGCAAAGGTTGTTGACACACAGGTCCCCTTCTCCAAAGAAGCTTACACCGCCGCCTTTCAGTTCCCATTCATAGCAGCCCTCTAAACAGTGATCTATCTGCAAGAAGTCCTTTTGAAATCGAACCGGCCGAAAGCAAGAGTCCATGTTCAGATTATTGTAGGAAATCTGGATTCCAGGAGCGACCTCAAAGTATTGCATATCCCCTGTACCGGATTCATTATCCTCATGGAGTATTGTGCCTGTATGTTCATTTTCCTGATTAGAAAAATAAATATCGTGGAACGCCGTTCCATTGACACTCCCTTTCATTTCTTCACCTGCTTCCATTCTCATATCATTGCAGCTTCTCATTCCTGTTTTTTACACAAGCGTATTAGAGTGCATTCGTCATAGAGCCCATTCACTTGCTTGGCACATAGAAATGATTGATAAACCAATCGGTTCTCTTTACCTCGCCCCTGATATAAAAACAACCGACAAAGTTGCCGCCCGTTTTCAGTACTCGTTAGGTTTCACGGAATGCAGCCTCTTTGTCTGGAAAGGCATGAAAACCATTCATGGAGAGAACAGCATTAAACGAATTATCCTCAAACGGAAGTGCCCCTACATCACCCTGTAAGCATGTGACATTCTTGATATCTGCATTCCTGAATTTTTTTGCTGCAAATTTCATCATATCCTCGGAGTAATCCAGACAAGTTATCTGCGCATTTTTCATACATTTATATTTTGAGGCGGTAAACAAAGCCGTCCCCAAAGGAACGTCCAGCAGCTTACCTCTAAAATCATCTATGCAAGAAGGAAACCTCGTGAATACTTATACAGTAATAAATATCTTTGCTTTGTGAGTAAGTGTCATATCAAGAAGTTCTTCTTTTTCCTCTTTGAGGCAGATTTCCTTTTCTCCTAACCGATAAACACATCCATCCTCCTGTTTCTCACCTTTTGAGAATAATTGATTGTATTTACTCGAAAAATATAAGAGATCATCTACCCCGATAATAAGTCTTCTAATACCTGTTACTCCATTCTTATGAGTGATTTCCTGTTTGCTTCAATATCACTTTGAACCAGTTCATT
This sequence comes from Bacillota bacterium, assembly GCA_023433505.1. Lineage (GTDB taxonomy): Bacteria > Bacillota > Clostridia > Acetivibrionales > DTU013 > MnB-11. Next base: position 64,021 of record JAEZCO010000050.1, on the reverse strand, counting down.
ATATCGATTGCCGTGGGCAAGCAGAGTTACATCATTGCCTGCGTACACAAGAACATGGGCAAGATAGCTGCCTAAGACTCCTGCTCCGTAAACCAGTACTTTCATTTTGATGCACCTTCTTTCTTTTTCACATACAAACAGTCGCACACTGTGCCGCCTGCCAGTGTACTTTCCCGATAAAACTCTGCACCCATGTAATTCGCCATTGTGTAGTCGAGCATGCACATAGCAGGAGTTACTTCGGAAATGTCTAAATCACAAAACAATGTGTAAATACCGCACTGAGTAAAATCCGCCCTACAAGTACCAGGTACATCACCTGGAGTGAATGTCCAAATCCAATCATACCTATAAGTTGTTTGCTGACTCTTCTTGGCATCTTTCATTTTCTTTTCCTGCACATTGGGAGGAAAAACATCTTTTCGCGATAAGAATTTTTTAAAGAACTAACCGTTCATCATGCCATCGCGGTAAATCTTTGTCAGTGTATCAACCCAAATTGCTTTATCGGCAGATAAATGGATTGATGCCAGCTGCAATGCGCTGAGAAGATTGATTTCCAGACTGTTTTCCTTTACACCTCCAATACCGGGTGTTTGTTCTATCAGTTGCCTATAGAGCCGCTTAGCTTTTTTCATTACCACAGCTGATTTTTCAGAACACCAATGCTCGGAGAGCGCAGATTTAAAACTTCGTGAAAACAGATACCATATTGACGCTACATATATACTATAATTCATTGCGATTCCTCGATTCCGGATACAGAAATTAGCATCTGCCAATACTTGCTCATGGAATACGGTTAGTCGTTGCTAACCTAACAAAATAATAGTATCACGATACTATTATTTTGTCAATCGCATCAATCAATCCTTGAAAAAACGGTTAGTCTGAACTAATATAGAATTATATCTACAAACTAATCCCCCGAGGTGATGAAATGAAAATGCAGGAGTCAGCAGAAAACTATCTGGAAATGATTCTAATGCTCAAAGAACGAACCGGTCAGGTTCGCTCGATTGATATTGTAAATGAGATGGGCTATACAAAGCCCAGTGTGAGTGTTGCCATGAAGCGACTGCGAGAAAACGGATATATCAAAATGGATAATGACGGATACATTACTTTAGAGAAGTCAGGCTTTGAAATAGCAACCCAAATGTATGAGCGTCACCAAATACTTGCGCAATTTCTAATAACTCTTGGTGTCGGTGAAGATACAGCATTAAAGGATGCCTGCAGAATTGAACACGTTATCAGTGACGAGAGTTATCAATGCTTAAAAAAGCACTATGAACAGCACAATGGTGGGTGATTATACCCGCCATTGTTTTATATATTGCACTCATCTTACGGAGCAAATCACTGATAATTGAGTTTATTGTAAATTACATAAAAATTCTTATTTTGAGGAATTTCACTTATAAAGAATTATATTGGTTTTATTGATATTTCATACTATTCTAGAAAAACTTTGCTTTGGCGATTATTTCCGGCACAGGACATATCAATCAAACATAAATAATAGCATTAGCCAAAAAGATTCGGCAAGCATCCATCTGCGCAGTTTTGAAATTGACACCAAGTTGAACGAGCATATCCGATAAGGTACAATGCCTTTTTGTTTTTGGAGTATCAGCACAGCTTCTAAATAATCCTCGCCTGACGCATGAAGTTTCATTGTTACCTTCCTTTAAGCGATGCTCCAGCCTTCAGCCTGTTCACGGATAGTGATAAAGCGACGGTAAAGACCATCTTGATGGATAAGTTGCTGGTGAGTACCTTTTTGCACAATTTGTCCACCGTCAACGACCAATATTTGATCTGCGTGTTCAATCGTGGCCAACCGGTGAGCAATCACTATGACAGTTTTCCCGACTGTTAATTCGCTGATAGCCTGTTGTATAAGGTACTCATTTTCAGGGTCAATGCTTGCTGTTGCTTCGTCAAGAATGATAATAGGTGCGTTTTTCAAGATCGCGCGGGCAATGGAAATCCGCTGTTTTTCGCCGCCGGACAAAGTAGAACCACCTTCACCAATACCCGTTTGATAGCCTTGTGGCAAAGCCATAATAAAATCATGACAACGGGCCTTTTGGGCGACCTCTATAATTTCTTCTTGTGAGGCATGGGGATTACCAAAGCGAATATTATTCTCGATGGTGTCATGGAATAGGTAGACCTTCTGAAACACCACCGAAATATTACGGAGCAAGCTATCGCAGGTCATCTTCTGTATATTCTCGCCGCCAATCAAAACTCTACCCCTGTTCACATCATAAAAACGCGCAATCAAGTTACAGATGGTAGTTTTTCCGCTGCCAGATGGTCCCACAATCGCCGTGGTACTGCCTTCCGGCATTGTGAAGTTGATATTTTGGAGAACGTACTTCTGATCGTAAGCAAATGACACATCCTGAAATTCAATGTCATTAGCATTTAATACAATATCTTTTCCGCGTTTGTCAATGATCTCCGCGTTTTCGATCTTTTCTAGCTTGTTCAGCGTGGCGTCAATGACTTCCAGTACATGTGCAGCGTTATTCATAGCCTCCACACTCCCGAAAATCACAAAGGAAAACATATCCATCATGAGCATAGTTGGGAGTTCCATGCTTCCACTATAGGTCAATAGTGCGGCTACTGCTACAATGGCAATCGACGCAGCTTTAAGAGAAAATAGGTGTAGGCAATTAAAAGGCATATACTCTAGTTCAATCTTAATATTTATTTTCTTACTGTCCTGATACGCCTTGCGTATTCCCTCAATAGAAGCGCCTTCTTGCCTAAATGCTTTTACAACCTGCATACCACGAAGATATTCAATGGAACTCTCTACCATATCATCCTGCGCTTTTTGGTGAATCGGCGCATTTTTTCGACTGCGTTTTTCCAGCAAATGCAGAAATAATGCTGAAAATAGAACACCTACAAGTGAAATCACTCCAGCCAGAGGACAATAGAAAGCGAGAAATAAAATCATAACAATAACGGTGATGTAACCATTTACGACTGTGTTTACCATATTCATGGCAAACATCTCCATAAACGAAAGATCTGTTGTTACTGCAGAAGATAGTTCCCCCATATTATTCCGACTAAAAAAGCCCAAAGACATACGCTTCAGAATATCTCCCAGCCGGATACGTTCATCGGCGGTAACTTCGTACCCAACGCTTTCCTGAGTAATAGCTCGCAGATAAGAGAACAGGAAACGTCCAAGCACCGCTAAAATCATAGCACTCAGCAAAAGCCAGATGTTTTTCCCTTCCAAGGGGACAATACCGTTAAAATCATTCAAAACAGCACTTAAACCATTTGCAGCCAACATAATAGGGATGGCTGTAAAAACACTGTGAAAGAACGCATAGATAAACCCGACATAAATGCGCTTTTTATATTTGCCTGTCCAATGAATCAGGCGTCTAACAATATAAAACATTCTTGTTACCTCCTCCAGAACCGGCAGACCAGTTCTGAGCTCCTATATGAGCTTCCCACATATCATGGTACAGCGCATCCCTGTTCAAAAGTTGCTGATGTGTTCCAATATCTTCAACCTGTCCATTTTGCAGGACAATGATCTGATCCGCATTTTTAATAGTGGAAAGTCGATGAGCAATCACCAGCAAAGTTTTTCCTTTTGTCAACGCTGCGATAGACAGCTGAATTTTTTCTTCATTCTCTTGATCGGTAAAGGCTGTCGCTTCATCTAAAATGACAATCGGAGCGTTTTTCAAAATCATACGAGCAATGGAAATTCGCTGTTTTTCTCCTCCTGAAAGTCGATTGCCAGCATCACCTGCCGGGGTATCATATCCACGCTCCAATTTTTGAATGAACTCATCACAGCAGGCAGCCTTCGCCGCTGCATAAACTTCTTCATCATTAGCCTGTGGATTACCAAGTCTAATATTTTCCTTGATGGAACAGTTAAAAAGAAAATTATCTTGTGTGACAAAACTGACGATGTCTGCCAGCTGAGATAGGGGTAGTTTGCAAATATCTATCCCGCCAATCGTCACCATACCATCCCCCACATCCCAAAAACGGGAAATCAAACGCGCAATGGTAGACTTGCCCCCACCGGAAGGTCCTACCAACGCTATAAATTTCCCGGCTGGGATTTTTAAGCTAATATGGGAAAGTACCTGTTTCCCGTCGGCTTTATCATACGTAAAAGATACATCCCACAATTCAATATTGTAATCTCGCAGTTGTACCGACTGCTTTTCATCCGCCAATTCTTCCACGTGAAGGAGCTGATCTACATCATGCAATGCGTATTCAACTGTTTTTGTTTCATTTACATAGGTCGCAAAATTCATCAATGGGCCAACAATTCCCAGAGATAGAATCAAGCACATAGCCAAATCTTGTGGAGCGAGAGTGCCATACAAATAAAGAAGCATACCGACCGGGAGAGTTCCCAAAAAGGTGGACGGCAAAACCGCACTGCCAAAGTTCATCAGTTTCCAAGTGCTTTGATACCATTTCAGTGTATAATCTTTGAAGGATTCTACTGCCTTTGCAAATTTTTCGTAAGAACTGGAGGATTGGTTGAACGCCTTGATTACCTCAATACCCTCCACATATTCCACGATTACGCCGTTTACGTAGTTGCTAGACTCCATATAGTCTGCATACTGCTTATTGAAATTTTTCATCATAATGGCGTAGGCAACAAAGGCGATGGGAACAGTAATCAACATAGCAAGAGCCATACGCCAGTCAATACATATCAGATAGATAAAAATCGCGACGGGAAGCAACAAATTGGAAATGCACTCCGGTATCATGTGTGCTAACGGTAGCTCAATGGTTTCCACCCTGTCTACCAAAACACTTTTTAATTTGCCGACAGATTCGCTTAATACAGTTCCCAAAGGTGCCTTCATCAACCTCTCGGCAAGGCTTAATCGGATGTTTTCCAAAATCGTATATGCCGAAATGTGAGAAAGGCTGGTGGAAATTCCATAGAACAAGAAACGCAGGGCATACGTTCCTAACCCAACCAGACACCACTTCCATACCTCTGCCATCACAGGTGAACCGCCGATAAAGAGTGAAATGATTTGATAAACACTCCAATAAGGCACCAGCCCAGCAATTATACTGATAGTTGCGCATAAAACTGACAATGCGATTTTTTCTTTACACTGTGATGCAAAGGAAAATACAATAGAAATCCAACTTTTTTGCTTCATTTTTATTTCCTCCTTGCATAAAATGGAGAGCATCAGGCTCTCTGATACTCTCTTATTATTACAGTTTCTTAAGCGCTCTGCCACTCTGTACGGGTTGGTTTTACTCCATTTAGATTTTGACTTTTCGATACTCCAACGGCGTCTTACCTTTTACCTTTTTGAATGCTTCTGAAAATTTGCTGGTATTGACATAACCCACTTTCCCGGCAATGGTTGTAACAGGTTCATGCGTTTGCGTAAGAAATGAAGCGGCAATATCCATGCGGTAATTTCGTATGTAAGTATAGATAGCCGTTCCGTACACACCCTTAAAGCACTTCTTCAAGGCCGACACTGAAATATCGAACCTCAAAGCCAGTTCATCCATCGTAAAATGCTGTTCTGGGCTTGCTGTGATGAAGGACATAATTGCCTTGACTTTCTCCACCTGTGTTTTATAGAAATAAGGGCAATCTTCTTCTAACAGAGAAGGATCAACCGCTTTCAATGTAATAAGAAGTTCTAAAATTTTTACTTTCAGATATTCAAGTTTAATGGACTCCGACACCTGATATAGTTCTGAAAGCAAATGAGCCAGAGCAGAAGTGCCATGCATAATAAAGGGGCGTTGCTCTAATGCGAAAATTCGTTCCAACTGAAACAAATCAATAGAGAACATTTTGAACAGTTCATCCATACCTGTCGTAGCCTCCGGGACAGAAATGGTTACAGTGATACCATGATAATGGCTCAGCGGAAAGCTACAGTTCTTATTATCCGTGGTGGAACTATCCAGCATAATATCCCCGGAAGCGAGGTAAAGGTATGCTCCGTTATTGACTTCCCATTCGATTCTTCCTTCACGGCAATGATTTATTGTAATCATGTGGCTGTTATCAAACCTCCGGGCAAGACAGTTTGCCATGTGAAAATCATTGAAAAGAACACAAATGCCAGGATAAACCTCATAAAAAGTAGCTGTCCCGTCACCTGTTTCATTCTCCATCTGATAAACAGAGCATGCGTCATCACGACAAAGCAATTTCATACTTTGTTGGTAAAAGAACTGGTCAGTTCCATTCACTTCATTTCACCTCGCTTCTATGAAAAATCCTTTTAGCCGCTTCATACCGTCAGCATCCAGTGCATATTCTTCCTGAACCTCTCCGTGCTCCAAATGGAGAACATGGGTGCAGCAACTGGCTATCAGCTCGTAGTCGTGGGTAATCACAAGAGATGTTTTTCCCATTTCCCGAAGTGTAGATAGTTCTTGAGCCACTTCTTTCATGTGCTGTAAATCTAAACCGCTGGTTGGTTCATCAAACACTAAAATTTCACGTTCAGAAACTAATGCACTGGCAATCGCTACACGTTGTTTCTGGCCTCCCGACAAGGCCATCGGATGGCGATCCTTAAATTGATGCAAGTCCAAATGTTTCAGGATTTGATCTACTCGCTCTTTATCCGGGTTTTTCATACTGATAAGCATTTCTTCTTCTGTACTTTCAGTAAATAACTGATGGTTCACATCTTGCATAACCATATAGCAGTGGGACAGCCGTTGCTTTTTATTATACCACTTTTCATTTATGGCGACAACGCCTTTACTATGCCTTTCCAACCCACATAAACAGCGGGCAAAAGTCGATTTTCCTGCACCATTGTGTCCAATGATTGCGATTACGCTTTCTTGGGGTAATTTTAAGCTAGGAATATGAAGCGCAACCTGTTTTTTAGTATATGAGAATTCAAAATCAGAACAGAAAAACCATGACTTATTTTCATGCGAAACCGTTGAAATCGGAAATTTCGTAATGTCAAATGGGCGCAGGCCAAGCTGCATCTGCTGCTCAACAGAAAGTCTAAATTCCTCCTTTTCCGAAAAATCCTTTTCGATGCACCCCTCGTTCAAATATAGAATGCGATCTAATAAGCCTTTCAAGTAATAAAGCCGGTGTTCGGCAATGATAACTGTTTTGCCCTGTTTCTTCCATAACTCAATCAACCGACGGAGATCTGCCGTAGCAGATATGTCCAGATTGGAAGACGGTTCATCCAAAACTATAATGCGAGGATTGCTGACTGATGCTGAAGCGCAGGCGATTTTTTGCTTTTCGCCTCCTGACATAGAGAAAATGCTTTTCCCAAGCAACGAGTTTATTTTAAAATTTCCCGCAGCAGCTTTTACTCGCTTTACAATTTCATCTTCCGGTAGCCCCTGATTTTCACAGCCAAATGCCAATTCACTGGTAGAATCTACTGTAAAAAACTGAGTGCGAGGATTTTGGAATACGCTACCGACATGTTTTGCGGTTTCATATAGCGGAAGCTGGCTAACATTTTTGCCGTCCAGCAATACATTTCCAGTTAATTCACCTTCGTAGTAATTCGGAATCAAACCATTGATAAGGCGTGTTAACGTGGTTTTTCCACAACCAGATTTTCCACAAAGGAGAACGATTTGCCCGGCAGGAATTTTCAGATTGATTCGGCTTAACCCACCGGCATCTGTTCCTCCTGCGTAACGAAAACTTATGTTTTGAAACTCTATCACTTTGCACACCTCCTATCTAAAGAAAAAGCCAAACCAGAAAAAAAGTGAAAGCAGTAAAAAGATCAAGTCCAAGGGACCAAATCCTATTTTGCAGATATTTGTCCTTTTTTCAGGTGCGCCTAACCCTCGTGTCAATGCCGCAGCGGATAATTCTTCCCCGATTTTTGCGATGGACATCATCAGCGGAACAACACGGTATTCCAACATCTTCATGGGACTCCTTAAAGTTGTAATATCCCTCATTCTCATAGCATCCCGGATTGCGGTATATTCTTCTTTTATTGTAGGAAAAAGGCGAAATACTACCGACATTGGAATGACAATCTTTTGTGAAACATGAACCCGCTCCATTGCTGCTACAAACTCACTAACCGTAGTGGTGCTGATAAGGTAATAACCCATCACAAAGCCGGGAAGCATATGGGTATAAATTCCACTTGCAGCATTCAAAATAAAATTCCAAACGCCCGTTAACATGGGTACTATCGTGAGCTCCAGTGTGAACAAGATGCCATAAGTAATTGAAAAGCGTGCAGCCGCTTTCCACTGCTGTGATACCAACAAAAGAATGATTGGAATGGTCACAAGGCATGGGCGAATAAAATTCATAACACCGCCCGTACCTCCAGCCATAGTAATTGTGCTGACTGTAACTGTAAGAAAGATTTTTGTACGCGGATCGATGGGGACGATTGAGTGCCTTTCATATTTAAGTTCAGCAACTGCATCCATTAAGCTATCCCCGCTTTTATAAAATGTTTCTTCAGTATGGCCTTCCCAAGCAGCGCCCCCAAAATGCCACCGATAAAGGTTACAACAAACAGTACCGGAAACATCCAGCCCGGAGTATAGGAGGCCAATGTGGCAGAGTACTCAGCTCCATAATTGCTTTCAAGGAAAGTAAAGAACTCGGTGCGCGTCAGGAACATGCGGCTTACGTATCCCATAATCCACAAGGAGAACACGCCATTGCCCCACAATGTACATTTCCAGCTCTGATATTTTCCTGCTTTCAAAATCAAATCTCCCAAAACGCCAAAGATCACACCGAAGATGAATACCAAAACTCCAGCGCCAATGAGAACATTTAGTAAGCCGAGGATAATACCGGTTAAAGTCACCATCCCAAATTTCTTCACCTTTGTCAAGTAAAGCATAAATGGAATACCGCACAAAATGGGGCAAACCAAACCAAGCAAAGGAATAAAAATAGGAATATACCCAAGCATCATTCCAACAAAGAAGATAACAAAATAAATTGCGGTAAAAATACCTACATTGATTAGGTCTTTGGCTTGTAGCCCACTTCTTTTTGTATTCATACTTAAATTCCTCCATCGGTTAGGCATCGCTAACCGCTCCTTTTAAAAAATGGCGAAATGATTTTTTCGCATGCACATATACTACCATACTCCAAACGACCTCGCCACTCTGAATAGTTCAAAAAAACTCTGAATGGTCTTTGGTTTTCAGAATCATTTTTGTATTTTGATTCTTCTCTCATATATATGACCATTCCTTTCGCTCACTCAAGGCACAAAACGGTATGAAATGTTTTAGCCGCCTTGAACTTAATTTTTCTGTACAATAAGTTTGAGATGCAGATACACTACAGAGCACGAGGAGGTGAGTGTGCAACCCAATCCGGCTGATCACATATATATGTGTGCCGACCACCATTTCGTGAGTAAACAAAGTCGTCACCGACTATGCTCCTCTTTGAACCGTACGTGCGCAACTAACACATACGGCTCCCCAACAACTTTTACGAATAATTCGCAATTAGGCTTACGTATATCTTTGGCTTTGCTTTAGCATAACTTCGCCATATAAACCATTCTGGTAGCTTAACCAGGCATATCCGATAGAATTATAAATCCCAAAAGCATAATTCCATATGTTCCCTTTAGCAGCCAGAACTACACACAAAACTCCAGTTAAATAGACAGTAATTCCTAAGATGCTGCTTTTCCAAAAGTATGATAGAGCCAACATAATTATAAAGAACAAAGCCAGCCATACTATTTCAAACAAGTTCCATCCTTTTATCTTCATATTTGAGCACCCTCTCAATCATCATCTCAATAATGCCTCATTGTAGGCTTTATATGTATCCTCATCAAAGCAAATCATCCACACTTTCTCAATGTTTGAATCAGTTTCTAGAAAGCTTTTTATCTCAGTAATTGCTATCACTGCTGCTCTTTCTACAGGAAACCTGTATGCTCCTGTACTTATTGACGGAAAAGATATGGTCTTTATACCATTCTTAACTGCTATCTTCAAAGAATTTCTATAGCAAGCAGCCAATAGTCCGTCTTCCCCCTTATTTCCACCCTGCCAAACAGGCCCGACGGTATGAATAACCCACTTAGCAGGAAGTTTGTATCCTTTAGTTATTTTGGCTTGGCCGGTTTTGCACCCGTGGAGCGCCCTGCACTCCATAACCAGTTCCGGTCCGGCGGCTCTATGAATAGCACCGTCAACACCTCCACCGCCAAGTAACGAACTATTAGCTGCGTTAACAACAGCATCAACATTTTGCTTTGTTATATCACCTTTAATAACTTCATATCTATCTGTCATCTTAATTTCTCCTTTGGTTAAGTCTGTTTTGATCACTCTGAAGATTAACTTTTGATAAAAAGTTATGAAATATAGTAAGTAGCAACCTTGCCTGAAAATCCACATGATTTTATTATTTCTATAAAATGTTCGCGCTTTTTGTCATAGTCATAATCGTTTAGGTACCACGTAATGTTACTAGTTTCCACTCTTTCACAAATTGCTAACCTCCAATTTCTATAGAGTCAATAACTTCAATTCCGTTAATCATCATGTTGTATAGTGCCATTACATTCATCAGATCTCCGTTATGCAAGCCAAAATCATAAGTTTCTACCGCATTTGTGGGTATAATAATCCTTACTTTTTTATTCTGCATATTAAACCAAGTCTTTAGTGTTACTGCAAATTGCTGTACACAGATATCGGTACAGTCGCCGGTAATAATGAAGGTATTTATGTGTTCGTTTTCCTCAAGCCATTGCTGAAATGCTTCTTCAAGAAAGCCATTGGTAGAGTTTTTAGGAATAAGAGTATACCCTCCGAGTTCCCTAAGCTCATCAACCATTTCCGCTTCGCTGGTACCAATCATACAGTGTGCCGGATAAGCGTCAAATTCCGGTGAAGCTTTTATGTGACAGTCTGCGAATGCAAGCTTTGTAATCTGCAATTCATTGCAGGTCTTTGACAATTCTGCTATTTCAGGAATCAGACCTTCCACTCTCGGGCTCATTAACGCCCCTTCCCTAGCAAAACCATTTACCATATCAACCATTACAAGGGCCGTTTGCTTACCCTTGAAATCTTTCAATTGTATAGCTGGGAGCTTTGCCAGTATATCAAATATCTCCCCAAGAGTTTTAACACTTCTTTCTATAAACTCATTTTTATTTATCATTCTCATATTAACTTCTCCTCTCACTCTGCTGCATTACTCCAGTTCGGGTTAAACCTGAATAATTTTGAAGGCCTATGACCTGCATCCTTGGTATACTCATTTGTTTCAATAACCATATCAGCTGTCTTCCTTCTAAAATTTGCTTTTAACAGCTCCGTATCAAGAATAACTTCGAACACCTGCTGAAGCTCTGTAAAAGTAAATAGCTCCGGCATAAGATTAAATGCTATATCCGTGTATTCGATTTTGCTACGTAACCTTTCAATGGCATATTCTATGATTTTTGCATGGTCAAAAGCTATTCCATTTGATTCAACTACTTCTCTTTCTACATTTGTCACTTTACCCTCGACAGTCTTCATAATTTTAACTATTGCTGAAAGGTTGTTTTCATCGTTGGATAAACTCAATTTGAACAATCTTTGAAGGACATATCCTTTTTCAGTTACTGTCTTTTGTTCTTGATATAAGCTGCAGGAAACCGTAAACCATTTTGCATCATCTGCATCATCACTCGCCTTGATGTCAAGGGTCGAACTATTAACCAGCGACATATAGGAGATGCTTATTATTCTTGTACGCGGATCTCTACCCACATCTCCCCATGTATAAAGCTGCTCAATATATATTTTATCGATGTTGGTTTCCTCTTTTAATTCTCGTAAAGCCGCTTCATCCAAACTTTCATCCATTTGTACAAATCCGCCCGGAAGAGCCCATTGCCCAATGTATGGATGGTCGCCTCTTTTAATCAATAGGAGCCTTAAGACTTTTTCAGGAAGCTTCCTATAATTTTTCTTTTCTTCATCAGTTACTGTAAAAACCAGCATGTCTACCGTCACCGAAGGTCTTTGAAATTTGCTCACATCATATGCCGCCAGGAACTGCTCTTCGGTAAGCCCCAATTTATTTTTTAATATATTATCCTGCATTACATCACCTCGATTTGTTGTTCATTATATGATATTATCAATTTGTTAATATCATTATATTACTATTTGTGTCTTAGTGTCAATATTTTTTGCTTAAAGAAGGGGATGTAAGATAACACACTTCTGTTTTGTGGAAAATTGGGGCAAAAAACGCTTCTGCCATCATAGGGAAACATTTTTTTGTCCTATAATAACAGAAGCGAAGATGCAGCCGGCAATAAGATATTCGATTATATTTGTGTGCCTTTTTCTTTTTTCATCTCATCCAGTATATTTCGAATAAACTCGTTAAGACTCGTATACGACGGTTTCATACGTCGAATACGAGAAGCAATAAATGGTACGGAAGTACAGCCGTATTCAGCGTGAAATTGAAGACGTTCATCACTGCCACCGGAGAGTGTAACGGCAAGGGCGCGTACACAGCATTCCTCTATCACATTAGCTGCAGATTCCGCCGATTCATCTTCCATATATCCGAACTGCATCATCTTATCCTTGTCAGCGAAAGTTCCAAGGCCAAATACTTCGGCAAAAGATATGAGTTTGTCCCGATATTTTGCAATAGCAGTGTGCATAGTTTCATGCAACATTGTTTCAGCGTCCGGAGCAGATGATATCGTAACAATACGATTTCCCATACGTACAAAGTCCGCGCTGTATGGCGTGAACAGATTCGGATTAAAAACCATTTCAGGTGCGTCATCACCGAAAAATAGTTTTGCGGCGTTAACAGCCTTTTCTATCATGCCTTGCCATTGGGGCGAGCGTCTATGGACAATACGGCAGTATTCGCGCCAAAGCGCGGTGGTTGCAGGATGATCATCCAGATTTCGTAAAATATCAGGCAATCCTAAAATCCAATCTTTGAAATCGTCTATTCCTATCGGATCGGACATACTGCCTATGCTTTCGATAAAAGTAAAAAAAAATTGTTATTAAATCTGTATTCGTCATCTACAAAAAAAGATGCCGCCGCAAGAGCTGAACCTCTCGGCCAGTAAGGATTAACCTCTACCTGCCCGGTACAGTATTTCTAACTATATGTCTGGCTGACCCAAGCCCAACTACCGAAGCTTCATCAGCGGACACATTTTTGCCGACAAACTGCGCAAACAATATTGCAGACCCAAGCCCGTCAAATCCCACGAAATGCAGCCATACAGGTATTCTCCCCAAAGTGGTCAGACCTATGACTCCCCCCAGAAGAAGCGAACTCATATTGGCAGAGGAGTGGGCAAGCATTGAGGTAGCTATCGAACCAGAACGTTTCACCAGGTATCCCAAAATAAGTCCTGTGGCGAATACCGGAAATACTTGGCTTATCCCGTTGCCTATATGAAACACACCGAAAAGCAATGCGACTATGACAAACGCATATCTTTTGCTATAGCTTTCATAAGCTCTTTGAAGAAGACCTCTGAAAAAAGTCTCCTAGCAAATCGGTGCAAGTACCACCAAGGCTATCAGGTAAAGGACACTCTGGATTGGAGTGTTTCCCAATGCTTTTGTATCTATGCTGTACGTACCCAGCTTTTCTAGGATATTATTAATAACCCTGGATAAATATGCACCAAATAACCATATGCCTACACCCGATAGAATACTAAGAAAGCCGTTTTTCACCGTGGTACCCGTGTACCTGTAGACAGTCTCCAACGGCCATCCCCTAAAACCTGCAACAAGCAGCACGGGAAAGAGTATATAAACATATTCATTGACCCATACATTACCGCCTATCCCTATTATCAGATATCCCATATAAAATACTGGGTTCCTTTCAAATTGTCTGGGGGAGAGAAGAGAATTGCAACAATTGTATCTTATATTTTTTAACACCTTGAACCTCAGATTTACCGTTTTTTACCCGGACTCCATCTATTGCGGCAATGCTCATATACTCCCTCTTCGACAAACAAATAACAAATTAGTTTGTACATCTCCCATACAGCCATTGAATGAAAGATGCTATCCCTTCCCCAGTACTGCAAGAAACCTCAAACACAGGGACTTTTTCATTTATTGCCTTTATCCCCTTGTAAAAGCTGGCTTTATCAAAGTCAATATATGGAATAAGGTCTACCTTGTTTAACACAATTACATCAGCAGCTTCAAACATGGAAATATATTTATAGGGCTTGTCATGGCCTTCCGGTACACTTGCAATGACCATCTTTATTCCTTCTCCCAGATCAAACGAGGAAGGGCAAACAAGATTTCCGACATTTTCAATAAATAGCAGTGTCTTTCCATTAAATTTTATGTCTGCAGCGGCCTCTTTTATCATATTGGCATCCAGATGGCAACCCCCGCCGGTATTTATCTGTACTACCGGTATCCCGAGCTTGTCTATTTTTTCCGCATCAATGCTTGACGCAATATCTCCCTCAATAACTCCAATAAACAAATCCTCCTTAAGATTTTCAATCACCTTCAAAATGAGACTTGTCTTCCCAGCTCCTGGTGATGCCATCACATTGACAGCCGTAATCTCTTTTTTATTAAAAAACAGTCTGTTTTCATTTGCCAATGTATCGTTGGCATGCATTATGTTCTTCATTACTTTAACTTCCATCATAATCCACTTCCTTCCTCATAAATATTGTAACCCAGTTATTAATAAAAATCCACGAGCTACATCGTAAGAATAAAAACGCAATACCCATGCCGATAGGCCTATAGTGCTAACAACTTCCCGTTTCCTTTCACCACCCTAGCTTATAGTTATTTTTCTTCCTAATACTGCTTTCGAATCCCGAATTGATTGCATCAGATTGCGCGATGCAGGACAGATATAGGAGCACCAATCACACTCCATACAATCATTCAAGGAATACTTTAAATTTTCTTCTGCTCTGCCATTTTTTACATTGTCATTAATATAAAGAGGAAGAAGCCCCCTTGGACAAGCTGAAACGCATCGACAACAACCAATGCATTTATTTTCAATACAATATAAAGAGTTTCTCGTAGGAAATGCAAGTAAAGCTTTTGTATGTTTTACTACAGGATGGCTTAAAGACAATTGCTCAATTCCCGACACATCCCCCATCATAATATTTTTGCCCAATTCCCCTTTAATTCCTCCACAAAATGTAAGCACGTCTTTTATCTGTGTTCCAATGAATACTTCTATGTTTTGAGGATGTTTCACAGCAGGCCCGTCTACAGTAATCCTCTTTTTTATTTGCGGCATGCCTGCATTTATAAAATACGTGATGTTGGACAAGCTGTTTATATTCAGAATCGTAATACCTACATCTGACGGAAGTCCTCCATACGGTATCTTCCTTCTTGTAATCGCGTATGCGAGCTGCTTTTCAAAGCCTCTGGGATATCGTATACGCAAACCAAAGATTTCAATATTATCATTTTTATCCATATACTCCGAGAGGCGCTCAATTGCTTTGCCTTTACTGGATTCAATACCAATATAAGCTTTTTTAAAGTGTGCTAAATCCATAAGCGTTTTTATATTTTTCAATACGCCCTGCGGATTTTCCAGTATTTCTCTATAATCTGAAGTTATAAAACGTTCATCATGCGCAGCATTAATAATAAGAATATCACTTTCCCTGTTAATTTTCCAGGGATATTCCGGCTCCATTAAAAACTCCCTCGTATCCATACCTGCCAAGCCGGCTTCCTTGATTTTATTTATTAAATCTTCTTTTTTAAGACCATAAAACGGGGATATGCTTTCATGAATATTTTGATATCCATCTGGCTCAATTTCCACCGCTGGAACCTCTATACCTATTGAATAAGGAAGTGATAAAATATCAGTGACAACACCTGATACGCTGGACTGGACAGAAACGGAGGATGGTTTCCTGGAAGCTCCTATGACTTGTCCTACGAAAACCTTCTCTCCCTTTTTTATTATTGGCAGACAAATCGGACCAATCTGCTGGAGCATCGGCAGAAGCACTTTTGGCGGAAGCGGCATTTTGACAGTTTCAAGCTCTTCCGTCTTCTTACTATGAAATGGGCTGATGCGCCCTTTAAATGCCTTCACATGAGTGCCCATATTGACCACCCTCCCTTATTGCAATTAAAACAGAGCCCTTGAAATATTTCAAAATCGTAGTCGAATTGCCTCTGTCGGACATTTTTCCAAACAAACTCTCTGGTTGCATTTCTTTATACAAATATCCGGGTTGACAATTGCCAGATTATTTTCTATCCGTATTGCATCATGAGGGCAGTTTCTGCTGCACAAACCATACCCCAGGCATGCAGCCGCACAATGCTTTTTGGCAGCAGCTCCCTTATCCCTGGAATTGCATAAGACCTCGACACTTGCGCCGGCAGAAACCATGCGGATTATTTTCTTTGGGCATACGGTTTCACACTTTCCACAGCCGGTACATCTTTTGGCATCAACAATAGGAAGGCCTTTTTCATTAAGCTTGCCATTAAAACGATGGCCAGAGCAAAGCCCACTCCTGAACCCACGGCATGAATTGTGCTTTTTAAGAATGAGAAGCCTGATTCGGCACACCAAGCACAACACAATTTGTTGCAATCAAAAGCAAATAGGCACCCCACATTCTATACAGGGCAGGGGCATATTTTCCTATGACCATTTCCAAAAACTGCACAAAGCTTGCAATTAGGAGTACAAAGACGATGGTTGTGAGAAAAGTTAGCTGAAACGGCAGCAAAATATAGTTGTAAACAGACCAGGCCAGCATCGAGCTTAAGGTTATCACAGAGGTTACCGCCATTCCCATTCCCAGAGAAGCGTTCAAATTTTTTGAAACTCCAAAAAGAATGCATAATCCGAGAAAGCGGGTCAGGACAAAATTGTTCACAACCACCGCTCCGATAAAAAGCAATAAATATTCCTTCACTGTACTTCCTCCCTCATCCTTTTCGTTTTTTCCAAATGCGCATTAAACATTTTTGAAGCTCCCGCCAGATCCCGATTAAAATAAATGCTCCGGGGGGCAGAATCATAATCAGGGCCGGCTGGTATGAGACCCCGAATACTCCATACCCAAAAACTTTCCCGTTTCCAAACAATTCGCGAATGATACCTACCGCAAGCATGGCAAAGATAAAACCGCAGCCCGGGCCAGTATAATTACGAAAACAACGATCAGCTGAAGATAAATACCCAATTCTTTATACATTAAAGGGAAATATGCTTTCAGCAGCAGTTCAAGCAATATTACAATGGTCGCAATAGACGTTATATAAATAGGTACTCTGACCTTTGAATTCACCAGCTTTCTGGTAAGCGAAACAACAATATTGTTGGCCGTAATAACAAAGGTCACCGATAATCCCATGGTCAGCGCATTTAATGCGGTTGTTGTTACCGCCAGAGCAGGGCAAAGGCTCAAAGCGAGAGACGAATATGGGATTTTCAGAGAATATGCCTTTTTTTAAGCTGCTTGAGATATATTTATTTGTACATTGTATACATTCTTTTATAAAAAAAATATATTTTTATGACCTATTTCATATCACGTATAATTTTTTCCAGTGTCTCTAAAACCGCATCACCGACTTCGTCCGTCCTTGCTGTCCCACCCATATCCGGCGTCAAATGCCTCCCCTTTGCCAGCACCTGTTCAATAGCTTTAAGTACAATGCTTCCCCAGAATTTATACCCAAAGAAGTCAAGCATCTGGCTCACAGACCAGATAGCCGCCAGAGGATTGGCTGTCCCCTTTCCCGCAATATCCGGCGCAGAACCGTGTACTGGTTCAAACATGGATGGATATTTGTGTTCCGGGTTTATATTCGCTCCCGCTGCCAACCCCATTCCTCCTGCTATCGCAGCTCCAAGATCAGTAATGATATCTCCAAACAAATTGGAAGTCACTATTATTTCAAACCTCTGGGGCTGTTTTACAAAGAACATGCTTGCCGCATCAACCAGGCAGGAATATGCTTTTACATCAGGATATTCTTTTCTGATTTCATTGAATATCTGATCCCAGAAAACCATGGAATAATTCAATGCATTGCCTTTGCTTATGCTTGTCAGCGACCTTCCTTCTCTTCTGGCGGTTTCAAAGGCATACCGCATAATACGTTCCGTTCCTTTGCGGGAAAATATCCCGGTCTGCAGTACAACCTCCTCCGGCTGATTCTTAAATTTCCATTCACCTGCTCCGGCATACTCGCCCTCGCTATTCTCACGAATAACAATCATATCGATCTGACCGCGCTCAACATTCTTCAAGGGGCATTGTGCTCCTTCAAGCAGTTTCACAGGCCTCAGATTCACATATTGGTCAAACCCCTTCCTGATTTTAAGAAGCAAATCCCAAAGCGAGATATGGTCAGGAACGCCGGGATACCCTACCGCACCCAGATATATGGCGTCAAAATTCCGTAACTGTTCCATACCGTCATCATCCATCATTTTGCCGTGTTTCAGATAATACTCACAGCCCCAGGGAAAGCGGGCAAATTCAAATTTAAACTCCCTGCTGAGCTGTGACGTTTTTCCCAATACCTTAATGCCTTCAGCAATTACCTCGGGTCCGATTCCATCCCCTGGAATTACTGCAATTTTATATATTTTCATTTGCCAGCTCCTTAAATTATAATCAATTTTCTAAAGCATCAATTTCATGATACCTACTGCCTTTGCAATAATATCCGGAATGGAAAGCTCTTTGTCCAGACCAACGATTTCTATGTCGCACCGGTTTAGTGGTATAAGCAGCTTTCTTGCCGGACTTTCCGCAATTGCCCGCGACATGGAAGGAGTTACTTCGCCAAGCATTGAACCTGCAGCTATTATCGCTACAGGGCCAATGATATAATCAACCCTTGACGCGGTATAGGCAATCGCGTTTTCGCCCGTAGCCCCTTCGTTTGCTCCTGCCTTTATCATGAAAGACGTTGCAGTAGAGTTCGTACCCAGTGCTATAATCTCAACATCATAATCCAATTCTTTTCTTAAGCCTTCAATGACCTGCCTTCCAATTCCTCCGCCCTGACCGTCTACTACCGCTATTCTCATCCATATCCCTCATTTGCTTTTATTTTTTCTTTGTTAAATTATTATCAGAATATTAA
Organism: Bacillota bacterium; assembly: GCA_023433505.1. Classification (GTDB taxonomy): domain Bacteria; phylum Bacillota; class Clostridia; order Acetivibrionales; family DTU013; genus MnB-11. The sequence goes on along the minus strand of JAEZCO010000050.1, from coordinate 44,842 downwards.
AGCCACGGAGCGGAATAGCTTCTGCTATTTAACCAACCTCCGTGGCTCGCGTTTTCGTAAGACAGGACCCTTTATGGCCATTTACAAATCTTCTTAGATTTAATGCCATATATTCATTATATTTCAAATTCAACTGACTGTAAAGATATTTTATTACTTGGTAATATCAACTGGTCCTATTTTTTGTTTATATTCCTCAAGATCTTCACAATTCCAGTCCTTTATTTGCTTCCAGATGGCTTCCTCCGGTTGTTTTTCTATCATTCTTTCCGCAAAATCCAGGTTGTTCCTTAACGCATCGATGTATTTATCTCTCGATGTCCACAGACCAAGGCTAGGCGATTTTATAAAGTATATTTCCTCTCCGTTTACCGTATTGAAGCCTTCATTCATGCTATCCGGATTATAGGCTTTCAATGCGTCTCCAACATTCATAAAACCATATCCTGCGGCTTCAATCTCTTCTTTTGAAAGCTTGCCGGGAGCATAGGTGATGCTGAATCTTCCTTCCGACGAGCCATGAATCAGATGCGCAGCAGCATGGGCCAGATCATGCAATTCGCTGTCGTTTTGGTAAGCTTCCAGAGTATTTGGCGTACCCTTATAACCATACCTGCGGATCATCCGGTCAACCTCGTCCTGTTCTCCGAACCGTTCAACTCCGGGAGCAATTACAATAAGTTCCCCCTCGTCCGCAATTGCCTTTCGCGTCCTGTATATAGCTTTATTCGCCACCCAGGTGCTTCTAAATTCTTTCTCATCCATATAGCAGACCATCTTTTTAACAGGCCTGTCAAACATGTGCACCGTTTGCTTTCTTGCATATCTTGCCGCCTGTATATAGGTTTCAACACTGCTTCCTACATATAAACCCGTAGTTTCCAATTCACCGGAAGCTTTTCTTGATTTTACTATCAGCACATAGACATGCGGGACACTCTTCAAATACTCTTTTTCGGCTAAATTATAGCAGCCTCGCAAAGGAGTTACAATTTGTCCCAAATTGTTTTCAATCCCACAAGATGCAGCCATCATGTGAGAAGCCGTAATCATACTTTTACCGCCAAGGCCAATGAAATAGTTTTTATTGTGGTTTGCAAATCCCAGTACCTCGTGCGGAACTATCTGCCCGATGTTGACGATCAAATCATAGCCTCCGTCAATTACTGCACTGTTAATCTCCACAGGAATCGGCCAGTCTGCTTTGCCTCCTGTTGCGGCACTAACAAAATCAGCGTCTATGTATCCCAGGGTTTTGCAGGATTTTTTCCAATCATGCGCATGTATGCGCTCCTCGGGTATATCCCCAAACATCCATCGGTTCTCTTCCGGCGTATGCGGGACATGCTGTCCTAATGTAGGGATTATATCGATATCACACCCCGTTCCCAGAACATGATAAAGCATATTTGTAAGCCTGCCTGCACCCGAATGGTAGCGGGTGATGTCCGGAGGGAGGAGAAGTACTTTTTTAACGGACGGATTAATCCGCTTTTGCGCTTCCTCCACCAGCCTTTCCATCATTTCCATCTGCAATGCTTCATCGATAGTGTTTCCTTCTTTATAAAACCACATTTACTGCCTCCTGAAAATAAAAAAGCCATGAATTGAATTAACCGTTCCTTACGATTTAACTCAACCTTCATGGCTAAAATACCTGAAATTCTTTCACATACAACATAAAATGACTGAAAAGCTTTGGCCTTCTTGACCAAATACTTCCCACATTATAAATGATTTTTCACAGGAAGTCTATAAGTTTTTAGAAACTTTTCAATCCTCTTTTAGAAACAAGCTCTTTTCGCTGGTGTCAATCCGAGGAGCTTAGCGACGCAGAATCCCGTAAACCGCATTTTCTTTTTGCGGCCCTTATCACATGGGCTGCAAGCACCAAAGTCGTGACGGCGCCGACGCCTCCCGGCACCGGCGTGATATACCGGGCTTTTTTTACCGCACTGTCAAAATGCACATCCCCGCAGATTTTGCCTGATTCATTAAAGTTTATCCCCACATCCAGCACGACAGCCCCGTCGCCCACATGGAGGCCTCGGATCACTCCGGCTTTTCCGGCGGCGGCAACCAGTATTTCCGCATTCCTGCATATCATCTCCAGTTCACGGGTCCTTGTGTGGCATATGGTCACTGTCGCATGCCTGTCTAAAAGAAGCATGGAAAGCGGCTTTCCGACAACCATGCTCCTTCCGACAACAACAATGTTTTTTCCCTTTAGCTCTATTTTGTAGTGGTCCAGCATTTCTATCACCGCTTCGGGTGTGCAGGGTGCAAATCCGCTTTTATCTCCTGCAAAAACCTTGGCTATGTTTTCAGGATTCTGGCAGTCAACATCCTTTTCTGCCAGAATTGCACGCTTTACCGCATCTTCGCTTATATGGTCCGGGAGTGGTCTGAACAAGAGGATTCCATGGATTTTGTCGTCCCTGTTTATTCTATCCATTTCTGATAAAAATTCTTCCTGCTTTGTGTTCACGGGATAATCAAACACCTGTACCTCGATTCCGATCTCCCCGAAACGTTTTTTCACGCCCCGCTCATATGCAATATCGTCCGGCCTTGCTCCGAGTCTTACGATTGCCAGTGCAGGAGCCATACCGCAGTGGTTAATCTCTTTAACCTCCGCAATCAGCTTTTCTTTCATCGCGTCGGCTACCTCGGCGCCTTTCATTAAAACAGCCACCTTTTTTGCCCTCCTGTCATTTTAACTGCTCCTCCACTTTCCGGTAAACGCTGTCCGCCCTGGATATACCTTCGGATATCAACATTTCCGCCTTGTTATTTATCGCTTCCGCATATTCCCTGTCTTTCATCAGCTTTGTATTGATGAATACATTCAAGCTTGCACCCAAAAGCGCAGATTTGCAGAACAACACCCCCACGCCTACATCGCTTATGGCGATCTTTGTGCCTTTAACGGCCAATTCCTCATGCAAAGCCACCGCTTCCATGGACTTCTCCATCAACTCCACAGGAACACTGCAGGCAAGCCTTAAAGCTGCTTCCATGACTGTATCTCTGTTTTTCTTTTCGTCCTCCGTATTTTTCGGAAGCCCGTAAGCTTTTGAAAGAGGCTCGAATACCTGGGCATCTTTCTCAACCAGTGAAAGCAGCTCGTTTTGCAGCTTCCCTGCCCGGTCCAGTACCGCTTTTATATCCTCCTGCACATTCTCATATTTTTTCTTGCCCAGCGTCAGATTTCCTACCATGCTCCCAAGCGCAGCTCCAAGAGCGCCAACCATTGCCGACGCCCCTCCGCCGCCCGGAACAGGCTCAGCCGAAGCAAGCCTGTTTACAAAATCCCTGCAGCTTTTATCAATCATCCTCAAGCCCTCCTTTAAAAGAGTCCGGATATTTTTCCGGTGGAATCAACGTCTATTTTCTCCGCGGCAGGTATTTTGGGAAGCCCCGGCATCGTCATGATCTCCCCGGTCAGTATCACTACGAAGCCTGCGCCTGCCGAAACCTTGGCTTCCTTGACAGTAACAGTGAAACCCTCAGGCCTGCCTAAAAGAGAAGGGTCTTCCGACAGTGAATACTGGGTCTTAGCCATACATATGGGCAGCTTGCCGTATCCCAAAGCTTCAAGCCTTGCAATGGCTTTTTCGGCGGATGGCGAGTATGCCACACCCTGGCCGCCATAGATCCTGGTGACAATTTCGTTAATTTTGAATTTTATGGGCTGCTTTTCATCGTATAAAAATTTAAAGCCTGAAGCTCCGCCATCTATAGCCTCTACAACCTTTATGGCAAGATCGGTGCCGCCTTTCCCTCCCTCAGTGAATCCACCTGAAAGTGCACATTCAACACCCTGCTTTCCGCAGTAATCCTTTATGAACTCCAATTCAGCCGGTGACGTCGTATCCACATGATTTATCGCAACCACAACCGGTACTCCAAAGCTTTTCATGTTTTCAATATGCTTACCCAGGTTTACAATACCTTTGGACAATGCTTCCAGATTCTCTGTTTTCAGCTCCGCTTTCGGTACTCCGCCATTGTACTTCAAAGCCCTTGCCGTTGCGACGATCACAATTGCATCAGGCTTCAGATTTGCAAGCCTGCATTTGATATCCATGAATTTCTCCGCACCCAGGTCTGCGCCAAAGTCGGCTTCCGTCACAACATAGTCGGCCAGCTTCAAGGCCATTCTGGTAGCCATGATGCTGTTGCAGCCATGAGCGATGTTGGCAAATGGGCCGCCGTGAATGAAGGCGGGAGTATGTTCCAAAGTCTGGACAAGATTCGGCTTCAGCGCATCCTTGAGAAGTGCTGCCATGGCTCCCTCGGCTTTCAATTGACCGGCAGTCACCGGCTTATCCTCATAAGTATAGCCAACTACTATGTTCCTTAGCTTTTCCTTCAAATCAGCCAGATCCATTGACAGGCAAAGGATTGCCATGACTTCGGATGCAACGGTGATATCAAACCCATCTTCCCTGGGCGTTCCGTTTGCTTTTCCGCTCAACCCTTCAACAATGAACCTGAGCTGCCTGTCATTCATGTCCACACACCTTTTCCAGGTAATCCTCCTTGGGTCGATTCCCAATGCATTCCCCTGATAAATATGGTTGTCCACCAAAGCGGCAAGAAGATTGTTTGCTGCGCCGATGGCATGCATGTCCCCGGTAAAATGGAGGTTGATGTCTTCCATGGGCACCACCTGCGCGTACCCGCCCCCTGCCGCGCCGCCTTTGACTCCGAATACCGGTCCAAGGGAAGGCTCTCTTAGTGCAATGACCACCTTTTTCCCCAGCCTGTTCAACGCATCTCCCAAACCTACCGAGGTGGTGGTCTTGCCTTCGCCCGCCGGAGTAGGATTGATGGCGGTGACGAGGATCAGCTTTCCGTCCTTCCGGGAAGCGTACTCCTGGAGTAAATTGTAATTGACCTTTGCCTTGTAATTGCCGTACAGCTCAATATCTTTTTTTTCGATGCCCAGTCTGGCGGCAATCTCCTCCACCGGCTTCATTTCAATACTTTGCGCAATTTCAATATCGCTTTTCATCCCTTAAGACCCTCCTGAAATAATTTTTAGTTTTTATATACACTTGCCCTTACAGCCTGATGAGATATCCTCCCTTTTTACCCCGGGCTTATAAAGGTATACCGTCCAGTACATGATACCTACAAAAAAACCGCCTCCGATGATATTACCGAGGGTAACAGGCAGCAGGTTCCCTATAAGAAATTTCCCCCAGCCAAGCCCTGCAAGCTTTTCCGGCGCTACTCCCAGTGAAATTGCCGCCTTGGCCCATACGGGATTGCCCTTGGCCAGAATACCCGCCGGGATATAAAACATATTTGCAATGCTGTGTTCAAAGCCGGAGGTGATAAACAGCCATATGGGGAAAAATATTGCCAGAAGCTTTCCCACGATATCCTTTGCCGCAAAGGACATCCATACGGCCAGGCAGACCAGCCAGTTGCATAAAATACCCATGGAAAGAGCTTTTAAAAAGGTGAGGTCCGTTTTGTATACCGCCGTCTTGATGGTGAAGCCTCCCAGCATCCCCTTCGAGAAATCAAACTGCCCTGAAAATAAAATCAGCATGACAATAATCAGGGAGCCAGCAAAATTTCCCGTATAGACAAAAAACCAGTTCCGCAGGAGCCCACGCCAGCGGGATTTTCCTTCCGAGCAGGCGATTACCATCAGGGTATTGCCAGTAAAAAGCTCACCCCCAGCCACGACAACCAGCATCAAGCCAGTTGCAAACAGTGCTCCGGCAAGGGCTTTGGCAACTCCTACCGAGGCTATGGTGTGGATTGCCATATTGGACCCTTCGGCCGCAAAAGCAATGTATGCACCCGCCAGTATCCCCAGCAGGAAAAGCCGAACGGACGGCAGGCTTGCCTTTTTGCAGCCTGCTTCTACAAAAGCCTCCGTTATTTCCGCTGGGTTAAAAAAAGATTTTTCCATACCAACACTCCTATTACTATTAACTATCTAATATTCGCCGGGCATTTCCGACAGCTGGGCCAGACTGAATACCGGGCCGTCGACGCAGACATACTGATGCCCGATGTTGCACTTTCCGCATTTTCCAAGGCCGCAGGTCATCCGCATTTCAAGGGTTGTTATGATCCTTTCGGGGGGAACCTTCATTTTTTCAAGCTCCCCGGTCACGGATTTGATCATCACAGGCGGTCCGCATGTGACAACATACGTATCCGCCTGCTTTAACAGCTGCAGCCTGTCCAGCAGGGTATGGGGGAATCCCACGGTGTGGGGCCAGCCTTCCGAAGTCCTGTCTATGGTGTATGTGATGGCTACATCCCTGCTCTTTTCCCAGTCTCCGAAATTCCACCGGTACACCACATCCTCCGGTGATCTGAAGGCCAGCAGCATTTCCACCTTCCCGTAGTTTTCCCGGTTGCTTTCGTCAAGCACATAATTGATGAGGGATCTCAAAGGCGCAAGCCCGATTCCTCCTGCCACGAAAACAAGGTTTTTGCCGGCGAAGGTCTCGTAGGGAAAACAGTTTCCAAAGGGGCCTCTTATCCCTATCAGATCTCCTATACGAAGGCTGTGTATAGCTCCTGACACCAATCCCGTCTCTTTTATGGAAAATTCCAGATAATCCTTTTGTACCGGCGCCGAGGCGATACAAAAGGGCGCCTCACCCACGCCGAAGGCTGTGACTTCCGCAAACTGTCCGGGTTGATAGGCAAATCCGCCTTCCAGAAGCTTTACTTGAAAGGTCTTGATATTCAGGTTTGACTTTGTCTCCTGAATAATGTCTATGATCCTGGCTTTTCTGGGGATATAGCAGTTATCCATCCGTTTTCATCCCGCTTTCCTTGATGTATTCCTCCATCGTCTTAAGCGCTTCTCTCAAGTCGAAGGCAACGGGACATTTCCGTAAGCATCTGCCGCAGCCCACACACGCCGCCACTCCATGATTTTGCGGATAGTACGAAAACTTGTGCATGAGCCTTTGCCTGATCCGCTCCTTCTGTGTACTTCTCGGATTATGTCCCGAAGCGTGCTCGGTAAACAGCGCATACTGGCACGAGTCCCAGCATCTTATGCGCTGGATACCCTCAGAGCTTTTCCGGTTGCAGAACTCAAAGCAGTGGCAGGTAGGACAGAGATAGGTGCAGGTCCCGCAGCCAATACATTTTTGATAAAGCTTTTCCCAGATGTCGGCGTGAAACAGCTGCTTCTGGTCAAGGGGGAACTCGATCTCCATGCCGGCGTCCTGTCCATGGCCGGCTGAAGGCAAGCCGGCGTCCGCATCCGAAAGTACCGGGTCCTCCATAATAAAGGCAGCCTTTTCATTATTCAGCTTGAGATAATAGTTTTCCGCTTCTTCAAACAGAGACAGGTCGGAAAAGCCGCTGTCCCCGGGATCAATTCCGAAGCTCCGGCAAAAGCAGCCAGGCTCGCTCTTTGGACATGTATACCCGATGATTACCGCGTTGTCCCTTCTTTTTTTGTAATATATGTCAATGAATCTTTCATCGAGGAATACCCTGTCCAGGACCTCAACAGACCGTATGTCGCAGGGCCTGACGCCAAAAATTATCATTTTTTCCCCGCCGGTGCTTTCGACCACCTCTTCATCCATATACCTGAATAGCTCTTCGTTCTGGGGAAAGAAAAATTCCTTCACGGGATTGAGGCAGTTGTCTTCCAGGCTTACCCTGCTGAAGTCCCTCGTCCCTTTGAATTCCGTATAGCCTTTTTCGCTTTTTACAGGGGCAATGACGGTGTACTTCTTTGAAAGCCTGTCAAGAAAGCCTGCAAGCATGTCTTTTTTCAGCTTTTTCATTCTACCTCTCCCCTAATCCATAAAATCTTTCTGGTCGTCGTCGGGTTTATAATCCGTCAGCGCCGGTTTTTCTTCCGTATCCAGCCCTGCTTCATAGCCGTAAAGCTCCTTTACGTCATAGTAAAGCCTGGAGGTAAGAAGCCTTGTTTTTATGCCCATGGGACATACGCTCTCGCAGATGCCGCAGTTGATGCATCTTCCGGCCGTATGCATAGCCCTTGTCATATGGTATGCCATAATATCGCCGAGGGTTGTCCCTTTTCCGGTCCATTCAGGCTGGTTCCTGTCTGTAAAGCACTTGCTGCAATAGCATAGGTAGCAGGCCTGTCTGCAGGCGTAGCATTTTATGCATTTTGAAAATTCTCCGGCAATATAGTCCCACCTGTCCCCGGAGGTCATTTTTTCAACCTTTTTAATGGAGGGTTCCCCGGTAACGTCCGGTGAGACCTCCACAGTCTCTCCCACCCTATAGTCAAAAATCACAGGCTTTCTTACGCTGCATTCGCTGCAGGCAGAGTTGTCCGACATTCCCCGGCAGTCGACGCCAATGATTTTTACGTCTTCCCGGTTCAGCCTCCTTTCAACGATATATCCCGCAATTGCACGGGTATCGCAGGGCTTGGCCACCACGCCGACCTTTTTCCCTTTGTATCTCAATAAATATTTGGCCAGCATAATATTGCATGTAGGATCAAATATAAGCTTGGCAGTCTCCCCAGCCGTCATCGCGAAAACAGGAGTGGCCTTGCCCGGAAGCTCCGAAGCCCCATAGCCTACCACCAGCTCCACTTCGCCTCTCTCCAGCATTTGTGCGGCAATGCTTCTCAATCCGCTATTCAGATCCAAAAGCCTTCACCTCGTTTCTGAACTTCCCGCAGGGTCCTATTTCCTTTATGTTTTCCACAATCCTTTTTACCACATCCGCAAACCGCTGGCCCTCCGATGCCGAAACCCAGGTGAATTGCACTCTTTGCTCCTCGATGCCCGCATAGTCCAATAAGCGCTTCAGAAGCGCAAATTTCCTTCTGGCGTGCAGATTGCCGCTGATATAGTGGCAATCCCCGGGATGGCAGCCTGATACCAGCACGCCGTCGGCTCCCGCCTGAAGAGCTTTGATGATAAATTGAGGATTGATCCTTCCCGAGCAGGGTACTCGGATAATCCGGATATTGGCGGGATACTGTATCCTGCTTGTTCCTGCCAGGTCTGCGCCGGCATAGCTGCACCAGTTGCATAAAAATGCCACGATCTTCGGCTCGAATCCTGCTTTGTATTCCATCTTCCATCATCCCCCTTCCGCAAATAACACTTCGATTTCCCGGACAATCTGCCTGTCGCTGAAGCCCTTCAGATCCACCGCCCCCGACCTGCAGCCGGCGGCACAGGTGCCACAGCCCTTGCATAATACGGAATTGACCTCGGCTTTACCTTTTTCGTTCATGGCAATCGCCTTGTAGGCACATAGCTTTTCGCAGGTACCGCAGCCTGCGCAAAGGCTGGCACTTACCTCCGCCACCATGGCCTCCGTCTCCAGATATTCCTTTGATAATACGGCAGCTGCCCTTGCGGCCGCAGCCTTTGCTTGGCTGATGGATTCGCTGAGGTTTTTAGGCCCGTGGGCAAGCCCGCACACATATACGCCCTCCGTGGCAAAATCAACAGGCCTCAGCTTTACATGGGCTTCCAGGAAAAATCCGTCGCCGTTCAGCGGCACCTTTAAAAACCGGGATATCCTGCCGTTGTTTTCCCTGTCGGCAACCATGGCAGAGGCCAGCACCACCATGTCGGCGGTATCCGTCAGCTCCCTGTCCAGCAAGGGCTCATGGAACTTCACGGTTATTTTGCCTGAGGCAGTTTCTATAACAGGCTTACGGTCAGACTCGTATCTTATGAAGTTGACGCCCAGCCTTCTTGCTTCACGGTACAGCTTTTCATAGTAACCATAGGTCCGCATGTCCCTGTACAGGATGCTGATATTCATATCTCCGTATTTCTTTTTGAGGAAGATTGCATTCTTTACAGCCTGGGTACAGCATACCCTGCTGCAATATTGCCTGCCCTCTTCCCTGGAGCCGGCGCACTGTATCATATATACGCTGTTCACAGGCCCCAGGCTTTCCTCTTTGATCCTTCTTTCCAATTCAAGCTGGCTTATTACGTTTTCATGTGAGCCGCAGCCAAAACCTGCAAACTCCAGCTCATTGGCGCCGGTGGCAATGATGACGACTCCTGCTGCCACCTCTTCGCCGTGGGACAGCTTCATCCTGTAATTTCCCACATAGCCTTCCATTTCAACAATCTCACTATTCGTATATACCGTTATGTCCGGATTCCCGAGGATATCCTCCTTCAGTTTCTCCACATACCCGTCAGCTCTCTTTCCGTCCGGCATATGGGTCAATTCCCCGGCATGGCCTCCAAGCTCCTTTTCCTTTTCAATGATGGCTACCGGAAAACCAAGCTCTGCCAGCTGCCTTGCCGCTGTCATGCCGGCCACACCCCCACCGATGACCGCGCCCGTGTTGGTCTTGCCCAGCTTTTGCCTGTAAAGCGGCTTTGCTGACAGGGCTTTTGCCACTGCCATTTTGACAAGGTCCTTGGACTTCTGCGTTGCTTTCTCAGGCTGGTCCATATGCACCCAGGAGCATTGATCCCTTATATTTGTCATTACAAGCAAATACGGGTTCAAGCCGGCCCTGGCAAGGGCGCTTCTGAAAAGCGGCTCATGGGTCCTGGGACTGCAGGAAGCCACAACCACCCTGTTCAGGTTCTTTTCTTTTATACGTTCCATGATTAACTGCTGGCTATCCGCCGAACACAGGTATGTCACATCCTCCACATGACTTACATAAGGAAGTTTTGACGCATACTCACTTACAGAGGGCACATTGACTATACCGCCTATATTGGTACCGCAGTGGCACACAAAGACTCCCACATTTACACCCTCATTGGCCACATCTCTCTGTCTTGCGTATTCCGGCCGTGGGAATCCCTCTCCGCCAAGTTTTTTGGCTGCTCCTGCTGCTAAAGCAGCTGCAGCGCTTGCCTGCACCACAGTCTCAGGTATGTCCCTGGGTCCGGTTGCCGCACCGCAGGCATAAATTCCCTCCCTGCTTGTGCTTAAAGGCTGAAGCTCTGTCGTTGCGATGAATCCTTCCTTATTGACCCTTACTTTGAGCCTTTTCATCATCGCCGTCACCTCAGCCCTGGGTCTCAACCCCACGGAAAGGACCGCCAGATCATAGGGTTTTGTTTGTATGCTCCCGTCTTCAGCAACGGACTTAATATATAAATCGCCTGTTTCCCTGTCTTCTTCGATATCCGCTGTCCGTGACCGTTTAAAAGCCACCCCGTACTTTTCTTCGGCCAGACGGTGATATTTGTCGAAATCCTTGCCGAAGGCCCGCAGGTCAATATAATATATATCAAGCTCCCGTACGCTTTTTATATGCTCCTTTGTAATGATGGCCTCCTTGATGGCATACATGCAGCATACGGAGGAACAATACTCTACATTGCATTTATAGTCCCTTGACCCTACGCATTGCAGGAAGGCAATCCGCTCAGGCTCCTTCTGGTCGGAGGGCCTTACAATATGCCCACCCAGCGGCCCCGATGCACTCATCATACGTTCATAGTCAAGGCTTGATACCACATTTTTAAACCGGTTATAGCCATACTCTTCCTTCAGGTTTCCTTCAAATACGTCAAAACCCGGGGCAAATATTACGGAAGCCACATTCAGCTCCAGCACTTCCGCCTTCTGGTCGTACCTGACGGCTTTTGCCTGACATACCTTTGCACATATGCCGCATTTCCCCTTTTGAAGCATGAGGCATTGGCTGGGGTCAATGGTTACAATATTGGGTATTCCCTGGGCAAACTCTTTGTATATTGCTTTTCTATACTTCAACCCCTGATCGAACCTATCCGCCATTTTTTTCTGCGGGCACTTTTCAATGCAGTCTCCACAGCCCGTACAAAGCTCTTCGTCAATATATCTGGGTTTCTTTTTTACTTTTACATGAAAATCACCGATACTGCCTTCGACGGCTTCAATTTCGCTGTAGGTATATGTCCTTATATTCTCATGGTTGAAGCAATCACTCATTTTAGGCGCCAGGATACAGGCGGAGCAGTCATTTGTGGGAAATGTCTTGTCAAGCTGCGCCATTCTGCCTCCAAGGGAAGGAGCGCTTTCCACAAGATATACGGGTATGCCGTTATCCGCAAGGTCCGTGGCAGCCTGGACGCCTGCGATACCTCCTCCTATTACCATGACCGGCTTTGGCATTATTCCCACCCCCTTTAAATGTCCCCTTTTGATAATTATAGTCCACCGGTAAGGTCCTCCATCGCTTTATCGCCGCATAGATATTTTTCCGCTATCTGTGCCCGGTACTTTACCATTGCGTCATCCAGCCTCTCCATATCCTGAAGGATATCCGGAGGGAAAAATCCTTCTTCCACCGCCAGTTCCCTGACAACGCGCAGAATATCGGCAAATTTAACGTTCTGCGGGCAGTGGGCGACGCATCTGTGGCACTGGATGCACAGCCAGATATTTTTATCGCCCAGCACCTCTCCCTTCAAGCCCAGCAGTATTTTCCGGATGTAGGACCGGGGATTGAAATGCTTGTTTATCCCGCTGACAGGACATCCTGCAGTACATGTACCGCAGCTGTAGCAAAGCTTTATATTTTCACCGCCCGGTCTTTCCGCCACCTTTGATTTAAAAGAATGATCCATCATATATCCACCTCTGGCCTGGGATACAGTCCCGCTTCCCGTACCACCTCCGGAGTGATCTGCTCCCAGCCTACAGGCATCAGATGTATCCCCTTCACACCTTCGATCCTCTTTACCCTTTCAATGAGCTCCACCGCCATTTTTACGCCCTCTTTCGACGGGTCCGCGCACATCTCCATCCGTTCCACAATTTCCTCGGGAACATCCATGCCTGCAACCTCTTTCTGCATCATCCGGAGTGCTTTAGGCGATTTGGTGGGCAATATTCCCGCAAGAATATGCACTTTTTTATGAAGGCCCAGCTCCCTGACTTTTTTCATCCATTCTTCGAAGGCTTCAACATTGTATACAGCCTGCGTCTGTATAAACTTCACTCCGGCCTCCACCTTTTTCAAAAGCTTTACCATTTGCATTTCCTGGAGGTCTGCAAAAGGATTATATGCTCCGCCCACAAACAGTGCAGGGGGAACCTTGATTTCCTTTCCGCCCGGAAATTTGCCGTTGACCATTCCGGTCACGCATTGGATCAACTGGACCGAGTCCATGTCAAATACGTTTTTGGAGCCGGGCTCGCTGCCGAAGGTCTGATGGTCCCCGGTCAAGCACAGGACATTTTTTATCCCCAGTCCGCTTGCCCCCAGGATATCGCTCTGTATGGCTATCCTGTTCCTGTCCCTGCAGGTTACCTGTATTACCGGTTCGAGTCCCGCCCTCTTTGCAATAACTGCGGCGGCGATGGACGACATACGTACGACCGCTGTCTGATTGTCGGTGATATTGACCGCATCCACATATCCCGAGAGCTTTTCCGCCTTTTTCCATATAACATCCCAGTCTGCGCTCATAGGCGGCCCCATTTCACTGCAAACCCCAAAATACCCTGCTTCCAGAATCCTTTCAAGGTTACTGGCATTTTTAGTCATCTGCAAACTCCTCCCTGACGGTTTTCCTTGGACCGCCATCCCTGCTTGTGGACCAGTCCTTCGGGCCTTCAATCTCCATCAGCCTGTCCAGCTGTCCTATTCTAACGGCCCTGTCGTATATCAGCTGCCAGCCGCATTCAATTTCTCCGCTCACCTCGCACCTGCCCGCCCTTGATCCTCCGCATGGACCGTTAAGCAAGCTTTTGGAGCATCTTGCAACGGGACATACGCCGCAAAATTTATCAAGGACGCATTCTCCGCAGCCTGCGCATCTTTCCGCCCATATCCCTTTATCCACCGTCGTTCCGAAAAACTGTGTATTCAAACCCGGCAGCACGATTTTATCCGGATATCTTTCAGCAATGCCCTGAACTCCTACCCCACAGCCCATGGACAATATCAAGTCCGCCCTTTTGGCCGGCCCCTCCAGTTCATCCAAAAACTCCCTGTCGCATTGTCTTTCTATGGTCTTCACTTCGATAACAACAGACATATTTTCCTTTTTGAAATAGGTATTCAAAAGCTCTGCCAATGCTTCAGCTTCTCTTGTCCCTCCGGCCATACACACCGTCATGCAGGTGCCGCAGCCTGCGATCAGAAGCTTTTCCGCCCTGCCTATTTTCCCAATGATCTCTTCAATTAATTTTTGACGGGCTACAATCATCCCTCTCCACCCCCATAAACTGATCTACTATTTCTTTCAAACGATCCTTCATACGGAGAGATACCCTTTCAAACCGTACCCTTTCCGGATCAAGGCCAATCCCTGAGAGATTCCTCCTCGCCTCCCTGACCACCTTTTCAAAATTTTTGTTCCCGTCAATATGCCTGCAGGCGTCATTGATACACCCCAATACCAGCAGCTTGCTTTCCATGCCGGACAATTCCCTGTAAATGTCCGACTTACGGACGCTATTGCTGCAGGGAATTGTTCCGATCTCCGTATCTTCGCCCAACATTTCCCCCATCTCGCGGTAGGCGGTTTCGGCCGAATTTTCGCATAGGAGGATTTTATAGGGCTTGCTTTCCACTCTTCTTCGGATATCCTTTTTCTCTGCTATTGAGATCGCCTGGGCCGGACAAGCCGATATGCAGGTATTGCAGCCATAGCAGGCGTATTCGTTCACCCTCATGCAGTCTGCGGCTTCTTCCCTTTCAATGGCACCGTGAGGACAGCTTCGAAAACATGTATAGCAAAGTGCACAAGCCTTTTCATCCACTTCCCTCCGGTCTGACGTCAGCGGGTGGAGGGAAATTGTCTCACGCTTTATGTCCGACAGGGTGAAAGCGATATCCTCATCCAATGAAGTCATGCCGCTGCGCCCTCTTGTGAATCCTATTGCATAGATCCCTCTCCGGTTTGTCCTGGTAGGCTGAAGGTATACATTGTCCGCCTGCAAAAACCCTTCTCCGTTTTTTTTAATATGCAGGATGTCCGCCACTCTTGCATATGACCTTCCGGGCTTTATCAATGGGGCCATATACAGAGATCCGGTATGGATGGAAAAATTGAGAAAAACATTTTTAAAATCGATTTGGAAACCGTCCCGGGGCGTGATTCTCAAATTTTCCCCAGCATACTTTTCAAATACGATTCCCAACCTTCTTGCTCTTTTATATAAGGAACCGTCGCCATCCGGGAACCTCATGGAACGGTAGAAATATACCAATTCCTTCCCGAACTGCTCTTTTATCCTTATGGCATTAAGCAATCCGAGCTTGTCGTAATAAGCAGGCGTCAACGACAGGTAATCCTGTATAAACACCGCTGTTTCCTCCGGTTCCCCGGCAGCAGCCGCGGAACTTTCTGCCCCGTCTATAGGCAATACTTCTTCCGGGTCCATATTGACTACAATAGTCTTTGCATGAATGGCGCTGATAGCTCCAGACTCCCCTGCCAACAGCTCGAAACAGCCTATCTGCCCGCAAACCCGTACGAGCTGCTTCGGATCAATCACTGCCATATTGTATTCCGTTTTTATGCCGTTTCCGATAAATACCACGTCATACATGCAATCACTCCTCTGATACGGATAGAATCCTATCCGCCGCGATTTTTGCTTCATTGATGGATTCAGCGATATCCTTGGGACCTTTTACTGTCCCGGCAAGGTAAATACCGGATGCCGCCTCATCCTCTATACTGCTTAAAAACCCTTTTTCATTGATTTGCAGATTGAATGTTTCCGCAAACTTTTCATTATCTTCCCCGGGGTGCATACCTTCAGACAATATGATTATGTCGGCCGTAATTTCTTTCATCATGCCCGCTTCCCTGTCTTCATAGGAAATTGCCATAACATCGTCCTTTTTCTTAATACTTACCGGCCTGCATAGAAACGGATGCATCTCATACCGTTCCAGGACTTCAAAGCTGAGCTCCTGCATATAGCCAGCTTCCTGGAGATCCATATAAAGCATGTCAATACGTATCCCGGGGTGTAAATATCTGACTGCCCTTGCCATCCGGTAAGAATAGCCGCAGCACGTTCTGGAGCAATAGTCCGCCTTCTCCGTAACGGACCTGGAGCCCTGGCATTGGATAAAAACCATGCTCTTGACTCCTTCAAGGGCGTCGATGCGGGATTTTCTCCTGTAAAGGGTCTCTTCCAATTCACTGGCCCAGAGGATGCGCGTGTCTTTTTCCCACTGCAGAGCGCCTGTCTCTTTTTCTGAAAACTTTACATAACCTGTTGCAATAATAATAGCTCCAATCTCTGCCAACCGCATATATTCTCCATTGCTTCTGACTTCAAGCGTATAGCTCCCCGCATTTCCGGAGAGACTATCCACCTCGCTGTCGCAAAGTATTTCAATGTTCTTTGTGCTATTTATTTTGTCAAACACACCTTCTACAAGGCATAAGTTATCCTTTACGCAGCGATCATCCGCCTTACAGCCAAATTTTCTTATATTTCCTCCCAACTGGCTTGATTTTTCTATCAACACCACCTGTTTTCCCGCTTCAGCCAACCTATACGCCGCATTGCACCCGGCAATGCCGCCACCTATCACAGCCACTGCACTCATTAAATAACCCGCCTTAATAAATAAAAAATAGAAAAAAAGCATGAAAAAACCACGAAGTTTTAATCTCGCAGATCAAATAAACCTTCGTGGCTTATAAGAAAAAATCACTAACTACTGTAATGATACTAACATTAATTAATAGGCATCTTACACCCTTAAAAAATAACGGCAATACTTCAATTTTCAGTCTCTAAGAATAAATTTATAAGTATCGTATATACTACAGGCCTTCATAGCCCGGAATAGAAATGTGATCGCTTACACGTTAAGTATAAACCGGATAACTTAAAACGGTATATTGTTTTTTTATTTTTTTTTGTTTTTTCTTATGAATAACCTTCTGTATATATTTTGACATAAATTTCACATTAAAATGTAATAAGTTCATTGTATATTTTTTGATAATCCGCTCTGGATGGCGCCCTCCGATTGATGAAGCAAATGGCAATCAAAATGGAATTCACCTCCGGAGTTTTTGTCACCGGAGCACAAATCATTGTACAGGCGGGCGTCGGGCTTACGGTTTTTGCAGGAACTTATCTATTGACAGGCAAAAAAATTGAACTTATTCCCTTACTGATGTTTTTCCTGATCGCGGTAAGGATATACGGACCCATACTAACAGAGTTAACCCTGCTTCCTGAGCTTTTGTATATGCATGTGTCCACAAGCCGTATGAGGACTCTCATTTCCACTCCTGTAATGGAGGGAGATGCCATCAAAGAGATAAAGGACTACACGATAAAATTTGAAAATGTATCCCTCAGCTATACAGGCAGCCCTTCTCCCCAGGAAGCAGTCATTAAAGACGTGACGCTTTCTATTCCGGCAAATGGTATTACCGCTCTGGTAGGTCCTTCCGGAAGCGGGAAAAGCACCTTGACGAAATTGATTGCGAGATTCTGGGATGTAAACAGGGGAACGGTAAAAGTAGGCGGTGTTGACGTCAGGACCCTTGACCCGGAACACCTGATGGGCTATATGTCCTTTGTGTTCCAGGATGTGGTCCTGTTTAACGATACCATTTACAATAATATCCGCATCGGAAATCTGGAGGCTACGGAGGATCAGGTTATGGCAGCGGCTAAGGCAGCCTGCTGCGACGAATTTGCAAGCAGCCTGCCGGACGGATATCAGACTCTGCTCGGAGAAAACGGAAGTACCCTTTCAGGAGGTGAAAGACAGAGGATTTCCATTGCCCGGGCACTGTTGAAAAACGCACCCATTGTTCTTCTTGACGAGGCCACGGCTTCCATGGACCCGGAAAACGAGGTGCTGATCCAGCAGGCAATTTCAAGGCCCATTGAAGGCAAAACCGTTATCGTCATCGCCCACCGGTTAAGAACCGTAGCCGGCGACGGTAAAATCATCGTCCTTGAGGAAGGCCGGCTGGTAGAAGAAGGTACTCATGAAGAGTTGATGAAGAAAAAGGGATTGTATGAAAGACTTTGCACCATTCAGCAGGAAAATCTGGGATGGAGCGTATAAAAGGTAATGGTTGTTTGAAATATTTCAGCCTAGATATGGAAACCGCCGTTAACATTCAATACTTCTCCGGTAATAAATTCATCTTCTGCGAGAAATAGAGCCGCCCGGGCAATATGCTCAGGAAGTCCTATCCTTCCCAGCGGTGTTTGATCTTTTATCAATTGCCTGTCGGAGTCGGAAAAATCTTTATTCATATCCGTTTCGATAACACCCGGGGCAACGCAATTGACGCGTATTCCGGAGGGGGCCATTTCCTTGGCCAGAGCTTTTGTAAAACCTATCATTCCGGCCTTCGCCGTGGAATAATGCACCTCGCATGATCCGCCGGTAACTCCCCACATTGAAGATATATTGATAATAACCCCATACTTGTTGTGAATCATATCGGGAATAACGCAGTGAGTACATAAATAGGCTGATTTCAAATTTACCAGCATCATATTGTCCCAATCGGCTTCGGTTATATCGGTAAATGGCCTGAACTGCGATATTCCCGCATTATTTATAAGAATATCAATTCCGCTGGTTTTTGAAAGCATTTGCTCTATATCCTTCTTCTTTGACACATCTGCATGCAGCGGAATCAGCGTGTATCCATCTTTTGAAAGTTTACCCGAAAGAGTCATCAATGGATCAGGGTTCTTATTATAGTTGGCATATACCGTGTATTTATTAATCGCAAACGTTTCTGCAAGGGCGTAGCCAATCCCACGGGATGCCCCTGTGATTAAGACTGTTTTTCCCATAATTTCAATATCCTTTTGCTGCGCATACTTGTGGAATAGCTGTATACCTCCAAACATGCGCTTTTAATTTTATTTTACAACGTATTCAGATTTTTCTATTGACTTAAAGTTAACATTAAGGTTTACAATTTTAGTATACTTCAAGTTGGCATATACCATCAAGATATATTTAGCCAATCGCTATCCATTGCTTAATATAGCCTAAATTTCATAGGCCATGTATAGAAAGGAGCAATATAATGTTAAATTTTGATTTTCATAATCCCACACGCATTATCTTTGGCAAGGATACACATAAGGAGATTGGTACTCTGCTTCAGCCCCATGCCACAAAGATATTGCTGCACTTCGGCGGAAGCAGCATAAAAAAGAGCGGTCTGTATAATGCAGTAGTAGCTTCCCTAAAGGAAAACTATCTGGATTTTATCGAATTGGGCGGTGTAGTTCCCAACCCCCGCTTATCTTTAGTTCATGAAGGCATTGCCCTTTGCAAAAAGGAAGGTGTGGACCTGATTCTTGCTGTGGGCGGCGGCAGTGTCATTGACTCGGCAAAAGCTATTGCCATGGGTGTATATTATGACGGGGATGTTTGGGAAGTCTATGAGCAGAAAAAGGCCATTATGGCAGCACTACCGGTTGCCACAATACTGACGATTCCGGCGGCAGGCAGCGAATCCAGCAACAGCACTGTTATTACCAATGAGGAAAAGCAAATGAAGCTGGGCTATGGAAGCAATTATCTGCGCCCTGTGCTTAGTGTCATGAATCCTGAGCTGTTCTATACCCTGCCGAAAAATCAAATTGCCAATGGTGTAGCGGATATGATGAGCCATATCTTTGAACGCTACTTCACCAATACTCTGCAGACTGATTTGACAGATGGCCTCTGCGAGACAACTTTAAAAACCATTATGAAAAATGCGCTGCTCGTATCAGCCAATCCGACGAATTATGATGCATGGTGCCAGGTTGGATTTGGCGGCACCATTGCCCACAATGACATGCTGGGACTTGGCCGTGGACAGGATTGGGCCTGCCATGGTATGGAGCATGAGCTCAGCGCAATCTATGATGTAGCGCATGGCGCAGGCCTTGCCGTATTGACTCCGGCCTGGATGCAATATGTATATAAGAGCAACATCAATATGTTTATACAGTTTGCAGTGAATGTCATGGGAGTCGAAGGCAGCTATCGTAACCCAGATGCTATTGTACTGGAAGGTATAGAACGCCTCCGTGAATTTTTCGAAAAAATAGGGCTTCCCTCTACCCTTTCAGGACTCGGCATCGACGAAAGCAAGCTGGAACTGATGGCTAAAAAAGCCACCGGTGAAGCTTATGGCAGCGAACATCCCATTGGCGGATTGAAAAAGCTGTATTGGCAGGATGTGCTTGAAATCTATAAATTAGCCAGATAAAAATACTATCCTTAAGTCAGTTAGGAGGGAGTGGCGGCAATACTGTATGAGACTTAAATCATCGGCATTGCCCTACTCTGAAGTATTTTATTTTTTGATCATCGACGGAAGGCATTCAACAAATTCCATTTCCAGGGTAGTCCTTAATTTGCATTGATTTCGTATCGAATAGGGAAGAAAGAAATAATCACCTTTTTTTACCGGCTGTATAAAGCCTTCCTTTTCCAAAACACCCAATCCTTCTGTGACGATATAAACCGATGGCGCATCTTTTAGAATCAGACTCCCTTTGGTAAGCCTGTGGCGGTTTACTGAAAAACAGACTGTATCCTGGTAACTGATCAATTGTTCCGAACAGACGATGCCGGATTTTTTAATTATTGCCGGCTGTTTCCTTCCAAGACCTACTGCATCTGTTCCACAGATGGAAAAATCGAAGCATTTCATTGCCTGTTCCTTTTTTAAACCCAAATACATTTCATATTCATTCAGATGGTACTCCCCGCACCATGCTTCAGGTTGTATTGTAAAGTCTGTAGGTTCCTGTACCTCAAGAATTAGGCAGCCGTATCCGATTGCATGTACTGCTTTTGGAGGTATAAGATAAACATCCCCCTTTTTTACCGGAATTTCATTGAGAAAGGACTCCATTATATTTTTGTCGGATTCGCTTTTTTCTATGGCCGAGGCAAAATCCTCCCTGCTTATGCCATTTTTAAGTCCAAAGTATATTTTTGCATTTTCCCGGGTAGAAAGGACCAACCACATTTCGGTTTTCCCATAACCACTTTTAAAATATTCCTTTGAAAAGGCTTTATCCGGATGTACCTGGGCTGGAAGCCTGATAGCGCTGTCCAGTATCTTTACAAGAATATCGAAGCTCTCTCTTTCCCCCAGCATTTGTTCTTTATGATCCTTTAAAAGCTGGTCAAAATACAAATCCTTTCCATGGATCCTGGAAATTCCTTCATGTTCACTCCGGAAATCTCTGTTTAAAGCCCTTACGCCGGAAGCAATCCATTCTTCCGGAAAGCAACCGTCCCTGTCTTCGTCGCCGAAGAAGCCATGAAAAAGTTTTCCTCCCGTATAAACACGGAATACCCGGTTTCGTTCAAAAAAAACCGGATTTGATGCGATATCTGTATATTCCTTTGCGTTCAAAGCTCTTCCTCCTTATAGCTAATCAATGCTTGGGCTTCGGATGTGTCTTTAAAATGCCCGGCGCCTGTCATTGCAAAAAGTGCCGCTCCATATGCCGCCTCTTCCCTGTAAACCGGTATCTGAAGCTTCATATTAAACATCCGGGTTAAAATCTTTTGTAAAAGCGCGCTCTTGCGGATACCATTTCCGGAGCCTACAATGGTGTCGAAAGCTTTCTCCCGGGGCGGCGTCATATTTTCGAATAAACCGTGCAGTTCTTGTGCGATTCCTTCAAGAACCCCAAAAGCAAAGTGCTGCGGAGTAAAATTATTGATTCCGATATTGCTGATCTCACCGCGCAGTGACGGATTATCACGGGTGCCTTTGAAACAGGTCGATATTTGCAGCCTGTTTTCATTCATCAAAACATCTTCCGCATACCTGTCCATTGCACTGTACAGATTACCGGGCTCTTTTCCGGTAGCCATGTGCACAACGGAGCGAAAAAAGCCCTCCAGTAATGCGTAGGCATTTCCTCCGCATAACGGAGCGCCGACCTGGAGGAATCCCTTATCGGCAAATGGCCTTGTTTCAATGCCGGAGGAGTGAATCAAGCCCTCTGTATAGATGGATACCTGGCTTCCGGTTCCTACATTTAAAAGAACACTCCTGTCCATATCCCTTACCGAGCCAAGAAAGCTGGCCTGATTATCTCCGATGGCAGCAGCAACCACTATATTGGAGCCGGTTACTCCAAGGAGCTTTTCATCCCTTGAAACCACCGGAAACACAGCTTCGTCCATTCCGGCGCTACGGATGGCATCCGTGTCAAAGCTGTTGGTTTCCAAGCTAAAAAGTCCCAGGCTGGCAGCGTTTGAGGGATTCAACCGGGGGGCTTTGCATTGTGCAAGCTTCATGGCGACATAATCCGCTATCGTACAGATAAACTGCGCAGAATCCGGCGCCTGCCCTTTACACACATTATAAAAATGCGTTACCGAGCCATAGCCTGTTGCAAGCTTATGATCTGTTTTAGCGCCCAGGAATTCCGCATAGCTCAAACCATCCTTATATGCCAGATCACCTCTGCCGTCCTGCCAGGTAAAAAGAGGACTTGCCGCATTCCCCTCACCGTTGATATAAACAATGCCATGCATTTGACCTGTCACGCCAATACATTTTATGGACTCATATTTTCCGGATAGAGCCTTCACTATGCTTGAGACCTGACGGAATATTTCATCCGGTTCCTGCAGCTTCTCCCAGTCGCACTTCCTCTGTAAAACGGATTTGTTATTTTCGGTAATTGTATCCAGCATTGCGCCTGTATTGCCGTCCACCACGACGCCACATATGGTCGTAGTTCCTATATCGATTCCAATTGCCCGCATCTGCATTTTCCTTCCTTTATGGCTTATATCGTTGTTGATTTCAAATCCAGTCTTTTTATGATGTCCTCCTGAATTTCCGGCGACAGATCCAGGAAATTCACAAAGGTTCCATGAATCCTCATAATATATACACCCCCCGGCGCATATTTTTGGGGGTTGCCAAGGACTTTCCGGAGTGTTTCGGGTGTGGTTACGTTTACGTAGAGATAAAAGGGCGCCAGGTTTTTGTTCCTTTCATTGAAGAAAAGAGGCGAAATCACCCTGTTACGGAGCTCAATTCCTTTCTTCTCAGAGCTCTTACCCTTGAAATGATCAGGGTCTACGCCAAAGTGTGACGCGTACCCGCCGTTCATTTTTTCAAAGGGCAGCTGCATATTGGAAAGAATCCGGAATCCCAACCCTGATTGAGCTTCGCCATAAAGGGGATCTATTCCGTAACCCAGCATTTCTCTGGCTTTCCGTCCGTCCGGAGTCGCTCCTACCCAATGTCCGTATAAAAGATGGGTAGACGGGCTGCTCCAGTCAGGCCTGAAGGAATTGTCAAGATAGTTTTTACGCGAGGCGATCAAATCGGAAATTTTTGCTGCAATTTCTCCCGCCTCTTCATCAACGGTTTTTAAATTGTTGCCATATTTGCTGCAGGTTATAAGATACTGGCGCAGTTCTTCATCCTGCCGGAAATTCGTCTTCAGCGCGTCAAGCAGTCTCTGCGAATCTCCGGGACGTTCAGAGATCAATGCGTCTATGGCGGTAAAAGAATCTGCAATAATGGATAGTCCGTGGATCAGGCAGCCACTTCCGTTGTATTTTGTTCCCTGATTCAGTGTATCTCTCATATCTATCCCTGTTTCAACTCCCCCCATAAACGCAGATAAAAAAGGGACGGGCAATAAAGAAAGGGCCCTGGAAGCCTGGTTGGCGGATTCGGCCATCCTGCCGGCAAAATATTCCACATGCTTGTAAAACATACTCCGGATGTCCGTAAGGACCGATTGGGCATCCTTTCCGCCCGGCCCCAGTTCATCATACCCAAGACCGATTTTTTTCCCCGTAATGGTCGAAATGCCGTCACTTAGAGTTAATTCAAGAATTTTGGCCAGATTCAGCCAGCTATTTGTCGTATTTCCGTTGTCCTTCCCCATAACCAGGGGCTCCTGGCAGCCTGCAATGGCATAGCTTTCGAGGTCTCCATGCTCAACACCCGCATGCGAAAGCACCTGGAAAAGCGAATCGTCATTAAACAGTGAAGGCGTCAGGCAACCCGGCGTAAAGAAAAATTTCCCCAGATTTTCATACAATTCCTCCGGTGTATGTCTGTGAAGTTTCACGGAAAGAATCGGCTGAGGCAGGTTCATTTCATAATATGCATCCAGAATAGCATAGGTCGATTCACTTGTCAGATCCTCCCCATGATTTGATTTTCCGCCGACAATGATGTTTTGCGATATGGCCCAGCTTCTGTCTCCGACATTGAAAAATACAAGAAAGTGCTCAAACAGCCCTGTGCTTTCCCGGCGGCTGAGATTATCCATTGCACGGTAAGGCTCAAAGATGCGGTCTGCATTTCCCACGGAAAATGCAAAGGGATTTGGCGCCTGCTCCAGGCACACCACCTGCCAGAGCAGGAGGAAGGCCTGTATCGCTTCATACAGATTTCGCGCGCCTTTGCCGGGAACTCTACGCAATGTCTCAACCATCAGCATCAGTTCCTGCTTCCGTTTCCCAACCGCCTTTTTCTGCATGTCTTCTGCAAGCGCCTCATAACGGAAAGCAAGCAGCAGGAGCGCTTCAAGTGCGATCTTCATTGCTTCCAGGCTATCTCTTTTCCCTTGTTCGGGAGTATTATATATTTTTTGATTTATTCTGGTTGTCAATCCCTCAATTCCTTCAGCAAGGACAATCTTAAAATCAGGTATCAAATGCCCGGTTACCTGCTCAATAAAGAATATGGCTTCCGATGTACTTTCTCCTACATTTTGATAAACCTTTTCCAATTCCTTTACATAAGGAGTTTCTTTTGTATATGTGCGCAACGATTCAATTCTTTCCCTACTGAACATCTCATCCGGTACAATGTCGTTAAATACAGCTACAGGATCACAATATCCGGTAAAGGAGTCGACTTTGAAAGACGGATTGATAAGTGCATAAGACCTTGCAAAAGCATCGTTCTGCGTACCTGCAAAAACTGCATGTTCGCTGATGGCTATAGGAAGGCATTTCACAACTTCCCTGAGGGTCATGGCCGCTTTTAATTCCGGAGGCAATTCCCTATATTTCGTATCGCACTCGCGTGCCGTTTCTTTTGCAATGAACCACCCGTCCAGCCTTTCGCGGCTCCTTTCTTCCTCAAAAAGAGCCCTGGCCCTCCGATGTAGTTCCTCTTTTGTATAAAGCCTCTTCAAATCCATACTGGATCCTCCTCTAAGTGCGTACAACCAAAAGGTTGTTCTCTTTAAATATTTTCTCATACAGTACCAATACTTCATCACCAACAAATGCATCCTCCATTGCGTATGCCATCCCGCATTGGAGCCATTTTGACTTTCCGTATTCATGGTAGGGCAAGAATTCAAAAGAAGCATTGTGCATATCCTGCTCTCTGAAAAATGCCGCGAATTGTTCGATATCCGTTACAGTAGAATTAAACCCTTTCACCAGCGGTATACGGATCAGCACATTTTTATGAGTCTTCAGGGCTTTTGCAATATTTGCCTTGATCAGAGCATTTCCTATACCTGTCATTCGGACATGCCGATCATGGTCATAGTGCTTGAAGTCCATAATCAGAAAATCAATCAAAGGGAAAAGTGAACCCAACTCCGTATGAGTTGCGTTGGTCTCCATGGCAGTATGGATTCCGTTCTCTTTAAGGGCTGCCAGCAATAGCTCCACCGCCTCAAATTGTTGTGTAGGTTCTCCTCCGGTTAGTGTGACTCCTCCCCCTTCATAAAATAAAATGGAGCTTCTCATTACCTCATCGATAATTGCTTCTATTTCAAATCCTTCACAGGAATATCGTATACCCTTGTTTTTGTAAACATAGATACACGGTTTTTTCAAACATATGCTGCATACTGTACGGTCAATGCATTTTTGACGAACTGCGCCATATGGACATACCGAGTCCGTCAGCCACTCTCTATTGACCATCATCATGCCGTTTTTATTCACGCTTTCGGGATTTGCGCACCATGGGCAACGCATATTACAACCTTGCAAATGATAAACAAGACGATTTCCCGGACCATCCTGAGAGTAATTAAATCCTTTTTGAAATACTTTAATATTCATAAATACCTTCTTTGACTTTAAATCCTGAAAAAGAATCAGCCACAATGATTAAATTAACCGCTTCTTACGATTAACTCAACCTTCGTGGCTGAAATATTCTAAGGTAGTTCCATACATTTTTTTAATCTTCTTAATTAAATACTTTGAATTTAATAAGAAGTCAATTTGTTAATCGATTTAATTATATGTCGATAAATTTACTTTGTCAATTGATTTAATAAATTCTTTTCTCTTTTATCTTACATAGGTATTGACAGAAAGACAATGAGAGGTACGATAGAAGGAGACATCACCAGAGGTGTACATACAGTCAGTGTGCTTTGCAACTCCCACAGTCTCACAATAGGGCTGAGAACACTCAAACAGATAAGGATACCTTTGTTTTAAAAGTATCCTTATCTGTTTGAGGAAAATAGTTTTCTTCCTGTAGTATAGCCATTCGGGCGCGTCTTGTAACTTCTCCCATAATTAACCGGAAATGCTCCCGGTTTTATTTTTCTTTAAACTGCTTATAATTTTAAACAAAATAACCATAATTGCAACCCCTGCCACAGCCGACAATATATATCCTACTATATCGGGTAACCCTTGAACGGCATAATCAGGCATTAAAGCATTAAAACTAAACCCATTTTTCATTCCTTCGGGAACAAATCCTAATGAATTACCCCCGGATACCACATCTTTTATTTCATCTGCCCCCCACTCTCCCCATGCTGTACCGGTTGCAATAAGACCCAGAGGGGTAAGACAAATCAACGCTACGATCAAACCATATATAAATTTTGTTTTTTGCTTCGCTCCTTCATAGATTGTTCCAGGTGAAACCTTTTTAATAAATGAAAAGATTGCAACTGTAAATACAACTTCAACAATACCTGCAACAAGCAGATGAGGTATGGTCATTGCCGGAATGGATACCGAAAGTGGATATGGACTGTACAGTGGCTGACCTGCTGCATTTTTGAAAAGCAGGGGCTGGATGCCAAATTCTATGGCTGCCACCAATGCCGCGATGTTGATTCCGAAATACGAACCCAATATGATCCCCAGATACTCACCTTTTTGAGATGTGACCCTGTCTTTAATAAATTTGTATATGAAATATCCCAGAAAAGGCAATATGAACGCCATGTTGAAACAGTTAGCACCGAATGCCAGTATACCACCATCGCCAAAAAGTAATGCCTGAATAAGGAGAGCAACCGTAACGGAAATACAAGCCGAATACGGCCCTAGAAGAATTGCGAGTAAAGTTCCCCCAACAGCATGACCGGTCGTTCCTCCCGGTAGAGGCACATTGAACATCATCATTAGAAATGAGAATGCGGCGCCAATACCAAGCAGTGGCATTTTAACCTTTGATATTTCTTGCTTAACCTTTCTTACTGCCAATGTCCATACCGGAATCATTGCAGCACCCATAACAGCACATGTTGATGGGCTCAAATAATTGTCTGGAATATGCATATGCATCCCCCTTTGAATTTTTTAAAATAAAAGCCACAAAAATTAAACCTGATATATCAGGCTCAACCTTCGTGGCTGTATTTCCATATCCATATTCAGTTTTAGGAATTCAATATGTTGTTAATTGTAAATGAATCTTCGTGATCCATATATTACTTTTTAATATTACCTTAAATTCCGTACATTGTAAACAATATTATCTTCTGCTCTTATTGTTCATAAAAATTGCATACAGGTGACAATGGGCACATTACCCACCTTAAAGTACATATAAAAAATGGTGAGAAAAAGTTGTCCTACCTGCAAAAAATAACATTACAACAAGAAGAGCTTAAGCTCTTCTTATTGATTCAAATGGAAGCCTTATTAAATTATTTTTGAAGTACTATCCTGTGATCTACCAGTTCCATTTCTTTAATTTTTGCCTTCAATGTTTTTCTTCGTCCGAATATATCTTCCAGAATCAAATTATCTTCTTCCGGAAATATCTTGTCTACCGATTCAAGAAACAGTTTTTCTTCACCATTTTCATCAAGCAGATAAACATTTGCTTCACACATTTTTCATATTCCTCCTTATATATTCCTTAATGCTTTGAGCAGCTTTGTCAATTAAGTGCGGCAAAGGTTCGTTTTTATCAACGCCGACAATTTCTATGTTGCACCTGTTTAAAGGTAAAAGCACTTTTTTCGCAGGACTTTCAGCAACCGCTTGAGCCATCACGGACGTTAGTTCCCCAAGCATCGAATTTGCAGCTATTATTCCTATTGCCCCTATTATAATATCAACCTTGCACACATTGCATACTATCGCATTTTCACCTGTAGCGCCTTCGTTAGCCCCGGCTTTTATCATGAAAGAAGTAGCCATCGAATTAGTCCCCAGCGCAATAATTTCAATATCCTCTGATAGCTCTCTTCTCAGTTTTTCAACGATGGATTTCCCAAAACCGCCGCCCTGTCCGTCTATTACAGCAATCCTCATTCTTTTCCTCTCAACCTATCATCTGCTCCAAAAAAAAAACAAAACCGCAAGGATTGTATTGCCTATTTCTAGGGCAAGCTCAACCTTCATGGTTAATTCTCTACTCAAGCCTACTAAAATTGTTGCTTACAAACCTTCTTGGTTTAATTAAAAATCATTATACTCTTTTCACTAATTCAAGTCTAGTAAAAAAATATGCATTTTATGTACTAAATAACAAACCCGCCATTAGGACTTATGCGCGATAAGACACAGAACGTAAGCACAATCCTAGGAAAACGCATATCCTGAAATTACAAAAAATATGATAAAAGGCCGGATATATCCTATCCAGCCTCCAGCATTCCAGTCAGCAGAACCGAAAACATAGTAATCATATAATATTAATTGGCGATATAGCCAATATAGCACTAACACGTTGTTGTGTCAATAAGAAATTTAGCACCACCAATCTATGCTAACATATGTATTTGGCAGTTTTCGGTTAATGCAGACGTTTAAGATTATTACTTTCAAAGCAGTGAAATAGCTTCACCGTCTGAATACTGGGAACTGATCAAATTTCGGTAAGGACCGTTTTCCTTGATCATATCCTCGTGTTTCCCTATCTGCACGACCTCTCCGTTTTCCAGAACTACAATCCTGTCCGCCGACAGAATCGTTGACAATCTATGCGCAATCACCATGGTCGTACGGTCTGCTCTCAACCGGTCCAGTGCCAGGCGAAGTTCTTCCTCATTTTTTGTATCGAGATTTGACACCGCTTCATCCATGATTAAAATTGGAGCATCCTTCAGCAGCGCTCTGGCGATGGCGATTCTCTGGCGCTGTCCGCCGGAAAGCTGTACGCCTCTTTCTCCAACTACCGTATTATATTGTTCCGGCAAACCCATGATAAAATCATGGATTCTGGCGTCTTCTGCCGCACGCATGACATCGGCGTCTGAAGCATCGGGCTTTCCAAGACGAATATTTTCATTAATAGAGCAGTTAAATAAATACACATCCTGGGGGACCACCGCAATCTTGTCTCTCAGCTCTCTTTGCCTTAAATTTCTCACATCCTGACCACCTACACGGACGCAACCACCTGCCACGTCCCAAAAGCGAAGCAGTAAATTGGCACAGGTCGATTTGCCAGCGCCGGAATACCCCACCAATGCGATGACCTCTCCCGGGGTGATTCGAAATGTTACATCCTTTAAAACCAACGGAAGCTGTTCATTGTATCTGAAATCGACATGCTCAAAAGATACATCGACTTGACCGGTAATTTTTCCGCTTTCTCCTACAAGATCCTTTACTGTTTCCGGCGTTTCCAGAACTGTAAAAACACGGTCCGTCGAGGATTGCATGACGCCGAAATTCCTTGCCATAGTGCTGATGGCAGTCACAGGCATAAACACATAAATGGAAAGGATAACCGCAACCGCATACCACTCTTTTCCTATTGCCCCCACGCTTGCCAGATATGCAGATAGCGCGGTAACGCTGATCAACCCCGCCGACATTGCGGAGTTCAGCAGGGCGCTTTCCACTCCCTGACGACTGCCATATTTCGTCTGAAGCGTCGTGAGAACTTTATTGACTTCCTTTATTTTCTTTAAATAGAAGGATTCATAGCCAAATGATAATATCTCCCTGACGCCCTGTATCCCGTCAACCACCTCTGCATTAACCACGGCAAGGCTTTCCCGAATCTTCCTCCCGTCCTCGTCCGCCTTGTCCTTAAACCAGAAAGGAATACTGACCGTCAAAGCAAGCCATGGAATTAAAATAAGAGCAAGCAGCGGATGGATCAAAATTGCTATTGTAATAAGTACCAGCACCGGAACGACGACAGCAATGACAGCAGCGCCATATGTATGCGCATAGAACCATTCCAGCGTCTCAACATCCGACATCAGGGTGGACGACAGATCCCCCGTCCGCTTGTTCAGCAGATAGGCCGGAGCAATTTTTTCAATGGCGCGGTACAGTTTTACCCTCAATGTTGCGAGGATTCCATAAGCCGCTTTGTGCGCAAACCACATTTCTGCATAGCTCATGAGTGCACGCAATATTATAAGCGTAATCAAAATCCAAAGACCCGGGATCATAGCCGCAGCGGGTGAACCGGTCAGTGCAAGGCTTACCAGATAAGCTCCGAAAGCCGAGCCTGCAATCGCAACGCCCTGATGTATGGTTCCCGTGATAATGCCCAGAGAAATGGAACCCCAGACAAACTCAAGATATGGGATTAGTTTCAAAAACACTTTCAAGCTCTTCATGAGATTTTTGCCCCCTCTCCTGCCTGCTGTGCCCGCATCAATGCCGCAAAAACGCCTTGCCGCTCCGTCAGCTCCTGTGCGGTGCCATGCTCCGATATCCGGCCGTCATCCAGTACAAAGATCTTATCGGAATTTACAATCGTAGACAGCCTATGGGCAATCACAAGGGTCGTCCTGTCTTTCATCAGGTGTTCCAGACTTTCCAGTATCAGCCTTTCATTTGAGGCGTCTACACTGGAGGTCGCTTCATCCAGAATTAGAATCGGCGCATCTTTCAGCATCGCTCTGGCTATGGAAATCCGCTGCCTTTCACCACCTGAAAAACGGACTCCTCTTTCCCCTACCAAGGTTTTGTACCCACCCGGCAGCTTTTCAATAAATTCATGCGCATTTGCCAGCTTGCAGCAGCGTACGATCTCTTCATGCCCGGCTCCGGGCCTGGCAACACGGATATTCTCTTCAACTGTGCCGTAAAACAAATAGGTGTCCTGGAAAACAACGGCGATCAGTTTTCTTAACTTATTCATGGGTACCTCTCTTATATCCGTCCCATTGATCAATATCTTTCCCTTTTGTTGTTCGAAAAAGCGCAGCAAAAGATTAACAACCGTCGACTTTCCCGCTCCGGACTGTCCCGCCAGGGAAACCGTGGAGCCGGCTGGAATCTCAATGGATACATCTTTGAGAGCCGGCCTTTCTCCGCCGCTATATGCAAAAGTCACATCGGAAAAGGTAATAGACGGAAGCTCCCCCGTCTTGCAAGGCGGTTCCTCCCTCCCTTCGTCCCTGACTGTAATTTCGGCATCGAGAAATTCATACATCTTTTCCGCTGCGGATAATCCTAGAAAGGATTGATGCCAGAACATGTTCAATTCCGTTATCGGCCGGAAGCATTCTGTAGAAAGAAACAATATGACCGGCAAACTGGCCGGCGAGAGAATGCCCATACCCACCCGCAGCGCGCCGGCTCCGATGGCGAATGCGGTGCCTGCGCTTGCGGCAAAGCCAACAATTGCCGAGCTGGTCAGCGATACACTGAGCTTTTTCATCGTATTCTCATACAATGTATTGGCGTGCCCTTCCAGTTCCTTTCCTTTTTCATCGCTTGCATTAAACGCTTTTAATGTCGTGATCCCCTGCATGGAATCCAGAAACTGCGCATTCATGTCTCCGTAAGATTCCCAATGCCCGTGGCCTATTTTATTCATAAGCTTGTCCCAAAACAGCGGACTTAAGATACAAACCAGCACGGCCGCAAAGACGATGCAGCCGATTACGGCATCCAGTTTAGCCATATAAGTGATGATGCACAGCAAACCAGCCGCAGTAACAAGTAATTGTGGGATGTAATTGACAAGAAATACCTCTAAGGCTTCTACTCCGTCGGTAAACACGGATTGGACTTTTCCTGTCCTGCCTTCTTCCATATAACCGGGCCCCAAATGGAAAAAATGGTTGAATAAATTAACTCGAAGAGCTTCCTTTACTTTGGCCGCCGCATGCTTCCCGTAGATCTCACGGCCCCAAAGCAGCAATGCTCGGATAACCATCAGCAGCAGTATCTCCAGTACAATCGGAATAAACTTTACCCAATGCAAATCGGTTGCAAACACATATTGAACACCCTTAGCCGATAAAAACGCCTGCGCAACATAAGTAGCCGTAATCAAAATCCCCAGCATTGCCTTTGCAAGCAGTGCGCCTCTTGCTCCCTTCGTTGCGGCAAATAAACGTATTAGCATAATCCCACCTCCATATCGGTATTCACAGGTCCCTCCCCTGAAAGGCAATAAAATTCATTTAACAGCGATTTTGTATACGGGTGGGTAGCATGCTTGAAGATCTCTTCTACGCTTCCGTGCTCTACCACCTTGCCCTGATACATAACCAGAACTTGGTTGCACATAATTCTGATTACATCCAAATCATGCGCTATAAAAACCATGGAAAAATTAAATTTCTTCTGCATTTCCTTCAGTTTTGTCAATATTTGCGCCTGCACAGACACGTCCAGCATGGAAGTGGGCTCATCGGCAATCAGTATTTCAGGCTCCAGTGAAAGGACTCTGGCAAGAACAGCCCTCTGGACTTGTCCACCGCTCAATTCATGGGGATAGCGGTTCAGGTGTTCCGGCTGCAGGCCGACCATCCCGGCCAATTCTTTGACTTTTTTCTTTTCTTCATCGCTTTTCCTGCGAACGATGTGATGAATACGCAGTACCTCGGCAATGCTGTGGTATATTTTCATTCGCGGATTTAACGATGATTCGGGATTCTGGAACATAATCTGGATTCTTTTTCGAAAAGACTTCAGCTGACCGTGCTTCAGCCCTGTAATGTTTATGCCGTCCAATACAATTTGACCGGAGGTCGCAGGAATCAACCGCAGGATCATTTTCGCCAGCGTTGTTTTCCCGCAGCCGCTTTCCCCAATAATTCCGAGGGTTTCCCCGGAGTTCAGGAAAAAAGACACGTCATCGACTGCTTTTTTGTATTTTTTGTCTCTTATTCCTAAAGGATAAGCTTTGGTCAGGTTTTTTACTTCAATCAAGCTGCAGACACCTCACTTCGTGCGTACCGTTAACAGACACAATGCCGGGATGTACATTACTGCATTCTTTTCCTGCGGTTTGGCATCTGTCATAAAACCGGCATCCGGAAGGCAGGTTAAGCAGGCTGCATGCGGTCCCCTCCATTACCTGCAGTCCTTTTTCCGGCCGGGAAGCAATCAAGCCTTTTAGATATGGGTGCTTCGGATTCATGAATAGTTCATCCACATCTCCGCTCTCAATAATCTCTCCGGCATACATCACCACAATCTCGTCACATATAGCCGAAGCGAATTTAAGATCGTGAGTAATAATCAGCGCTGCGCTGCCAGTGGTTTCAATAAACTTTTCTATTGTAACAATTACCTGCCCTCTTATCAAGGCATCCAGACCTTTGGTCGGCTCATCCGCAATCAAAAGCGCCGGGGTTCCACTCATCCCCATGGCTGCCAGAACCCTTTGCTTCATTCCTCCGCTCAAATGAACCGGGTAGCTTTCCATATATAATTTAGGGTTTGTAAATTTTAATGCTGTTAGCAGATCCAGCGATATTCTTTTACATCCTCTTTTTTAAGCCCCCGATTGATTTTCACCGATTCCATGATCTGCTTTCCGTTTTTTATGACGGGATTCAAAGCCTCCTGGGGATTCTGGCAAATATATGCGATCTTGCGTCCCCTGATTTGCCGGATCTCTTCCATGGACAGGTCCAGGATATTCTTTCCTTCAAACAGGATTGCTCCTGTAATATGCGCATTGGAGGGCAGCAATCTGAGAATAGACTGGCCCAAAACCGACTTTCCGCATCCGGTTTCTCCGATCAACCCCAGGATCTTTCCCTTTTTAATGGTCAGGCTGACATTGCAGACGGCACTGACGCATCCGTCTCTGCTTTCAAAGCAGGTACTTAAATTATGAAGCTGTAATATCGGTTCCATGGAAATCCTCCTTCATACGATGGTCATTTCCTTCCGAGGATTAAACCATTCCCGCAATTCATCGCCCAATAGATTGATACACAAAACATAGATTGTGAGAAGCGCTCCCGGGAACAGGATCACCCATGGAGCCCTTGTAATATATGTGATCCCGTCTTTTATCATCATGCCGATCTCCGGAGTAGGCGGTTGAATGCCGAACCCGAGAAAACCCAGCCCGGATATTGACAGAACGGTATGTCCAATCATCAACGTAAACATGGGAATCACCGGCCTGACGACATTTGGGAGAATATACCTGAATAAAATATAGGGATTCGAAGCGCCGACGGACCTTGCACCTAAAATATAATCGCTTTCTTTCAGAATCAGTACCTCGCTGCGTATCAAGCGAGCATAGGTAACCCATCCCAATGCCGACAATGCCAGGACCAGCGTCTCAATCCCTGCGCCCAGCATGGCGATCAGACACAATGCCGCTATGATACTTGGAAATGACATCAGTACATTTTGGACTATTAAATAAATCTTATCCGCTATCCCGCCGAAATAGCCTGCAACAGCTCCGATGACAGCTCCCGACACAAGTGAAAGTACCTGAATGATCAACGCCAAAGCCAAAGAGATTTTCAATCCATTGAACGTTCTTTCAAGCAAATCTCTTCCCAGATTATCTGTGCCGAATAAATGTCCGCCACCTGGCGGTGCCAGCGTCTCCTCCATGTTCAGGCTGTTTCCGTGAGGAAATATCCGGGATGAAAAAATAACCAGAATGATCAAGACCGTAAACACAACAAGTAGCATAATTAAATGATTTTTTCTATTTTTCATGGATACCCTGCCTGACTCTAGGATCGATCATTGCATACGATAAGTCAACCAAAAGGTTAATCACGACAACGACCATGCCCATAATAAAGGTAAACCCAAGAATAATTGGGAAATCTTTCACATAAATTGCTGTTATCAGATAACCTCCCAGGCCCGGAAGACCAAATATACTTTCTGTAATTGCGCTTCCTCCCATGATGCTTACCATGTTCATGCCGGTTAGTGTTATGACCGGAAGCATTACATTCTTTAAAACATGCCTTATCATTATCATGCTTTCCTTCAGTCCCTTCGCCCTGGCTGTCATTACATAATAGCAATCCATATTCTCCAGGATACACGACTTGGCAATGCGTATTATCACAGCGGAATGCCCCAGTGCAAGTACCATCCCCGGCAGAACAATACTGCCAGGCCCGCGGAAGCCAAATGAAGGAAACCATTTCAGTTTGATGGCAAACAACCATAAAAATAAAATCGCCATCCAGAAGCTCGGTACCGACATGCTGAAAACAGTACAAAGCCGTACAAGCTTGTCAATAATTCTGTTATTATATAATGCCGACAATATGCCGAACGTTACTCCGATCAGCAGCGAAACAGCCGTGGCAAATACCATCAGCGAAAAAGTACAGCCCATGCGGTCAGTAAACTCCTGGATCACAGGGAGGCCAGTCTTAAAGGAATAGCCCAGATTTCCGTGAAAAGCATCTTTCAGCCATCCCCCAAACTGTGCAAAAAAGCTCTGATTTACTCCAAGCTTTTCCGCATACATTTCCACCGTCTTTTGGTTTAAGCCTCCGGTAGGATTTTTATATCGCAACAGAATAACAGCAGGATTACCCGGAGAGTAATACATTACACTGAAACATAGTATTGCAATCAGAACCGCTGTTATTAACGTCATGGCAACTTTCTTTACTGCGAAATACATTTTCACTCATTTCCTCTATCCTATGGATTCTTTCCTTGCTGCTTTTTATATAAATTCAGGATCCAAAAAATCTGTTTCCTCGGATCCTGAATTTAGGAGTACTGCAAATATTACTTCCCGTTTTTCGGAAAATGCCGGCTGAAATAGACTGCATTTTCCGAAACCTATACGGGAAGTTATATTTGCATCGGTACTTAACTTTCAGCTTATTTTATTCTACTTTATTGTTACGCCGGATAAATCAATAACCTCGCTGGAAGGATTAAAGATAAGGCCCGAGATATTTTTCTTATGAATAAATGCTCTGGGCTGGATATATAAACCGGTTCCGGGATAGAAAGCATATTCCTCCTGCCATATCTTATCAAAGGTTTTTTGTAACTCGTCCGTATCGGTAGAAGTCAGAACAGTGTTCAAGTAACCCGCAAAGTTTTCACTAATACCGAACCCGATTCCGAAATCATCATACTCGCCGGAAGCGCCCCTCCATGACATATAAGTCTGAGGCGTAGTCAACCATGGATGCGTATAGCAGATATCAAAACTACCCGCTGCTACACGTTCTCCATATGCGGATTCATCCAATACCTCCAGATCGGTATCAATTCCGGCTTTGCGCAGGCAGTCCTGTACAAAGACCGCGACGGACCTTGAGGTTTCCCCACTGGTTACCAAAAACTTCAATTTAACAGGCTGTCCGTCTTTTTCAACGATTCCGTCGCCGTTGGAATCCGCATATCCACCTTCCTGCAGCGCAGCTTTAGCCTTATCAATATCGAAGACGTATTCCGTCTCTTTTGCGGGCGAATATTTTACGCTCCTTGGCATGAAGTCACCGCTGGCTTTTCCCACGTTGCATATGATCTTGTCCGAAATCGTTTTCCTGTCAATGGCAAAAGCCACCGCTTTTCTCAGGTTGATATCCGTCATTGCTCCTTGCTTATAGTTAAATACATATGTACTAATCAGGCCCAAGTCCTGCTGCAGATCCACTGCAAATTCATCCTTCTCCATAAATTCCGCTACTTTTGAATATGGCAGGGCGCAATAATGTTCCGAAACGCCCAGCGCATCCACTTCTCCGCTTTGCAATGCCATAACTCTGGCATTTTCATCGGGAATAACGACCCACTTCACCGTGTCAATTCCCGGTATTTTATCTTTGTTCCAATAATCCTTATTTGTTTTTAAAAGCGCGCTTTGTTCAAGCTGATATTCCCCCAAAATAAATGGACCGGTACCGACCCAATTTACCACATTGCCCTGATCGTCAAGAGAATCCGGCAGTGAAACATAAAGCCGGGACATTTCGATTGGTAGATTTCCATACCCTTTTGTGAGTTTGACCGTCAGAGTCAGATCATCGACCACATTGATAGAATCCAGTGAGTACATAAAACTGCCATCCCGATAGGGCGCCCATGCTTCCAGAGAATATTTCACGATTTCTGCGGTTAAAGGTGTGCCGTTGCTGAATTTGACTCCAGCTTTAACCTTCAGGGTATACTCGCTGCAATCAGAATTCGTTTTCCATGACTCAATGATATTCGGCTGGACTTCCATCTGGGCATTCATGCCGGTCATAGTGTCAAACACCATTGACTCCCCTTCTGTTCCCAAACCCTGTTTAAAATCGGTATATGCGCCAAGTATAAGGTTTTTTTCTGCTCCGGTATCCGTCTTTGAACTACCGCATCCAGCCATCATTGTAACCAGTAAAATAACAGCTAAAATCGTCACCGCAATTTTTTTCATACAATTCTTCATTTATTTTCTCCTAAATATAGACTTTAGTTTTTATTTGAAAAAAATAGAACTCACAAAAATCATGCATAAAAACATGCATTCTTTTTAAAAATACAAAAATACCACAAATCATGATAATCTCCAAAATCATCACGCACCTTCATGGCACAATTACTATAAAATTAGTTTTTCAATGGAATTTTCTTTTCTATTTCTTATAGAATATTTTGCCTTCATGACAATATTTACAAAAGTATTATATATTCCGACCATATATTTGTCAATCCGCTAACAACAATGAATATAGAATCGAAAATTTCTTTGCATCTAGAAAACATTTTTAATCAGATGTCATTTTTGTAATTTTTTAAGATAGGTATGAATATTTTTGTTTATTTACTATGGTTGATAAATATGTACAAGAAAGTATAAGCTTTTACCAAACGAATTGCGGAATACGTGTAAAATAAAAAATATAACGATGGTCACGAAGACCTTTCAACAAGAAGGGTTTTTGCGACCATTTTTTAATAACATTTAAAAGGAGTATGATATTATGTCGAAAAAAATCTTTAATGAATTATCCTACAAGAGCGTCAACGATTTCGTTTATGGGTCATCCATCCATCCCGTTACCTGCAAAAACGGCCTTGTCATAGGAGGTGGACAGATTTTACCCGAACTCAATTTTACCCTTCCTACCATGTTAATCACTCAGGAAACGATGACGGAGGTTTTGCAGCAATATAAAGGCATCATAGAAGATGCGGCCAAAAGAGCACGAGAACTTTATGCTCCGGGATTTGTCGTGGAAATTGAGCTTCTCCCTCCAACTACCTATCATCCTGAATGGGGTGTCGAGGTAATCAAAACCGTCCGCAATGTCATGTATGAATATGAGCAAAAATACGGATTAAAGAGTGCGTTGAGGGCAACTCCGGTTGATATCCGTGAAGACAGGGAGTCCATCCATATGTGGAGGGGCAGGCATTGGGAATCCATACTCGAAACCTTTGAAGGCTGTGCAAAGGAGGGAGCGGATTTTCTTGCCATAGAGTCCATCGGAGGTAAAGACATCCACGATGATGCCATTATGTTCTGTGAGATTACAAAGTCTCTATTCGCCCTTGGCGTTCTGGGTGCAAGAGATATGTCCAGATTGTGGAGCGCGATTGTTGACATTGCAGACAAGACCGGTAGCATAGCATCCGGCGATACGGCATGCGGGTTCGCGAATACGGCAATGGTTCTGGCTGACAGGGGATATGTGCCCAAGGTGTTTTCTGCCGTCATTAGAGTCATGTCTGCCGTCAGGAGTCTTGTCGCCATTGAAGAAGGAGCTGTTGGACCTCATAAAGACTGCGGTTACGAAGGCGTATATGTGAAAGCGATTACCGGAACACCCATTGCAATGGAAGGGAAGTCAAGCGCATGCGCTCATTTAAGCCCTCTTGGAAACATCGCCGCAGCTGTTGCAGACCTGTGGAGCAATGAATCAATTCAAAACATCAAACTGCTGGGAGGCATGGCGCCTACCGTATCCATGGAGCAGTTGATTTATGATTGCAGGCTTATGAATGAAGCTTCGGCCAGAGGCAAGGACCAAGCATTGTTAATGAGAGATTTGCTTACCGACTCAGACAGCCGTTATGACCCACAGGCTTATGTCTTAAGGCCTGATATGGTGCTTAATATTTCACAGGAAATAATTAAGGAAACCGGTCACTTTAACAGAACAAAAAAGGCGGCTCTTGCAACCATCGACGAACTAAAAAAGGCTGTTGCCGATAAAAGAGTATTCATCGAAGAAAGAGAATTATCATGGCTGGACACCATGGAAAGCCAGATTGAAGCAATTCCCCAGGATGAACAGGAATTCATCCTCCAGATGGTTGAAGAAAATGCATCGGAGAAATTTGTACCTGAAAAATATGATTTATAGGAGCGGTGAAAATGGGAGTTTTGTATGAAATTTGCGTGGCTTTACAAAGAGGCAGTGCGAATATTGTCGGCGCAAAAACACAGGAGGCACTGGATGCGGGAATTGCTCCCGAAAAAATATTGAACGAGGGCTTACTTACAGGAATGGCGATCATCGGCAGAAAATTTAAAGTCAACGAAGTATATGTGCCGGACGTACTCATTGCTGCACGCGCTATGCATGCCGGCTTGAATATATTAAAGCCCAGGCTGGCGGAAAGAGGAGTTGAACCTATAGGAAAGGTTGTTCTGGGCACTGTCAAAGGTGATCTTCACGATATCGGCAAAAATTTGGTAGGCATGATGATGATTGGCGCCGGTCTGGAAGTGATTGATGTCGGGATTGACGTGTCAGAGGACAAATTCATCCAGGCTGTAAAAGAGCATCATCCAGCTGTGCTGGCTCTTTCAGCGCTGCTCACCACCACTATGTCCGAGCAGAAAAATGTTATTGAAGCTTTGAAGGCAGCCGGAATTAGAGAAAAAGTCAAGGTAATGGTTGGAGGAGCACCGGTAACAGATGATTTTGCAAAGCAGATCGGCGCCGATGCGTATACCCCTGATGCAGCATCTGCTGCCGAGGTTGCCAAGCAGTTTGCTTTAGTAAAGTAATCTATTAGATTGTTATTCGGCATTGCATCTTCCTGGTTCACAGTATGCCCTAACAAGTAGACTGTGAACCAGGAAGATGCTTTTGTTCTACATTTAACTAAAGATATAAATAGTAAAGGCTCTGTACAATTTTACAGAGCCTTTACCATTAACTTATTTCTATCATGCTATATATTCTTTAAGTACCTCATTATTGAACTTTTCGAGAGTGTCATAGAAAGCTTGAACATTCTCAAGCGAGGTGTCAGGAGGCACATCACAGCCGGAAGACAGTACAAAATTTTTATAATTTGCGGTTTTCTCCAGCAACTCCCAAGTTTTGAGCTTCATATCCTCAACTGTCCCATTTTTGAATACTCCCGCAGGGTCAATATTACCGAATGCAATTCTTCCCCAAGGTATCTGCGGCATAATATCCATCATGTTAACAGCATTGCCAAAATGGAATGCCATAGCCCCTGTTGATAGCAAAGATGGCACGAGACTTTTCGTGTTTCCACAGTTGTGAAGAATAACCATAAAATACTCATCCTGTACCGCATCAACGATTCTTTTAACATAATTTGATGAAAAGCCAGAACACATTTCAGGAGAAAGCAGGCCTGCTGCCGGTTCAGCAAGTATGATGCCATTTGCCCCGGAATTTTTAAAGGCTTTTGCATACTCTATCAGAAATTGTGTGGACTTCTCGAGTACCACATGTACCATTTCAGGCTCCAGCATAGCCATAATCATAATCTCAGTCATGTCAAAGAGCCTTCCTGCTAAAGAAAAAGGCCCTATCGCACCACCAAAGGTTGGACGGTCTTTAATATTTTTAGCAACAAATTCTGCTGCTTTTATATATACGGATGTACGACCATCACCTACTTTGGGCACTTTCAAAGCAGTAGCCGTTTCCATATCAGTCACGATCCTTGCAGAAACAGCGGGAACTTCATTATCTGAAAACTTCACCGGACTCCCAAAGGCTTCTGCTTCTACAGACAAATCCATGATCGTCACAGCCGCTGCTGAAGGATATTTTTTTGCCAGCGCTTCTATACATTCAAATTGTGCCTGTCCATTTGTTATAACATCCATTATTCCCCTTTTAACAAGGTCAAGACCGGGATAAGTCATTACAGGCATTGCATACCTTTCATTAGAATTAAAAATTTCATACATCCATTTTTTCATATCTCTTTTCATACGTCATTAATCCTTTCTTGAAAATTAATTGAAAAACTAATAAGCCACGATGGTTTTTAATCTTATTAAGACTAAATAAACCTTCGTGGCTTATAAATAAAATAATAATGGACAGTAAAACTATATCGCGCCTTCGTAGCTCGATTAAAAAAATGTCAACGGCTTCATTGTAATCTATATCCGGTAATATGTATGGTATTTTTTAGTTCTTTTTTGTTCTTTTCTAGCTTTTATTTTCAACTTTCTCAGTTATTTTGTGCAACTATTTCATTTTGTGCATATGTGAAATGAGGTTGACATGTACCAAATATTACTTCTATTTCAGGGTAATTCCGCTCAATCATTGATCGGTATTTCTCCCGAAATGCACAAAAAGTACTCATGCAATTTGTGAAATGAATCGCATCCACTTGAAACTCAGTTAAGTTTTCTATTTGAGCAATAATTCGATAAGGTGCGATTTGAGATGGGCACCCCGGGCAATTAATTAATCCTACCAACTCAACCTCTGTATCTTTGGTATATCTATCAAATGTACCGACTCTATTTTTCAGATCATATAAACATTGGGCACTTGAACATCCAAGCTTCTGGGTAACTTTTGAGCAGCAAAACATACTTATTTTCACCTTTATCCCTCAATTCATCAATAAACCTTTACATATAAACGTCAAACAGTAATTCCGTCTTTGTGAGATTTATATTTTCCTTTTCTGAAAATATGCAGTAAAATAAAAGTTCGTTCAATATTTCAACTTTTATTCTGCTACACCTAAAAAATAGTTTAATGCATATCCTACCAACCTCTTGAATAGTCCTTAAAGCAGGCGAGGCATACCTTTTTACCCTCATTAATTCTTATTTTATGCTCCGGTGCACCTTCACCACAATTTTCACAAACTACAGTGGCAAACAGCCTTGCTTTTTCTGGGAGTTCAAATGCCGGCATACTAAAGTTGAAAATTTCATCAACAGGTGAATGCAATATATATTCCTGACGTTGCTGGCTATTCATTTCTCCTTTAAAAGGTTTTACAATCATTCTGAGGCTCTCACCGTTGGTCCGGTTGAAGAAACTGAAGGCCATTTTCCCGGTATCTTTGTAAAGCAAATTGCCCTTACCGAAGGTACAGCCTGTTATGACCTGTACCGCATCCACTCCACATGCATCGTTTTCAGTTACGCATACAATCTCCTCATCCGATGAAAACTTAATCCCCATTTTTTCAATGGCTGCTTCACAGGCTTTGAAACCTATAGAAAGCCCTGGGCAGGAATGTCCGTGAAATTCAATACATCTTTCCCAATTCGTAAGCGGTGTACACATATTATTGTTCTCCCTTCAAAATGTAAGATAAATAAAAAAACCACAAAAAGAACTGTTTCTTACAGAGTCCCTTCGTGGTTTAGCTTAAATCATTAATATCAATTTAAGGAGTAAAGCCTTCCTGACTTTATTTTAAAGGTAATATATCATACATAAATTATAGTGTCAACGTTCTTTGATCTATCAAAAAAAAGACGCACGTTATGTAAACCTCTTTTTCTTAACTGCTAAAAATCAATGTAAAGTCATAGTTTCCAGCTCTTTTAGCATTATTTCTCCATCTGCGATATGCTCCTTTAAATGATTGAGCCTATGGGAATCACCTGTCTTTTGTAATTCTACCAGTTCTAATTTATGGGCATCAAGTGAACCTTTGACATCATTAAACAATGTAACAGCTGCTGAAAAATCTAAATTACCTTGAGCTTTTAATTGCTCAAAGCGGTGTTTTAAGCTCGAACAACTCATGTATTTG
Organism: Bacillota bacterium; assembly: GCA_023433505.1. GTDB lineage: Bacteria > Bacillota > Clostridia > Acetivibrionales > DTU013 > MnB-11. The sequence goes on along the minus strand of JAEZCO010000050.1, from coordinate 1,563 downwards.
CACCTCTTTCATAAAATTAAGTATATAAAATAGTTTTAGGAGAAATTCAGTATATTATACTTATGATAGCCAATCTTTTTTAAATTTACCTGCTATATTAAAACATGGGTTCTGCTATATATAATCCAAATTTATTTCCTTATCGTATATTTCTCTACCATCGGCAGATAAATATGCCCGTTCATATTGTTTTCAAACAGGTTGTGGGAGGCTTCCGCTATCAGGATATCCTTGCATAACGATTCCCGGCAAAACTCCTGCAAAGATGTAGTTTCATTGATATTCAAAAACCAGGCAACCACGCAAATACGACCAATTGTTATTTCCGGACAAATCACTTGAACAAGTGGAGTGAGCTGAAAAGCTTGATACCATCTTTGAAGGAATCCAAAAGAGGAATTATTCTTTGGGTTAACTCCTTAAACTCCTGATTATTTGCCGCTATGTCATTAACAATTTCATCGGTCCTTTTATTCATACAATTAAAAATATACCTGTTAAATTTCTTCCTCATTATTTACGCCGCCCGTGTTCTTCTTGCCCTCCATTTAACCTGCAAAAATCTGCAAAAATCAGAATATACTTCAAAGGTGTTGGGATGGATTGCAATTACCCTTTTTTTCTCTTTGAAAGCAAAAGAAACTATATTACGTATGCCGCCTGAGTTGCCGTCCCAAACTGCAAGCATGTAATTGCTTTGATTAACCATGTATTCCTTTTGCCTCTGCTTGCAATCCCTCGAGCAATGATGCTGTAAAAGGGTCTCTTTATCACACTGCTTCATTATGGAGAAATACCTGTCGCGCTGTGTTATAGTCCATTTTACCGCCTGATCAGGGACTTGAAGACAAAGTAGGAAAGCAAACTGCAGTTATATAAACGCAGCCTGTTTTTTTATTCATCGCCCTCTGTTTTTCCCATGTATTCGAATTTATATAAAGATATTTCAAAGTTAACATAGAGGTGCTTGGAACCGATGACAAACAAAGCATGCCCGCGTTTTCTTGCTTTCCAGTAGTTCTTCCTCCGCATCGGTAAGGTTGTAAAGCTCTTTGGTCTCCCGCAAATTCTTTCCGTCAGTCCCATGATGATTTTGATACAGGGAATGTCAAAAGCGCCTGACCGTACATCTTGATTTCCGGCGACAAGAAATCCACAACGCTGTGGGAGATAATGATAAGCCCCGCTTCATACTTTTTTGCCCGTTTTTCTGCGTTCCGTAAAAACACCAGACTCTGAGGCACCTGGGGGTCTATCATTAAACCTAATGACCCTATTGCGCTTATTTCTCATAATGGATTTTATTTGGAAAACAAAAACTCAGTCCAACAGTTATGTTAGGCTGAGTTTATTGAAAATTATGGAAATTTAGGTGAATATAGATGCCAATGTTTTAGTAAGTATCATGTTCATAATCCTGGAAAATAGTACATTAGCTAGTTTCACCTGATAAATGTTCCTTGAAAACCTTGAATATAGTGAGTTTGAAGCAGGAATTTTGACTCTGGATGTCGAATTATACAACATAATACAGAAATGACAAAAGGTGATATATATGCTAAT
>JAEZCO010000048.1 GCA_023433505.1 Bacillota bacterium | reverse complement strand
TGGACACCAATATTCTACTACAAAAAGGATGCGGATTCCTTTTATTTTAGGCGTTTTTTGAAATCTGTTGATTACGTTACCAGCTTAATAAGGGGTCTGTGGATAAAACTACGGAAACTCAAGCTTCTACTTTTATTGTCAAACTACTCAAGAATTGCTATAATGATATTTGTATATAGGATAAGCTATTTTCCTTTAGTGGGTGATTGTTTAGTAGGTGATTATAATGAAAAAAACTGTTTGCTGCGCCATTCTTATCGCAGCTCTATTGTTAATAATACTGGCATTGCCAGGTTTTGCAGCAACATCCGGTAACAGCAATCTTGAAAAGGCTGTAGATCTTAAAATACTCGGGCTTTTTAACGGAACAGACAAAGGATTTGAATTGGAGCGCACGTCCACAAGGGTGGAAGGCGCAGCCATGCTTTTGCGCCTCCTTGGACTAGAGCAAAAAGCCAAGAACCTGAACCTGTCTCATCCCTTTACGGACGTACCCTCCTGGGCAGACAGCCTTATTGGCTACATGTATCAAAACGGTTTGACCGTCGGTACCTCCGCCACCACCTTCGGTTCAGCGGAGCAGCTGACGGCAAAACAATATGCCACCTTTGTGCTTCGAGCCCTGGGCTACAACGATAAAACCGGTGATTTCAAATATGAAGATGCGCTTGACAAAGCTGTACAAGCCGGACTTTTAAGTGCATCGGAATCAGGCTCGTTTGCCACCGCATCCGTCCTTCTGAGAAATGACCTGGCGGGACTGTCCTACAATGCGCTGAAAACCAAGCTCAAGTCTTCTTCCAATACATTGCTGGACAAGCTGGCCAACGAGGATAAAGTTATTTCAAAAACAGCCTTAACCGCCCTGGGACTTTATACTTCCGACCTCAAGGATGAATACGGAAATGTTGCAAGTTACAAGCCTGTTTCAACATCAAGAGGCTATGAGGCGAAAAACAGTACGGATTTATTCAATATTCTCAAAAATTCTCTTTATTCCTCTCAAACCAATATAAGAATCGATACAGGCAGTTACAACGGAGATGCATTGAAGGATTTCAAGGCCTCGTATCAAAGAGCTTTGGCTGCCGTCAGCCAGGTTACCGGTGTGGAGGATTTCGTCAGCTCCTGGAAATATACTTCCAAGGGTACTGCACTTACTGTGACCGTAGCCTATAGATATACAAAGACAGAATATCAGACGTTAAAAAAGCAGGCGGCGGATACTCTGTACAAAGCAAGAAATGTCGTTGCCGGATTCATTAATCAAGGGATGGCGGACTATGACAAGGAGCTGCAGATTCACAATTATATCGTCAATCATACGAAATATGACTATGCAAATTATCAAGCCGGAAATATTCCGGCTGTTTCCTATACGGCCTATGGCTGCCTTATTCTGGGTAAAGCGGTATGCGAGGGCTATTCCAAGGCTTTCAAGCTTCTGAGCGATCTGTCTGCGCTGGAGTGCATGGTGGTATCGGGAGAATCCAATGCTATGGGACGCTGGGAGGGTCATGCCTGGAATATTGTAAAAGTCGGCGGTAAGTACTATCACGTGGATTCCACCTTCGACGACCCTGTGACAAGCAACGGCAAGGATGTTCTTAGCTACTATTATTTCAATCTCTCAGACAAGGAGCTTTCCAAAGGAGCCCGCTGGAGCTCCTCCTTGTATCCTGCCTGCAACAGCATGGAAAGCAATTATTATTATAAAAACGGTTTGGTGGTCAGCGGTGTTACCGAGTTCCGGAATGCTGTCAAAACTGCCCTGGATCAGAAGAAGCCAAAAATTGAACTGAAAGTGAAGGATTTCAGGGAGGAAGTATACTCCGACCTTTCCGACATCGTATTCAAATCAGGCAGCGTATCCGGCTTTAATCACTCTTCCAACGGCTATTTCGGCATCGTCAGCATAACGGATATCCGGTACCGGTGACATTTTGATCCGGATCACCTTTCAGTTCCTGTAAATCTTGAGTACCTGTGGAAGCGGAGTCGTCAGCCTGCCTGAAGTAAAAGAAAAGGGCCAGAGAAATAATTCCTTCTGGCCCTCTTCGTCAGTTGTACATGCTATGTAGATTATCTGAGAAGCTGCAACACTCCCTGAGGCTGTTGATTTGCCTGGGCCAGCATGGCCTGAGCTGCCTGAGAAAGGATGTTGTTCTTGGTGAACTCCATCATTTCTTTTGCCATATCAACGTCACGAATACGGGATTCGGCTGCTGTCAGATTTTCGGAAGAAGTTCCGAGGTTTGCAATCGTATGTTCAAGCCTGTTTTGCAAAGCACCGAGATTGGAACGCTGGTTGGACACTACGGTAATAGCGTTATCAATCTTTGTAACTGCTGAATTAGCAGCTTCAACTGTGTCAACTAGCAGTCCGCTCTGAACAGATGCTTCAACATCAGTACGTCCATCGGCAGTAAAGGTTGCTGTCGTGGATTCCGCTTTACTTGAACTGATTGTGGCTGATCCTGCTGTATTTACATCTTTGTCTTTATTCAGCGTCATGCCTTTGAAGTCTTTTTCAAATACTACGATATCAGCACCGGATTTTACTGTAACCGTTTCAGTTTTGGATCCAAGCGTTGCAGTGTAGGACAATTCCCCTGTGTTAGCTCCTTTTTTGTTCTCCACCTGCAAGCCAAGCTTTTTAATTGTATCTCCGTTAGTATTGTCGCCGATAACTGCTACGTTGGATTTCGATCCTGAGCTTTGGGATGTAATGGATATCTTACCGTTTGCATCTTTGGCGGCATAGGTAGCGGATGTACCCAGCTGAGCATTGATATCTTCATTAATCTTGTTTATGATATTATCAACGGTGTCAATGTCGTCGGTATCTGTAAGGTTAACATTAACAGCCTTCCCATCTATCTCCAAATTAATTATGCCTGCAGCTACATCCTTACCATAGGTTGTGCCTACGGACAATCCCAGAGCCGTGAGTGTTCTTCCGCCGTTATTATCTCCTACAACTGATATGTTTGCATTGTGGCCGGTTTTGTCACCAGTTGTCAATGTAACATCTGTAGTCAGTTCAAGCTCACCATCTGTGTTAATGGTTGCTATGTTAGCACCTACAGCAGTCGTTGACTTGCTGTTTATTGCATCTCTGACGTCAGTTGCACTCATACCACCGGTTATTTCCACATCAAAAGCCTGTCCGTTAACATTGAAGGAGATTTTTCCTGCAGTTCCATTTGTACCAACATTCTGGATTCCTGTATTGGTTGTATAGTTAGCCGTTAAGCCAAGCTCCTGATGCAATGTTCCCGCTGTAATGCCATCTGCTTTATAGCTCCCAAGAACCTTTACACTGGAGGTTGATCCTTCCGATTGAGAAGTCAGGATCAATTTTCCTGCATTAGGGCCAGTACCTATGCTGGCATAGGTTTTTCCTGTGGTATTGAGAGCAGCATTTGCAGCATTATTTATAGCAATGGCAACATCCTCGTTTGTCGAATCAGCAGTAATGTCAACGGTTACATCTTTTCCATCAATGTTTAGTGCCAGCTTGCCATATCCCTTACCGTCCGTAGCACCCATACCATGTCCGTCTGTTATTGTTGCGCCATTACCTGCATCCATTTTAAAAACACCAGTGCTGGCACTTGCAGTCAGTGTAAATGATGCATCACTACCAGCTTTGTCAGTAGTAAATGTGAAAACGCCTCCACTTTGTGAGACAGATACACCCTCGCCTAATGCACCGGTAAGTTTATTTTGGAGTAAAGTCGTGAAATCACCTATCGTACTGGTAGCCTTGAACTCATCATCAGCATCGGTACCAAATGAAATAGTAAATGTTTTAGGACCACCGCCGTTAAGTTCAGTCGTAAAAGTGATTACATTTGCAGTTGCACCAGCCGCAGTAGCAATACCTTGAAGACCGCCTACAGCTATACTTCCGGTTTCCAGTGTAGCTGCTGTTCTCATTGCTCCGTTAGCTGTAATGGAAGCAGGATCTGCGTCTGTTGCAGCATAAGTTGCCAAATCCTCTGTACCTGTTACGGTTGCTCCTTCAGCTACATTTAAAGCTGAAGCTGAAGACAAACCTTTTACCGCGCCTTTAGTATCAGTTGCATGAACTGATGATGTAATGCTTACTGATTGCCCGGCCACAGCGGAAATAGGAGCATCATCCCTCACATTTACACCGGTAATCCCTGCATTATTGGTTCCAGCCGATGCGGTGATGACATCACTTGTTATACCAAGGGTTTTTGCATCCATGGCACCTATTGAAAATGCTATGTTTTGTCCTCCATTTGCACCGATCTGAATGGATTTGTCACTAAATCCGCCTGCAAGGAGATTGCTCTTATTGAATTCCGTGGTGTTGGAAATTCTTGTTACTTCCTTGGCTAATTGGTTTATTTCACTTTGAATCTTCTGCCTGTCGTCATCAGTAGCAACATCAGTACCAGCCTGTACCCCCAGTTCTCTCATTCTTTGAAGGATACTGTGGGTTTCGTTGAGGGCGCCTTCTGCGGTTTGAATTAAAGAGATACCATCCTGCGAATTTCGTGCAGCCTGATCCAGACCTCTGATCTGGCCTCTCATCTTTTCACTGATTGCAAGACCTGCCGCATCATCCCCAGCCTTATTTATACGAAGACCGGAAGATAGCTTTTCAAGTGACTTCTGTGTATTGACTCCATTGCTTGACAACTGACGGTAAGTGTTAAGTGATGCGATGTTATGATTGATTCTCATAATATTACCTCCATGTTTTTTTTAGTGAACTTCCATTTTCACTTTTTTTATTTATAACAAGCCTCATGGCCACTCGGCTTATTAACTGATTTAGGGGCACTGAAAATATTACCTCACGCTTTTTCTGCGAAAGATATTTTTTCCGGCACTCAGGTATCCGAAGCAAAACGGACGACTGCAATTGCTGTACTATCCCGGCGTCCTACCGGCTTAAGCAAATGCGGTCGTCCATGAGCATTTGACGTTATTCTTTTTGGGAGCTATTCCCTTTATCTATAATTATTCCTGAACGATTTTATGCTGGCTTTCATATACTTCGCCGCGCACAATACTGATTTCCCTTGGCGCATCGATTGCCAGACGCAGGTCGCCTTCCTCGCTTCTTATTACCTTGACTATTATATTTTCACCGATTTTAACGTACTCGCCCGGTTTTCTCCCCAACACTAGCATAAACTCCATACCTCCTATAAAAATTAAAATAAAAAAAAACGATCCAATTTTCAGTCCCCCCCTGCGTCCTGCAAGAAAAGTCCCGTCTATTGTATCGTCCCTGTATTTTATATTTAATTGTCAACCGTCTCCGGCTTCAGAGATGCAAATTATACTCTATTCTACTGCTATCTCCCATGTACCGGAAACACCATCCTCCCTGCGCGTATAGAATTACATAAAAAAACGATTTAACATATCGCCACATCTTTTGCGTCCTGTAAAAGATCGTGGAGAATATCAAATCGTCCATGTTTTGCAAAATATTAAGTTATTAATACTTACCCGCCTTACTGAATACTATATCGACAATATCCGAGCCGTACTTTAGTATAATTTTCATAAAAATAGAAAATACTTATCCGTCAAACAGCGGCAGAATGATATCTACCTCTAACGCTGAAGAGCCATGCTTTCTATTTACATCCCCTGCCAATTTGACCGCCCTTTCATTTGCCTGTGTTCAAGCTAATCCACTCTTTTAATAATAAACTCGCAATATTTCTTTTTTATGGCGGTAAACCCCTTTTGCCTTATGGCAACGTCCGTATTGTCAAAAAGCGTAAAAAAGTATTCTTTGACGCTTACAATACAGTCCATATTTACAAGAAAACTTTTATGGCTTCGCAAAAACCTGGGATCTGTCAGCGCCGACTCAATATCATCCAGCTTCAGGTAGCAGGAGATCTCCTCCCCTTTCAATGTAAATATTTTAGTGATTCTGCCCTGACTTTCAATATATTTGATATCTTTATACGGAATCAGCTGAAGCTTGTTTCCCGACTTTACATATAAAGCCTTTTTTTTCTCTGAATCAGCCCCTTCCAGGGCTTTTTTTAAAACTGATGCAAATATTTGCGGAGTGACGGGCTTGACCAGGTAGTTGTATGCAAACACGCTATACCCATCAAGGGCATGATCCATACTTGTCGTAATAAATATAATTTTGCATGCGGCGTCATATTTGCGGATTTGACGGGCGGTTTCAATCCCGGTTTTGTCTGCCATATAGATATCCAGAAAAATAATATCAAAATGAATCCCGCCATCTTCGTAGTGATTTATCAAATCCTCGCCGCAGGTAAAGCTTGATGTCTCAAAATCATACTTCATGTTCCTATCGGAGCATATTGACTTAATCAAACTTAACAATAGCTTTCTCTCCGCTTTAGAGTCGTCACAGATTGCTAATTCCAACATAATTCCCCTTAAGCCGTACTATCTATTTTGCCCTTAGCAAAATCAGCCACTATTTTTGGCAAAAAATCCGTCGTTTTTACATAGACTGAAAAAATGCCGGATTTTTTTGTTATTCTTTATTAAGAATTATACCTGTTAAGTATTCTTGAAATCAATAGTAAATTATTGTTATGGGAAGTCTCTTTTTTCAGGCACTTTAACAGGAAGATTCATAGATAGAGAATTTGTCTTTTTGACAAATAAAGGAGAAATGCTATGCTGGTGTTGGGCAGAAAGCCGGGGGAATATGTTATGATCGGAGACACCATAAAGGTAAAGGTGGTAAAAAGCGAAGAAGGCGATTTACGACTGGCAATCCAAGCCCCAAAGGACGTTACTATCACACGCGGCGAACTGATTGACAAGCAGGATTCCGGATCCTGTTAATGTGTTGGAAAAAATCATTTACAACAACGGTTTCAGTGAAAGAAGCTATGGTCCGCAAAATCATGCAGTTCGATGGAAATCCAAGTATGGGTGGGTGCTGCAGCGGAAATGGATTGCAGACAGCAATTCAAATTGTCTTGCACAATACAGATTATCTTTCCTTTAATTTTACCGGCGGTCTCCAAGCCGAGAACACGCACACATGCAGGGCGGGGCTATGAAAAGCTCCCGCCCTGCGTGAGTCATATTAATATCTCCCGTATGTCCTGGCGGTTTCTATCATGGCGAATAAATTTTCCACCGGAGTATCCCTGCCGCATTGATCACCGGTGGAAAGTATGAACCTGCCGCCCTCCGCGGCATCGTCAATAGCTCTCTTTGAAGCTTTGATCACATCTTTGACTGAGCCGTTGAGCATAACATTCGAAGTATGCAGGTTACCTTTAAGTACCAGCTTGTCTCCATACAGCTTCTTTATCTCTTTCAGGTCGCAGTTCCCCATGGGCGGTATTTCAAGGGGATCTATCACGGTCAGCTCCGTTTCTTCCGCAGCGATTTTAACAAGCTCCTTTTCCGGACCGCAACAATGGATGTGTGAGGGTATGCCGTGCTTTTTGCACAATGCGGTCATTTGCTTGACAATTGGCAGCGCCAGGTCTCTGAAAATTTGAGGGGTCTGGAAAATCAAGCTTCCGGAAGCTCCGGTGCAGATAAAGTCGGGCTTATGCGTAAGGGACATGAGTTTTTCAAAGCGCTTTGCCGTGGATTCCAGCAGGTCGTCTCTTCTTTTGTAATACTTTTCGGGATTATCATAATAATCCAGTATCTCTTCCTCATTCCGCAGAATACAGGAAGTCCCGCAGGAAACGCCTACCAGCCCGTGATCTCCCATTTCCTGCTTTACCAGCTTCAGCAGCGCTTCGCCCTGAGGCCACACTTTCCTGCCCTCTATGGGCCAATAGCTTGCCGGAATTTCGGGAAGTCCGATGGAATGCGGCTTTACGCCATGGGTTGGCGGGTTATCTTTATAATATACGGTAACGAAATTTTCCCATTGCTTACTGCTGTTAGCCGTACGATACCTTTGGGTAACAATCCTGTCGTCATTTTTGAAAACAATACCCTCTTCCCACTCCCGATCGATCTCACCAAGCTCTTCAAAGCGGACATCAACATAGCCATCCATCAGCGAATCGAAGTCAAAGTGTTTGACGCAGTCGATATATGCCTTCCATATGGGAATTTCCTGATAGAGATACAAATCCCAGAAGGGCCTTCCGGTGAGCTTTGCAGGTATCATATTGGACGTATCGGGTGCAACCGGAACACAATCGGGAATTTCACCCTTTAGCACTTTTATCAATCTTTCTCTTGAAGTCAGGGCGCATCACCTCGTTATCTTTGTAATATATTAATATACTATCATACGCTTCTTTCTATTTCTTGTATTGCATTGATAGTTATTTTATAATATATTGATATTCGAGGTAACATCAGCTATTGAAAGCAGGTTGACCAAATACGGATTTTTCCGTCCTGAAATTATCCGGCCCATCCCACAAAGTGCTGCAAATTAACGGGAAGCTTAGTGAGCGTTTCGACTCTTTTCCCGTATTTGCCCAGGGTTTTTTCAACAACTAAATAATCCAACCCCGGGATTACAATATCATTCCACTTATTTCCGACCCCTTTTACCGCCACATCAAGCATTGTTACGATCCTTTCGCCCAGAGGCTCATTGGAATTAAGGGTTATTGCCCCGTAAAATTCCTGGCACTCGGTATAGCCGGAATTATGGGTTCCGGTATAGGGCTTTTGTTTTGCAAGGTCAATCTTCCTGCCGATCCGGGTACAGACCTCGTCTTCTCTGGCTTTGAAGTAATTTATCAGCGCCTGTTCCTGATATTTGGCGGGAAGTCCTTCCTCCGCCACCTTTACATAGGCGTTGAAGCCTTCCCTGAAAGCGTCTTCGACAAAATCAAACCAGAACCTCTGGTCTGCCGTGATTTTTTCGGGACCCTTCACACAAACCACAGAAGCCCTTTCACAGGCTGTCAGGCCGTCCCTTTTGGGCGATACGCCCACGTGGACAATGTCGCCTTCGCTGATGACTCTGTTTAAGGACTTGCCGATCAATGTCCTGTTTGCCTCGTTGGCATTCACCATGATGTCAAAGCCAAACTCTTCTGCGCCAAGTTCCTGTGCAATTGCATAGCCCCACTGGGAAACCTGTGTTTCCAGCATACCCGGCTTGACGACCTTGAGCATGCCCTCAAGCATGACATCCGAAATAAGGCCCGCCTGCTCCAGAAGCTTCATTTCCGCTTCGGACTTTTCATATTTGATTTTAAAGTATATCTCCTGGGCGTCCACCACCCTGTCATATCCGCCGGCATAGTCCGCCAGAAATTCATAGATGCTCAGGGGAAAAACCGCCCTTGGCGTCAATAATCCTATCCTCTCAGGCTTGCATCCTGCAGCTTGCTCAATGACATCTTCGACTCTTTCGGCCTCGATAGGGTAATCTTCATCGGCAAGCTTGAGCATTTCTACCTTATGGACGCAGGCACCCGACCGGTAGGCAAGCTGTTCCGCAATATAACCGCCTTCAAGCCCTGCCAGAAGGTGAAAGCCATTTTTGCCTATCACTCCGGCAATTGGCTCAATCGACACATTGGTATTCCCCGCAAGGTAAGGAACATCTCCGTTATAGTGCTCGTCCGAATACACGAAAGCCGCCTCGAGCCCCGCCTTTTCAAGGGCTTTGATTACCTTCTGCTGACGGGCTTTAAACTCAGCGGTTTCAATCCTCAGGTCCTTATCGATTGACGGGGTATTGGAAAGCACCTTTGAAATTATTGCGGCTTCCTCCAGCCACTGCAAGCTTCTGTTACTCACGCCGACTCTCCTTCATTCCCTATATTTTTTTAGGTCCGGAAATATCCCGGATATCTCCAACAGTCTGCATAATTCTTTTATTTCCTCTTCAACCTGGTCATAAACCGCCATCCAGTGGTGTCCAAAGCTATATTCGGATATGATGTCCCATATTTCTGAAACCGGTGTCCTGGGAACGATTTTCATTGGATTCCCCTCATAAATCAGAGGCGTATCAACCGCATTCCCTTCAAAAGCGCATATCCTGTATTTGTCCTTTCTTCCGACAAGGTTCATATAGGTGACTCTTCCCGGCTTCGACCTGTAGCGTATACAGACGCCCGTATTTGCAAGCCTTACGGGACATAGTGTGTAACCGTCTTCGCATGCCATGGAAACGGGAGCCGCACCGCAATGGGAGGAGAGGATATAGTTCTCATTCCTGTCGATTACGCACATCTCACCGAAATGAACCGGCTTTCCGGTCAGCTGGGTTAATATGTACATGGCGATGGTTGAATTCAAATCTCCTTCACATCCCGCAGCGATTCCCTCTTCATTCAAAAGTGCAACAGGTATGCAGGTTGTTCCGCAATAGCTGGGATAACACCCCACAGCCATAGCGGCAAAGTTATTGTCCCGGGCGATCTTTTTCAGCGCCAGATAGTATTTCATTGTCAAAATTCCATGGCCTTCAGCTACATTCAACACCGATGCTGCAGCTTTACTAAGTTTCTCCCATTCGCCTCCCGCAAGCCCGTCGTCGAAGGTGTTTGCAAGATGTGCAACCTCATCCATTCCATAAGTTACAACCTGGCATCCGAATACCCTCATGATCTCCACTTCATCAAAAGCGGTAGGAGTCATTCCCGGCGTCCTTCTGCCAACCATTGCGATTTTTACGTTCCTTAATTTATTCCTGACGGCGCATGCTTTGGCATAAACCGCAAGCGCTTTATGACTTTGAGCATCGTCTTCACTGCCGTAATACAACCTGTGTTCAATATCCAGATCGCCCAAAAAGCATCCGACTTGCTGCGCGCCCAAAGCAGAGCCGTTGCGCAGGCCTGGGATGGCCCATACTGCCACCGGAACCCGGGTAGACTTTTGAATGGTCCATAGGTTGTGATCATGACACCAGGTGATGATCAGGGGACAGGTTAAATCAACCTTTTCTGCGGCAAAGTACTCTGCAACTCTTTTAGATGATGCTTCATCCGTTACGGGAACAGCGGCTTTAACCACTTCCATGCCTTGCACTTCAAGTCCCCTGCACAGAGTATCCAACTGCAGGGGGGCCTTCTCCCAGTCTTCCTCTGAAAGCTCAAATATTGCGTAACAACCAATCTTTGGTCTGATCATAATTTCTCACCCTGTTTTTTATACTGAATAATATGCGGCTACTTTTTTTACCGCTTCAACTGCATCTTTTAAGTCTCTTTCTTCAATGGACGGATGCACGAGGAGTACGAAGGCTTCTTTTCCCACCCTCTCGGCTATGGGCCACGAACCCTTTGAATAATCGACTTCCGCGCCATATTTTTCACAGTCAAAAGGACATTGCGTCCCGGCGTAACCGTGCTTGCCCTTGTATACTTCCTGTAATGGCAGCGGCTTGGGATATCTTGGCGTTGAAGGTATGCCTTCCGCCTTGATGGCATCGATGAATGTCAATACATCGGTTTTGATTATCCCTGGATCAATCCTGCAAACATACTTGTAGTATGCTGGCCGGATATGCTCATACTCCATAGGAGTAATAATTCCCGGCACCTCTTTAAGGTTGTCGCTTAAAAATGCCGCATTCCTGCTTCTTTTCGCGACCATTTCATCCAATCTGTCGATCTGATTCAACCCGAGCGCGGCGGATATTGCCGGCATTCTGTAATTAAACCCCAATATCATGTGCTCGTATTTTCTATCGCCGATGTTTTTGCTGACCGGCTCACCGTAGCTTCTGATGCTTCGTGCCTTTTCATATACCTCTTCGCTGTCTGTTATCATCATCCCGCCTTCGCCGGTTGTCATGGTCTTGTCTTCAAAAAAGCTGAAGCATGCCGCATCGCCGAAGGTTCCGGCCAATTGCCCGCAATAAAGGGCTCCATGCCCCTGGCAAGCGTCTTCTATCACCTTGAGGTCATATTTTTTTGCAATCCTCATGATTTCCTGCATCTCCGCTGCCACGCCATTCAAATGAACCGGCAAAATAGCTTTGGTGTGCTTAGTTATTGCCGCTTCGATTTTTGTGACATCAATATTAAAGTTATCAATGTTTACATCGACAAACACAGGAATTGCATTTGCCATCACAACCGGGATAGAGGTGCCGATAAATGTATGCGCGGGGACGATAACCTCATCCCCGGGTCCGATACCAAGCGCCGATAATGCCATATGAAGGGCAAGCACGCCGTTTGCAGTAGCAAGTGCATATTTTACACCGAACTTTGCTGCATATTTCTCTTCAAACTCCTTAACTTTGGGTCCCGTGATTGCGGTCATTCTGCCGTCATCAAGGACTGCGCAGATATCCTCTTTATCCTTTGGCGTGAAAAGCGGCCACTTTGGCCAGGGTTCCGTTCTTACCGGCGTTCCGCCGTTTAATGCGATATCAATCCTCATAAATACAGCCTCCGTCTGTCAATGGATGGTTTCTCCCATACTTTTTTAATTTGCTATAACGGCCTAATTCAAAGGAAATTTGCCGCCTCGTTGTACCTAATCTCCGATTACCACCGGCTTAAGGGTTTCAGCCGATTCCTTTGCAGCCAGGGATACCTGGATTGCCCTATATCCGTCAATGGCTTTGATTTTATCCACCGGAACATTTTTCTTGATGCAGTCCAGGAAATATTCAATTTCGATTTCATAGTTGTCCCGCTTCACCCACTGGGGATACTCCGCCTTCCGCCCTTCAACGAATATTCCGATGACGGAATTTGCCTGATTCCTTTTTTCAATATTCTTCTCTGCCCGTGATACCCATTGCGCAACACCATTTTCTCCCAATATCCTGTGCTCCTGCGTAAAAGGCCACTCTCCCCTGCACATCCATCCGCCTTCAACAAAGCCTTTGATTCCGCTTTCGTAATCGATGGATATGTCCATGTAATCCCATGCCCCCCGGCTGGACCTGATTCCCTGCGCCATAACAACGCGGGGCTTTCCTCCGATCCAGTTGCAAAGGTCGATGTCGTGAAGGATAAAATCCGTTGCGGCACCGCCGCTCTTTGAAGGGTCGACAATCCATCCGCCCTCGGACCAGTCGGGAGTGACGCCGATCCGGTATGCGCTGCAGGAATAAATCTTTCCAAGCTTCCCTGAAGCCGCGGTCTGATAAACCAGGTCGTTTTCAACATAAAACCGGTGGTTGTGGGCGATCATATACTTTGTTTCCGCTTTTTCGGCGGCGTTTACGATTGCATCGCATTCCTCAAGGGTCAGCGCCATGGGTTTTTCGCACAAAACATGCTTGCCCGCGGCCAGGCCCTTCTCCACAAATGTCCTGTGCAGGAACGTGGGGACGCATACGTCGATTACATCCACGGAATCATCGCTTAACAGCCTGTCAAAGCTGTCGTATGCTTTTACCCCCAACTCCAGCGCAAGTTTTTCCGCCTTTTCCGGGTACGCATCCATCACGCCGGCCAATCTGCCGTTTATCTGATTTTTGTAAGCTGCGGCATGAATCCTGCCTATAAAACCGGTGCCGCAAATAACAACACTATACATGGCTGCCGTCCTTTCTTTTTTAGGCTCGTTGATCATCAAATCTTCGATATAAGAGAATTATGGATTTTAAAATAGAGAATTTAATCCAAATAGGCAATCATGCGCATGGGGTTGTAATACAGCATCGTGTCAATCGCCTTCGGCGGTATTCCGTTTCTGAGCATGAAAGGCTTTATATTTCTTATAATATGCTCATATCCCCACCCTCCGTATTTTTTTAGCAGCATCTTCAAAGCGATGTCATTGGAGATAAGAATTTGCTTTAAATATCCTCTTTCCATCAAAACCTTGACCATTTTTAGCAGGTCCGGATCCCGCACGGCAATACCGGCTGCCGCATTCAAATAGTACTCATTTCCGAAGCTGTCGATTTCTACATAATATCCTTTATCTGCAGCCCATAAGCGCTGCTCCTCCGTTGCCGAGCACATATGGGAAAGCACCACCTTTTCCGGGGAAATCCCTTCTTCCTTGAAGATTGCATCAATCTTCTCCAGCTCAGTTCCATTGGATTGATGAATATTGATTGGCGCGCCGGTATCTTTGTGGGCCCATGTTGCAGCTCTTACCACCTTTTGCTCATCGGGCGCAAACGGGCTGGAAACGCCGATTTCACCGATAATCCCCGCTCTGGCCCGCGTGTCCTCTATCCCCTCCGTAAGCTCCTTTTTCATCCATTTGTATATATCTTCCGCAGTTAGGCCGGAAACCTCCTTTGGGTGACCTGCTTTGGCGTAATATCCCGTTCCTGCGATGATATTCACTCCCGTTGCTTGTGCAATCCCGATGACCGGTTTTATATTTCTCTTTAGGCCGATCGTAGTAACATCCACGATCGTACCTCCTCCATTTTTCGCGAAGGAAGCAACTTCATCCCGCATCAGACTCACATCCTCCAGGATCAGATTGTCCTTGCAGGACCAGATATCCCGCCGGAGCTTTCCGAGGATATCCAGGGTCACCTTTTTGTCCGCCAGCTCCGGATAGACGGGTTTAAACCCCCAATCGGGAAATTCCATGAGAATATGTTCATGGGGTAGTATATGTCCCAGTTCGTCCGCTTCAACAGGTCCTCGAACGGTCATTGCTTTTTTCATTGATATCGCCCCCTACTCGCCAAGTAAAAATCTTGCCGTATTCTCTTTCATAATTTTATAAAGAACGTCTCTTGAAATTCCTCTGTATTCCAGCATTGGGATGATGTTTTCAAGAAGATGGGCATAGCCGTAGCCCCCATATTTGACGGTTTGCATTTTAGAGCATACATCCTGCGAGAGGAACAGCTTATGGCCGATCCCCTTATGGATTCTCTCTATGATGGCATCAAGTCTTTCGCCGTCTCCCGTGAAATACCAGGGATCATCTCCGTCATAGGCGCCGTTGTCCGCATAGAACTCATTTCCAAAGCAATCGGATTCCACAAATATGCCCTGGTCGGTGAATTCCTTGCAATCCTCCGGCGACCCTCCGTCACAATGGGCAAAAGCAACCTTCTTAAGATCGGCTCCTTCCTCCTTGAGGATTCCGACGATTTTTCTGCAAATCTCAGGAAACATGCCCACATGGATATTCATGGCGAGACCCGTATCCCGCTGTACTCTTGCAGACGCCCGGAGCGAATTTTCTTCCGCCTTCGAGAAGCCCGAAATTCCTACTTCGCCGATAATACCGGCCTTTACATCCGTTCCCGGAAAGCCTTCCGCTATATCCCTCATCATCACATGATACATGTCGTCGACGGACATCGCTTTAATCTCTTCCGTAAAGGTTTGATCCAGATAAAAACCGGTACCTGCGATAATATGCACACCTGTTCTTTCTGAAATTTCCTTCAGTTTGGCGGGATTTCCATAGAGCCCATAGGTGCTCATTTCCATGATCGTTCCCCCGCCCGCTCTTTTGAAAAGCTCAACTTCCCAGGATATTTCACCGACATCGTCAAGCAGCGCATTATCCCTTATGGCGCAATAGTTGCGTCTCAGCTCTCCAAGATTTTCTATATTCACCTTTTTCCAGACCAGTTCAGTCCGGTGTGACACGTCGGGCCACAGACCAGGCCAATCAAATCCCATGATAAGATGCTCATGCGGAAGTATAATGCCTAATTCTTCAATATCTACCGTACCTTTCACAGTCATGATCTTCATCCTGTCAGACCTCCCTTGCTTCAATTCGCAATTTTAATTTTTCTTTGTAATATCGAGGAGCAAAGCGGCGTGGGAATCTCGGTTTGAAGTATTGTGTTCCGTATAATCACATCTACAGCCACCGGATCATTTATGCTACAGCTTATCGTCTGTACTACTGTAATCACCGAATTCCGGTTTGTCTCTGTACCTCTTCCTGTATGCCATGGGTGAAAAAGCAGCCAGGCTTTTAAAAACCCTGCTGAAATAGTTTTGATCCTTAAACCCGGTAGCATAAGCTATTTCACTCATGCACATCCCGCTATTCAGCAGCAGCTCCTTAGCTTTCCTGATCCTGACGCCGGTTATATACTCGGTTAAGGTAAACCCGAACTTTCTTCTGAACATCTGGCTGATATAGGATGGGTTATAGTTGGATATGACCGCCAGATCCTCCAGGGTGATTTCTCTTTGAAAGTTATGGTCGATATATCCGATAATCCTCTCAAAATCCGAAAACCTGCATTCATATTGATTCATGTGCTTTTCAATGGAGTCGGACATCAAGTTCAGCAAAAACTGCAGGTCATAGATTTTCTGAGGGCTCATATATTCCACCCTGAAATAGGCCTCTTTGGCGCTCTGCGCATCTATCTCCGGCGGCAGCTTGCCCTCCACCTCCTGCCAGCCCTTTTCATCGGGCTGTCTGTCAAGAAACTGTCCAAAATACAGTCCGCCCATAAAAACATTGTTTTTGTAAACGGGTAAAACGATTTCGACCAAGCCATAATAGCAGGTATAGACATAGTTGGATTTGAAGCTCTTAGCGACAATCTGGGCTCTGCGGTCCAGGTCGGAGCACAGGGCGGCTCCGTTTCTCCCTCTCTGGGTTATCCGGCAGAAGTCGCACTCCTTCTTGATGCGGCAAGGTATCCAGGTGTAATCACAGGATACAAAACCGACCATGCATCCGGTGACTTCCGCCAGACTGTTGATAATGTCCTCCAGGGACTGCCCTATCGGATCATAATTGTTTATCATAGAACCCTCCCGCAAATCCTATAAATATGCGTAATTCCGCTAAATCCAAAACTTCTTTTCACCGAATACCAGCTTTATGGTCAAAAGCTCACGCGCCTTGACAGTAAGCTTGACTTTCCCATCAACACATGGAAGCTCAAGCTTTTCTCTTTCCAGCAAATCCGTCTTTGCGGCAGAAATTATGCTAAACACCTGACTTTCCAGTATAACCGTCGTATTTTCCCCGCAGCATTCCCTGAGTTTGAGTACGGCACTCTTTTTATCCTCCGAAACTTTCAGCCCGCTTGCAATGACGTTTTTATTGTCGAAGGACAGGAAGGAGGCGGCACTTTTTGCAAGCAGTCCTTCGGGATTTTTCCCCACATGCGCCGGCACAAGCGGGCGGCACTGACCTTTTGCAAATTTGAGCGATTCGGCCGGATGAAACCTCCCCTGGTGGGGGAACAGGCTATAACGGAAAGCGAATACTTTTTGCCCTCCCTGGTCAGAGCAGTTATCCATGTGGTTGTAGTTCATCATTACCACAGAATGAACCGTTGAGTTATCCGGACTTATATAGCCTTCGGTTCTTCCGACGGTATTTGAGCCAAAACAGTACAGGTGGGAATCAATGGAAGCCACTGTGACTCCAAATTCTTCGTTGGACGCATCGGCAAAGTGTATCCCGCAATAGGTCCCCATTCCTGCTCCCGGCAGCTGATCTCCGCCTTCCTTGACCAGCCCGGGTTTCACTATTGCAGCCGTCCCGTCAAAATGGTACTCTCTGTCCGGTACCGCAAAAGGAAATACAAACTGCACGGACTGCAGCTCAGTCGACGGTTCCTTGTATATCTCGTCCAAAATATCGATATGTTTCTGGCCGGGATAAAGAGTATAAACCGTTTTGACTCTGGTCCTGAGAGTTTCTCCCTCAACGACAATGCTCTTTGACACTGCACCTTCAAAACCTTTAGTTATGCTAGCGGTATGGATTGTATAAGGCATGTCTTCCGAATAATAAAGAAACTGGTTCAGCCTGAAAGGAGAATTTTTATCTGCCAGCTCGCGCCCCAGCCTTTTATCCCGCAGTGAAACAATCCCTCCGGAGGTTTCATCAACCTGAAGCTTAAAGTATTCGTTCTCAAGTACATGTTGATCTTTTTCATCTTTAACTTCATTTGCTTCGGTCTTTTCGACGGTTGCACATTTCTTCAGCTTGTAGACCTTATATCCGAATGCCGGAACCTTTTGGGCTGCAAAGTTCAGGTAATGCTCCGGCTGGATTCCTCTTAATTGGACCTGGCAGGGCACCTCTTCCCCAGTGGCCGGGTCGATGATTCCGTATTCCCCCGGGTCATTGATGATTATATCGATAATGCCGTCCCTTTCCCATGAAAGCGGATTAAAGACCAGAATTCCTTCCTCCTCCGTACGGATGTTAAAGGCCATGTCTGCCAATGACCCCTCCAGAACTCTTGAGCCTTTTACAATGGCGTTGTAAACATAGGCAGTCTTCCGGTCGCGCATATCATCCGCTTCCGGAGGCGCAATCCCCCCGATATTATGGTCGCAGAACTTGGCCATGGCAAGGAAGCTGTCATTGAGAGCATCGATTCTTTTACCGTCGGCTTTTACATTCATCACAAAAGCTATAGCCGCAGCTGTCTGCCCTGAAAGAACGATTTCCCTGGCCTTGCGGTATAAGGCGTTGATATATGCCAGGTGCGCCGGCCACTCTTCCCATGAGCTGCCCCAATCCCCTCTTAAAACAGGTATTTTTACACCCCTGGCTTCGGCACTTTCAATATGGCTCCAGAAATCACTCCATGTGGCGTCAATCAATCTGGGGTATTTCCAGCCCTGGGTGTTAAATTTGCTGATAAAATCCACGGTTTCGCCGTCAAAGGGATATTCGTCCCATCCCGTGCCTGCCAGAAGGATAGCGTCAAAGGGGTAATTCTCATAAGACTGGTAGCGCCGGACAGCCTCCTCCACAAAACTGACCCGCTCTTCATAGCTTCCTATGCGGAGGGGCCTCGCTTCTCCATATCCTCCAAAGCTGCAGGTATCCTGAAAAAGGTCGAACTTCGTCAATACCCTGGAACCGTCGGGGCCTTCCCAATAAAACAGCGGATAGGGCTCCCGGTTCATCAGATTCTGATTGTTAAGCAGGTAGGAGCCTCTCAGGATATGCTTTATTCCGGCTCCCGCCAGTATGGTTGAAAGACCCCAGTTCAAAGAAGGAACCTCGGTTGGGACCGCCGTATTGATTTTTATGCCGTATTCCTTTTCCATTCTCAATGCCGGCATCAAACATTGTACGAACTCTTCCTCCGTCATAATGCCGTTGAACAGGACTGCATAAAAAGCTCCGATTTCAAATTCCCCTGATTTCAGAAGCTCAGCCAGCCTGCTGAATTTACCTTCGGGGCGCGCATTCCTGTACTCTTCAAACCAAAGAGTGCAATCGAAATTGAACCGTGACTTCTTATCCCGGTTCAGTCTGATGTAGTAATCCGTGAGGTCATTCATCCGATGGATAACCTCTTCCACCGGATGCCTCCACCCATAGTCCAGGTGTTTGTCCTGAGCCACATAGATGGTCCAGGGCTTTATATTTCCGACAGGAGTGGTATATTTATCCAGCTCCTCGCCTACTCTTGCAGTCACTGAAATATTGCAGGGGGTCGAGGCCTGATTCTTTGGCGCAATAACCCTGAAGCGGTTGGAACCCTTTTGGGCCGAAAAGCCGTATTCCTTTTTTTCATCCTTCAATTCGAGGACCATTTCCAAGGGCGCTGCAAAGCCAACCTCATCAATGAATATATCCAGGGCCTGGCAGAGTTCCTCACCCTCTTCATAATAATACGGCGTCTCCGTTATATGTATATACAATCTTACACCCTCTTTTATGTTGTAAAATCCGATACTGCGGTTACAAATTCATTCCATATTGCTATTCATCAATATCCTTCAGCCTGTCGGATATATGTCCAAGCTTTGATTGGAACTCTCCCATTCTATCCGCCTTTATTTCCGTATAAAAGGGATAATCAATGCGTCCGGTCAAGATACTTATACGACTTTCGCCTTTTGCTGCGAAATATTTCCTCGCAGACTCAAGCAGTATTTTGCCGACGCATTCATGTATCCTGCCCGGCAGGAAAAACAGGGCTTCGATGCTGCTGCCGCTTATATCGGAGCAGCAGTGAACAAATCCCACTGCCTTATCATTTTGGTTATATGCGGCAAAAAGTCCTTCCGTATCAGATTTGTCCGCAATGTTCCTCAAAAAGTACTCCTCCTCCATAAGCGCATCCCAGGATATTTTCCTGATTTCGCGGTTGTATATCCGCACAATATCCTGTTCCATACCCGGTTCGTACCTTCTGACACGGATATCGTATACGTTGATCCCATCAAAGGCATAATCCGCGCGGCGAACTGCTCCGCGGGTCCTCAGCAGGACAGGATCATATTTCATATCCGACGCCTTAAAAACTTCCTCCGCAAGTTCATAAGCCAATCCTCCGTATTTCTCCGCTATTTCCTGCACCAGGTAGTAATAGCCGTCTGCGTCCCTGGCTGAATCAAGAAAGCTTTTATAATTCTTCAATAACTCTTCTGCCGGAGGCAGATCCTTAAACAATTCCCTATGCAATGGCATTACGCTATCCCTCCGATAGTTATTTCCAGCTCCTCCAACCGTTGTGCCGGGTGGAATTCAGCCATTCCTGCTCTTCCGGCGAATCAGCCATTTTTCTTATCTGATAACAGACAGCATCCCCTTTTAGCATGTGCAAAGGCATGTATTGGCAGAAAAGAGGGTGGAAGGCGGATGTAAAGCCCATATCCCAACAGCACCAGGTAATACCGATCTTTTCTTCATTCACCGAGCGAAAAGCTTCGGAATAGGTACACCGGACGCAGCGAAGCTCATGATATCTCTTTTCAGGTACTCCGTTAAAGTCGCATATACAGGTCACTCCCCATGCTCCGCCCATGCGATGCCAATATTCATCCATTTCTTTTATCAATACCGACGGATCTTCATTATACTTTTTTTCATTGGCGATAATATCAACGGACAGGTCTCCGGAATACTTCCCATCTTCTCTTCGGATATTTTCGGCGATGTCCAGTACATCCTCGCCGAAAGCATCCGCCATCCTCCGCATGAGCCTTGCATAGACAACGGCTCTGAATTGGGCCGTCTTATCCCACAGCATGGCAGCTTTGTAGCTGTCCAGCTTTTCCCTGGAAGAGCGGCCTTCGGCCATCCTTTCCTCTGTCATGTCCTACCTCCCGGATGGAAACATTTCAATTTGCTTGCCGGATTAGGACCAGATTTTCATAAAATAAATGTTTGACCCGGTTCAAGCTTGTTAATTCAATTTTAGATGCAGAATGTTTTTAATTCTATACAACGGCTTTATATTTTTTAGCACTGGATTTATGTTTTTGTATTCCACTTCATGGAGAAGATCACGCAAAATGGCTTATATGAAGCCCTTGCCGGCTTCCTGGTTTTGGTGCCGGCAATGGCTCGCAGAAAATTTTTGTTCTAGGAGTCTGCTATTTTATTGTTGAATTTCCTGTACTGTGTCGGAATCATTCCCGTGCGGACCTTAAACTGCTCTAGATAAGTTCTGTAGCAGGTATAACCGACCCTCTCAGCCACCTGTTGAACCGGCAGATCCGTTTTAAGCAGGAGCTGCTTTGATTTCTTAATACGTACATCCGTAAGGTAATCAAGAAAATTGATTCCTTCAATGTCTTTGATGAGTTTGCTTATATATTGCGGGGTAAGCTTCAGCATGGAAGAAACACTGTCAAGGGAAAGCTCCTCAAAGTAGTGGTTGTCGATATAGCTTATTACTTTTGCGATAAGCTCTTCATTGTGGTTCCGCTTTGCATCCAGGTAAAAATCACACACGCTTGACAATATGCCTTCCATATATTTCTTCAGTTCGTCCAGGGTTTCAAAGGAATCGATAAAGCCCAGCACATCGGAAAACCTGATGCCGCAGACCTCATCGAAGCTCTTTTCCGTATTGTTCAACAGCTTGCGGATCAGGATGGAAAACTCGATAAAAATATTTTCAACCTGTTTCCTTTTCAAGCTGCTTTCCTTGATTTTCACGGTCATGTCTTCCAGGATTCGCAGGCACTTTTCCTTTTGGCCCGCTTTGATGAAGTCGATTAACCGGTCGTCGATTCCGGAATCTCCGTAAATCTCCTCCACACTTTTAACTTCGTCGAAATAGAGGATGGTGCTTTTTCCTTTGTGCAATTTATTGGCAAGCGCTGCTTCAGCTTCGTTATAGGCCTGCCGCAAATCCTTCAGGCTGTATTTGATATTGCCGACGCCAGAGCTGATGGATACATTCAGGTATTTATTTACCATATCGGCTATATTTTTAAGGCAGCTGCCAAGCTTCGTCTTATTCAGGGAATTGGTGTCGGTATTGAGTATCAGCGATATGTTTCGCTGGTTTATAACCGTACCGACTGCACTATATTCCGAATTTAATATTTCCTCCGCAATATTGATAATCGCCTGTTTTATTAAATAAATATCCTGAACCTTATAAGAATTTAGGACCGTCACATATTCATCAATTTCAACATTGACAACGGTAAATTTATCGTGCCGGAAATCAATCATATACTCCCGGAAGCCGTTTTCCTTTTCCTCATCGCTGCATTCGCCCAGGATCAGTTTATTTAAAAAATCATATTTCAATAAATAGAAATTGTCAAAGACCATTTTGCCCAAATGGTCGTAATTCTGTTTAAAATTATCCACGAGGGCTTCCACCACTTTTACTTCGCTTTTTAACATATCCGGCTTTTTTGTATTTGAGATCCCTTTGATTTTCTCAAAGATCTTTTCAATGGGAGAATAGATCCTTTTCGTCATAAAATAAAGGGATACGACGGCGCTGCCTAAAATCAGGAATACGATGATCAGTATGAACTTTGTGAGGTTGTTCAAATCCCGGGTGATAAAGTTGTAGGGTATGGAAGAAATATATATCCATTCGACATGGCTTGATTTAACATAGATGACCTCGCTTTTTATACCGTTTACCACACCGGTAAAATAGCCTTCGCTGCTTGGGTTGCCAATGATGTCATGAACATAATCCACACTTGAAAGATCCTTGTTTAAAACGCTCTTATCCGAATGGCTGACCACATAGCCATTGCTGTTGATGATGAAGCTCGTCTGGGGAAAATCCGTCCGGGCGCTCTCCAGATACTGGCTTAGGACACTTTCATTCAAATTAACGATCACGGCGCCCTTGATGTTTTTCTGATCATTCTCCAGGGGCCGGATCAAAGTGATTACATTGACATTGGGATGCTGATTCAACAGCTGTTTTTCGTACACAGTCGGATTTTTTTCGCTGCTCACCTGGTAAAGCTTTCGCGTATTTAACAAAATAAAGCCGGAACTGTTGAATTTTTTGGCTTTCAGCGCATCCAGCCATCCGGTGTCATAAAAGTTGCCGTTCTGCAGGAAGCTGTTTTTTTCGCTGCTGCCCATGTCCTTTACCGTAGCGACCTCGCTGGTGCCTAGGTCGATAATCTTGCCGGAGTTTTGATAATAGATATAGGTAGAGTTGATATTTTCATCAAAAAACTTCTGGTCTCTCATCCGGGAAAGAAATTGAAAGAAGGAGTAGTCAAGCTTTATATCCTTATAGGCATAGGCCAGGGCTTCCCTGTTGATCAGCGAATAATGCAGGGCAATGTCGTCGGCCTTGTTCAAAAAATATTCGACGGAATTCCCCACATTGTTGAGATTGTTGACATTGGCCTGAAAATACTGTTTTTGCAGAAAACCTTGAACAAAAACGAAGTAGATGACATAGCTCAATATCAATATGAAAAATATCAAATTGGCTGTAAAAAGCAGGAAATGTCTATGGAACATTCTACCATTAAAACTTTTGATATCAGTCACCACCCAAAGTAGCACCACTGTCAAATCATCAGTAACCGACAATGGCACCATATAAAGAGTATTCTCTCCCGAACTTGAGTATTTCAATTATACCATAAACTTACCGCAGCAACAATCTTTATAGCCGACAGAGTAGTCCGCAATTGGCGTTGGCCTGCAGACTACTCTGTCTCATCCTGCTATATGCGGTTATTTTCACCCGTGCTTATTGAAAAAATTCGGGTTTATTTTGAAGCAGGTATGCTTCCTTTGCTTTATTAATGACATTAATCCCCGCATCCTCCACTGCTTTCAAATATGCCTGCCAATCGGAATCCTTCGTTGCGTCCATCTCTCCGGTAACCATTTTTACGTACAACGCCAGATAGGCATTGGCAACATCGTTATATTGATCCTGCTCCGGCAATTGGGGTATTGTCGCCGCCCACTTCTGGGGAGGTACCACCTGGGTGTCATTGACGGCGAATGCGGCTTTGAAACGTGCCTGTGCATCCTCTGCGGTGTCATATTTGAAATTGTTCGCCGTATCTCCGCCGCCGGAACCGTTCTGGTCCAGCAGTGCCTGGATTTCAGGAGTTATAGCGGTCCTGTCGCAGGTAAAGGCGTAATCGGTTGCAAAGCCTACCTTGTTGGCGTTGTCCTTATCTAAGACAATGGCTCCGTTGCCGTCCTTGCTCCACTCGATTCCTTCCATGCCCAGCAGATTCAAAACAGACCCTTCTGCCGAATCTTCCCAGTCAAAAATCTTTAAGATATTGTCGATATTTTTTGTCCCCCTGGGTACGGCCCAATAGCCTTCAAAGGGATTGTCGGATTCGATAAAGCCTTCGCTGGTCCCGTCGGGATCCTTGAAGCCCGTACCTTTCAGTGCGGGCAGTACTGCAAGGACAGCGTTATTGTTCTTTTGGGCCTGCCGGATTTCCGTTGACAGCCAGCCTGCGGAATCCGCCCTGTAGCTGATGACTCCCACATTGCCGTTATCGATTTTGTTCCAGAAGTTTGCGCCGTTTGCAGATATGAGTTCAGGGTCGATCATTCCGGCTTTGTTCCACTTTTCACATTCTGCAAAATAGGCTCTTGCAGCATCGGTTGTATTCCAGAATACCAGTTTCTTATTTGCCTTGTCGATATAAGTGAAACCGTATTCAAGATCATAGTTGGGACACCCGTATGCAGTACTCAGCGTATAGAAGTAATTGAAATTGGACCTTCCCGTCAAACCAAGCACAGGCTGTCCGTCGGGTTTTGCCGCCATAAATGCCTTTACGGTATCAAACAGCTCATTGACGGTGGACGGTACAGGAAGTTTCAGTTTCTCCAGCCAGTCCTGCCGGATTAAGGTACACCGTTGATTTAAGGGATTTGTCACAATCCCTTTCAGGAGGTATTTGTTAGAATCAAATGAAAACTCTTTCCAGTACTCTTCATTATAAACCTTGGTAAGGCTCGGATACTTGTCAATGGATTCATTTAACGGCTCCAGTGCGCCGGACCTTGCTATTTTCTGGGCAAACTGGTCATTCCCGCCGAGATTTATCAGGTCGGGCGCATTTCCGGATGCCAGCGTCAGATAGACCTTTTCATTATAAGTATCCCCTTCGCCGGCCTGCCAGTCAATCTTGATCTTGACGCCTGTTTTTTCAAAAATGTAACGGGAATAGGGATTGTCAACCGGGTCAAGCTGTGATGCCGTCCTTTGCGCCGAGGTAGTATCCCCGTGCATGACCGTGACTACCGGCGCACTTTCCCATGAAACCTGAGGATTGCTCTGTGCTGCTATTTCCGAACTGACCGGCTTGCCGGTAGTTTTGTCTGTGGGCGTTCCGCTGCCGCTGCATGCAGCAAAAATTGACAGCATCATGGCAGCTAAAAGAATGACCAGCTCTGTTCTTAAGACCGTTTTTTTCATACTGAGCCTCCTTAAATTTTATTATACTATATAGAACGCAAAATAATCTTTATAAAATTTTGCATTTATAGTCCTCCCATCAGCCTTTGAGGGATCCGACAATGATTCCCTTGACAAAATATTTCTGTATGAAGGGGTATACAATAAGCATGGGCAAAGTCGTCATAATAATGGCAGCTGCAGAAATTGACTGCTGGGTCATTTTACTGTACTCGGGGCTTATATAGGCATAGCCCTCCTGTACGTTGTTTCCTGTAACGATATTTCTTAGATCAACCTGCAATGTGCGCAGCGACTCGGATTTCGTAAAATAGATGCATTGTGCAAAAGTGTTCCATCGTCCTACAATACCCCAGAGCGTGATGGTAAGGATGGCAGGCACCGACATGGGAATAATGATCCTGATCAGCACATTGAATTCGTTAGCTCCGTCGATCAGCGCCGACTCTTCGATCTCAGCGGGAATCTCCTGGAAGAAATTCCTCAGGATCAGGATATTCCAGGTGGATAAGGCCCCCGGTATGATATAAACCAGGACATTATCGATCAGATGCAGTTGCTTGTAAAGCAAATATTCGGGAATCAGTCCTCCGCTGAAAAACATGGTGATTAAAATCATGGTGGTCAGAGGGCCTCTCCAGCGGAAATTTTTCTTTGCCAGGGGATAGGCAAAAAGCACCGTCATAAAGATACTGAACACGGTCCCCACGATGGTAATCATCCCGGTAAACCGGAAACCTTTCCAGAATAAACCCGAATCGTTCAAATACCTGTACGCATCAAGCTGCATCGAAAGGGGGATAAAATACACCTTGTTCAGCTTTACCGGCGAAGGCCCGCTCAGGGATACGCACAGTTGGTTCCAGAAAGGATATAATGTAATAAATGACAAAAATGTTAATACAAAATAATTGAACGCTTGAAAGGATTTTTCAGCGGGAGTTCTCTTTTTTATCATAAACTACGTCTCCTCAAGTTTTTAGCTCACCAGATACCTTGATCCGTTACTTTTTTCGAAATCCTGTCTGCGCCAAGCACCAGGATGATGCCTATCAGGTTGTTGAACAGCCCCAGCGCCGTTATATAGCTGAACTGGCCGTTTCCTATGCCGACCCGGTACGCGTAGGTGGCAAACACATCGATGACAGGGTCGATTTTTGCATTGTAAAACATGTAAATCTGTTCAAACCCCGTATCCAGTATCCTGCCCACCGATAAGATCAGACAAATGGTGATGATGGGCATTATGCTTGGAAGGGTGATGTGGACTGTTTGTTTCCACCGGTTTGCTCCGTCGACAATAGCTGCTTCGTATAAAGATAAGTCTATTCCGGTTATAGCAGCTATATATAAAATTGAATCCCATCCCGCTTCCTTCCATATTCCCGAAATAATTACAATTGCCCTGGCATAGTGAGGATCCTGGGCAAAATATTGGGCCTTGAAACCCAACAGGGTAACCAGCTGGTTGATGATTCCACCCATCGGAGAAAGCATCTGAAGGATCACCGAACCGACAACCGCCCACGAAAGAAAATGCGGGATGTAGGTAATAGACTGGGACAACTTTCGAAATTTGCTGTTGCGTACTTCGTTGAAAAGCAGGGCGAGGATGATAGGCGCAGGAAATCCGAATACGATCCCATAAAGGCCAAGCAAGAGGGAATTCGTTAAAATCTGTAAAAATTTGGCCTGATGGAAAAGTATCAGGAACCAGTGAAAGCCCACAAATTTGCTAGTCCAATAGCCGCTGATCCCGACAAAGGGGTTGAAATTCTGAAAGGCTATGATGATCCCTGCCATGGGCACATATTTAAACAGGATGTAAAGTATTATGCCTGGAATACACATCCAATATAAGATTGTGCTTTTGTTGCTACCGGTAGATTTTAACCGCGGTTTCCCAGTGAAATTCGAGTTCCCTTTAAAAATCAATTTCATTCCTCCGGCCTCCAGTTATAATGCGTAATGAATCTTTTAAGTTTATTACAGTCCAACGGGCTGCTTCGCTGTCCCGGCGGCTTTTCTTCCATTGTCCGGCCTTCATCTTCATGTTATCACCCTATAGAAAAAACGGACAGTACGATTTATTAAGAAAAGTGAATCCTCAGGTGAATTTTTTTAAGAATTGTGAAAAATCCGGGATCAAAAGCACAAAATCAGGTAGCATTTAAGCGGCGGAACAGCCAACCAGCCGTCCTTTCCTACCTTCAGTGTGTATTCTTCCCCCGTATCGGGAGAGAGTGCCTTTACTTCATCCCATTTCATTCCGGAATTCCTGTTAAATTTCACCCTGAGGTTGTGAATTTCCCCGTCGGTCTTGTAATTCAGTAAATGCAGACAGTATCCGCCACCGGAATTTTTGATCTGAAGTTCCGCTACAACATAGGGTGGGGCGTCAAGCTCAAAAGGAATGCTGTCAAAGGACGCCCAGCCCATTGCTTCTGTCATGCTCTCCAGATTAACCGGCATACCCCAGTATTCGGGGGTTATCATGGGCTGATTGGGCTTGAATGCCTCAAACGTTTGCTGCTCCGGCTCAAATACCCTGCTGCTTTTAAACTTTGGAATATAAACGACTCTTCCCTTCCCGAGTTCGGCTTTATGGAGGTTTGCCCACCTTTCCCCGGCTATGCCAAGGATTTGCAGCAGTGAGTCATTGTTATCCCTCCGTCTTCTCCATTCGTCATATTCTCCCGTATTATCCGTCAGGAGCAAGCCGCCGCCGTTTTGGACATAAGCTTTGAGCAGGCCGGTTTCCTCATCCGACAGGCATTCACAGTCAGGCAGAACGATCAGTTTGTATTTGCTTATGCTGTCAAGGTCAAAAATCAGATCATAGGGTATATGCCCCCCTATCAGTCCCTGATGCATCGTTATTGCCGCATAATAGGTCTCATAATTATTGAAGGACAAGGATGCTTTGGACTCATACAGGGCCACCTTCGCCAGCGTTTTAGTATTGTAAATCTCTCCGTGCTTTTTTCTGAAGTCCTTGTATTTCTGAAATTCGGTGGCTCTTCCCTTATAAATATTTCTCGCACCTTCGACTCCGTTGATGATGCCATGGTTGAATACCATGGTTTCAGCATACGCCAGCATTTTTTCCGATACGGAATCTGTCGCAGGTGCTCCGGTGAAAACAATCTTCTCCATGGCGCGTCCCATTTTGTAGCTTCTTATCTTGTTAAGCAGCCTGCCGTCCGCCGTATATCCCGGAAAGGGGTCGCATTCGTTCCAGAAGGCATCCATGCAGTCTTTAAAATCCGGGACGTACACGCCGTGTATAAAGGCAGTATTGGTACCGAAATGTTTGTAGGTATTATATTCCAGTACTACATCAGGCTTAAGCCGCTTGCAATAGTCATACAGCCTTGTCATTACCTTTTTGAGGCTTTCACAGCGGAACAGCATCCACTCCTGGATAACGGGATTATTGACAGCCGTAAGGTTCATGGGGTGTACAAAATAATTCCATACCGGAGGTGTTATGAAGTCCAGGATTGTGTGTCCGAATCTTTCCTTTGTCCGTTTGTCGCCTTCGGCAGTGCCGGGCCGGTATTTTTCCTTCAAATATTGCACAAAGGCCTTCTTACAGCTTTCACAATGGCAGACAAAAGGCTCTTCCGACGTTGTGACATTGTCAAATCCGATAAGATCGCCGCCGATGACATCAAGGCCGTATTTCAATACGCCCTCCAGGTAGTCCCAATACCCTTCCTTGTTTATGCAGGGATAATAGCGGAAGGTTTGCTGCCCGTACAATAAAGTGATGGGCTTTCCATTTTCGTCAAGCTGAATCCAATCCATCATATCCGGCTGTTCCGCCAGCATGGTTTCTCCGGCCAGTGTCCCGAACTGCACATAGAGCTGCACCCGGATACCATATTTATGACAGAGCCTGGCATACTCTTTGGCCATTTCGATTTCTTCTTTTTCACACTGGAAGCCAGAGCCCTTGTAGTAATGCATCCTGATCATGTCGCAGCCGTTTTCGGCCAATTTTTTCACATTTTCTTCCCAGTGGTCGTCCAGGAATTCCCGCTCAGCACTGCGGCCTGCATACCCGGCCCTTCTCAGGAAGCTGAGCGGCTCATGGTTAATGGCGATTACGAATCCGTCGTTTCTCAGCATTTCATTCTACCTTTCCGGAATTTGGCGTCAGCTTATACATCTCCGGTATGTTGCTGTCCGTCTCACCGACATAGATGGTCCCGTCGTCCATTACGGCGATTCCGTGGAAATAGCATAATTCCCTTTCCGGATTAACGGACCCGTGGTCAAAGAACTTTTCCGTCTCAGGATCATAGCTCACGAGATGCATGTTGGGGAAACCGGCCGTAATATAAATGATCCCGTCCCTGCCCTCTTTCATGCCCGAGACTCTTGGCGTCAGCACCGGCTTGCCGATGACGGAAACCTTTCCGGTTTTCTCGTCCAGCTTGAAAATCATACCGCCTACGGCAGTCCCGCCATAAATGGTCCCATCGGACGCGCATACCCAGCCGTCTATCCCCTTGTTGGCAAATATGTCGTATTCGTCCCCATAGACCACGAGCTCGGTGGTCCGTATCAGTCTGTCGTTATCGGGATGATATTTGTACAGGTACGTGCCGTTAAAGCTGAAGTGCTTTTTACTCTCATCCGCCACCGCGCCTCCGCTCCAGCTTATATTGCCGAAATAACCGCCGTACACTGTCCCATCCTTGCCGCATACCAGGTTGTGGGATGCGTAATTGGAAATCTTGCCTTTATCAACAACCTTATGGCCGTCAAGGTAGTGAATGAAGAAATGATTATCCGGTATTGTATACCCGTAGATGATTCTTCTTTTTTTATCGATGGTCATCCCGTGTATGGCATTCAACGGTACCTGTATGCCGTAATCCTCAAGCTTTCCTGAATCAATATCGTATTTGTACAGATGCCCTCCGCCATAGGAAGCCAGGTCGCAATCAAAGGGAGAAGCATTCCAGTCGATGTTCAGGCCCTGCCCGATATATATTTCCCCATCCGGCCCTTCTACAAGGGAATTGTGGATTTTATCAAAGATGGGGACCATGTTTTGGCGCTTTGGAAAAATCTCGCCCAGCTCATCAATGGAATCGTCCCCGGTATTTATCCGTACCAGAACATTGTTCATCCCCGTAAGCCCTACGTAAATATTGTTATCTTTTCCCCGCAGCACCGATGTGATTGCAAGAGTATTTTTCAGGCTTCCCAGTGAGATTTTTTTAACGTCATACCCAATCATTTCTTTATCCCTCCGCAAATTTGAAATCAAACCTTCACAATATCAACGGAATAGATCTTCAAGCAATCCATTCCTCTTTTGCCGCTGACTGCAACGGATATTTCCCTTATGGCTTTGTCCGGCTCAGGGTTGACCCATTCATAGTTGAAAGCCAGAACCGAACCGCCCTCCGCATTGATAATTTTTACCGGGGAAGTCATCGCCGACAGCATCTGAAGTCTTACATCCGTATCAAAGGCATGGGTCCATGGATTATACTTTCGGCTTTGCCGGATATTTTCCAGTCCCGTGTTGACATTTTCCAGCAGTTGAATTTCGCTGACGGAATCATCTTCATATTTGATCCTGTAAGAGCCGACCCGGAGATCTGTCTCGCTGCTTTTATCTTGCTGTGCGGCATCCCCCTTTATTGCATGAGAAAAAATCAGACTTGCTGCTTTTTCCTCCGGCTGCGCTATTCTACAGGCGCTGCCGCAAGGAATTTCCACCACCGGGCTTTTTATGGATGCCAAAGCGACGGGGAAAACATCCGCATCACCGGAAGCTGCCGTCGGCAGTTTCCGGGAAAACAGCGCCTGGGCGATTTTGTATGTGGCGGTCATTGATAGGCCCGCAACCTTCTCCCAACTGAAGTTGTTATAGTCTCTCTTCCATAAAACATAGGATGAATAGACAAGGTTGAACAAAAATCCCTGTTCCATGACGGTCTTTTCATTGCACATTCCTTTAAACGCAACAACAGCGCCTTTCAGCTCCGGTCTCGCCGATTTGTGCTCCCAATCCAGCAAACCGGGACCGTCAATAGGATTTATGACCTCGTCATCCGTCCCCGCCGAATCCCATAAATCAATCCGATTTTCAGTGCAGAGCTTTTCAAGCAGTTTACTTTTGCTTTCCGGGTTCCGGACAACAATGGCATTATACTTCAGTCCGGCAATTGTTTCTATGAGCCTGGCAAGGAATACTGCATCACAGTCTGCGACGGATTCAATTTCTACAGCCCGGATGCTTTTAAACGGATAATCGAAAACAACTCCGCATTTCACACGGGCCCCCGAATCTCCTTCACATGGCAGGACCATTTGCTTGAGAGTCTGCAAGGCATAAACAAATCCGGTATACTCCAAGGCGGCAATAACCAGCCGGCATTTTTCCGCATGAACAAAATACACTCCCTTATCCGGAATATCCGCTCGGTTTTCCCCTTTGAAATAACCTCCGGCAAAATCCCTATCCTCTTTTTCAAGTTTTCTGAAGATAATGGGGGCCGTATCCTCTTGTGCAGGCCCGATCTCAACATTTAGCAGGGCGCCGGCCTTCTCAAGGATCGAAGGGAAGATATTTTTCACCTGCTCATCCAGGTATGCGGTTATTTTACCGTTTTTGTTGAAGCTGCCCTCCGACAGCTTATACCCGTTGGGTTCCGGATAAATGGCTATCATTCTCATACTGCATAAGCTCCTTATTGATAGAATTGCGGGAGATAATCCTTCTCCAGCGCCAACAGTTCATCGATTATTTTTTGTGCATTCCATGGAGAATTGACAAGGTGATCCTCTAAAAAAGCTTCGAATAGCACTTCCCTGCTGCCCGTCAATGCGGCTTCAACCACCAGCTCCTGCTCATGAACGATGCGCTCCAGCAGCCTGATGATCCTTCCGGGAAGACGCTTGTTGCATAAAGCCTGCAGCCTGTCGCCTTTGACATAAACAGGCCCTTCAATCACGGAACCGTACGGCAGGTCATGAACCTGCCCGTAATTGGGCGTGTTCAGGTTGATAACCCTTGGTATGGAAAGAGCCGTCGACTCCAGCAGGTCCGTTATGGCTTTTGTATCAAGATTATCCGGGGTGCAGGTCAGCTTGAGGTTGTTGTCCATTTTTTCCCGGAGCAGCGCATAGATGTCTTCCCCGGTTTTCCCCCTATTCACAGGACTGTCCGGTTCAAATCCGCAGCTGCGCCCCATATCGGTCTGAGGACCCAGATACCAGGAAAAAAACTCTGAAGCATACTTATACCCGGGAATAGGGAAGCGGCCGTAGTTCTTATACAAATCACCCGTTACGGGAAGGGTACCGATATATTCCGGAAGGACTTTTTCAATAAAATCCGCCATACAATCTCTTCCGTCCAGCAGGATTTCCTGAAGCCAGGTAAAATGGTTCACGCCGGCGGAACATATTTCAAGCCGGCTTTCATTTACTTTCAGACCCTCTGCGATTTGATGCCGCATGCTTTCAATGGTGGTACAGATTCCGACGGTTTTTATCTCCGAGCTCTTTGTAACGGCTCTTGTGATTGCTGTCAACGGATTGGACAGATTTACCAGTAAAGCTCCGGGGCAAAGCTTTTCCATTTTTCCGGCAAGCCCGACGAAAAAAGGGATGCTCCGCAAAGCCCGGAAAATTCCCGCAGGCCCCGTAGTATCGGCTTTCACATGTACGATTCCATACTTCCTGGGCACTTCAACGTCATGCATTCTCATTTGAAGTCCGCCAATGGCCACCGTAACAATAACATAATCCGCGTCCTTCAATGCGGCATCAATTTCATCCGAAGCATATACCTCGTAAGGACGGCCGTTTTCCTCCATCAGTCTCCGGGAATACGCGTGGATAAAGTCAAGGCGCTTTTTATCAATATCCGTCAGATAAATTTCCGAACCGTAAAGGCCCTTGACAGTGAGAAGCGAATTCAGCAAATCAGGGGTGAACAGAGGGCTACCGGCTCCGACGATGGCTATTTTCATTTTTGCATTCATTGTCCGCACTCCTCTCAAGAAAATTGCTTCGCTCGCGGCAATCAAGCCTTTTGTTTAATCCCATAAATATCGTAAACATCGATGCTGAAAGGAGAACTCAATATGCTCAGGGTGAGCTTCACTTCTCTTATCCTTTTTCCCGGACAGGGATTTATCCATTCAAAATCAAACACCGTTGCATTTTCCCCATTGTTCAGAGTTTTCAGCCACGGCCTCGTATAATAGACGGATTGCATCAGACGGATGTCCGCACTGTACGCCACATCGTATTCACTCTCACCGGATCTACCCCATCCGGCATTTTTACAGCTTATGTTCCTGCCATAATCCAAATCAATCCTGATTTCGCTTTCATCTTCATAAAGGACGGTATAGTACCCCAGGTGGTAATCGCCTGACCGGTACCCCTTATCTGCCGAACGAAACGGTATGGAAATGTCGGTATTATGGCTGAAAATCAGGCTGTCTGCATAATCGTCCATGAAAGCGATGCAAAAGCTTTGGGCTTTTTTTACGATTACCACATTGGCATCCTTAAAATATTTCTCCTTTTTCCGATGCTGGATCAGCGTGCAGTCATAGCTCCTCAATTCCACATAGGCCGAATCCGTATAGAATTTTTCTTTCATTTCATGCCGCAGTTGGGAATGCACCCACTCCTTCGGCTTCAGGGAAAGTGACGGCAGATCCCTGTCCCCCAGCTTCTGCATGAAATAGGGCATATACTGTATTGTCATATCCCTTGCATAGTCCCAGCAGGTATTGTTGTAATTCTCATTCCACAAAGGAATGGAGGAAAAAACTACATTGGTAAGCGTACCTTCTCTTGCCATGTTGTCCTCTTCGACAAGGTCCCAATGGGAAAGTACCGCCCCCCTGACATTTGCCTCCCTCGATTGGGCCTCCCAATCTTTTACACCCGCACCTTCAAAGTTGAAGAACATTGTATTTTTAAACCCGTTTTCCGCAAAGTATTTGAAGCCGTTTGGTTCCAGGCCCCAGTACCAGTGCCCCAGGATCACGTCCCCGGGTATTTTTTTAATCGCCCCGTTCGTTGCGCTCAGTACATTATAGACTTCGGAGGTCTGGTAATCTTCGACAATGCTGCAGGCCCCTCCATGCCCTCTGCCGTCTCCGGTATGTGCGTCGAGAAGCTTGTCGGCCCACATCTCGGTCTTTATCCCTTTCGCGAAAAGATAATTCCGGATTTTTTCCACATCCTGGGCCAGCAGTTCCGAAGCGTCTTTCCCCCTGCACAAGGGACAATATGAAGCGCCATACCACTCATCGTGGCCTATGTTTACGATTTCGGGGTCAAAAACTTCAATCACTTCATCGATGACATCGGAAAGCAGTTCATAGCTTTTGGGATTGGACGGGCAGTAGGAATCCGGATACGGAACTTCGGGATTTTCCGCAATTTCCCGGTGAGGAATAACGAGATAGTCACAATGGCTGAGGGATTGGACTTCAGGCACCACCTCCAGCAAGTTCTCCATGCAGAAAGCAATCAGCTCCCTGACCTCTTCCTGAAGCAAATATTTCCCGCCGGCATTTTCTATATGGATACTGTCCTTGTACCAGGGAAATTCATCGGTATGGGAGCCGTTCTGATAAGCCTTCGCCTTTTCCGGGAATTCATCCATATCCCTGGAATATTCCAGCCAGGCCGCATTGATCTCAGGATGTCTTTTATATTCCATCCCGCTGGTTTCAAAGTATATCCTGTTGTATTTCAGCCCTGCCATACCGCGGATCAGTCTTTTGCAAAAGCCCATGTTTTCCCTGGCGGGAAGATAAAGATGAAGCCCTCTGACTTCCATATGAGGGTAATCGAATACAACGGCATTTTTCAGGGTTATGCCTTCCGTGCTTGCGCCGTCCCTGGCGACAATCAGCTGCTCCAAAGTCTGCAGCGCGTAGAAGAAACCTCTTTTATCATTTGCGGCGAGAAGGATTTTTCCCGACTTGATAGAAATGAAATAGCTTTCCTTTTTTATATCCGCTATGGGATAATCTTTTTGAAAATTATCACAGATCCACCTCATGGCGTCATCGCCGATACCTGTCAACTCTATTTCCGCTTCGGCAGAAGTGCCGCTTGTTTTTAAATCAAACCCCAGCCTGCTTTTTACAATTTCAACGATACCGGGGTAGACCCTTTCGATTTCTCCGTTTATCTTTGCCAAAGCGCCTGATCTTATTATGGTATGCCCGCCGAAAAACCGCAGGTGATTGGGTTGTGGCATTAAAACCGGTTTATTCATCGCCATGCTCCTTTAAATACGCATCTTTACTTTTGATAACCAGCGCTGGAAATTAAGGCCGACTGTACTTACAATGTTACCTTTAACAGCTATCCTCTGACAAGTTCATATATTTAAGAAATATGAATCACCAAGTGAATTTTTTTAAGATAAGTGAAAAAACAGGAAGGCAGATAGAGGAAAAAGCAAGCACAGCCACGGGTGTGAAGCCGTTAAGAGGCTTTTCTCCGTGATCATGGGGTAAAATTCCCATGATGGATGATAGAAAAATCAATCGCAATATTTTTCTAATTATCTTCATAAAAATTCTAACCGGTGGATTTGGTGTGGTGCTAAAATAGAGTCAAAATCTATTCTGCCCGGAATACCCCAAAAACTTTACCAATTAATTTCATAAGGAGGAATCAGTAATGAAAAAAGTACTGGCATTCACACTGGTACTGGCACTGGTGGCTACACTTTTGGTCACACTGCCTGTCAATGCGTCCGGTCCGGCTCCCGCCCTGTTTTATTCGGATTTGACATCCGGTCCGAAAACAGGCGGAGAAAACAACAATGGCGTATACGTAACGATCTGGGGGAAAAACTTTGGATCAGCCCAGGGCACATCCTATGTAAGCGTAGGCGGTGGACAAGCCGTCAACTACAAAATATGGACGGATACAAAGGTAACCTTCCAATTGGGAGCAAACGCTGCAACGGGAAACATAACTCTCACTACGGCCGACGGCACATCAAACGGCCTATCCTTTACTGTAAGAAGCGGAAATATCTACTTTGTAAAAACCACCGGCAATGATTCCACCGGAGACGGAAGCTTCAATAATCCGTTTTTGACCATCACCTCTGCAAGAGACCATATGGTTGCAGGAGACACAATGTACATAGGCAATGGGATAACTGTAACGTCAACAGATCCGGCCCATGCATATTATGCATGCTTCTCTCCATACATCAACGGCACTGCTGCAAATCCAACTGCATTTGTGGCATATCCCGGCGCAACAGTCAATATCTCTCCAAACGGCACCACCCGCGGCAGTGTTCCCACCAGAGGAATCTGCAGCTATGGCGCCACATACTGCACATTTTCGCAGCTAAATATCACAAACGGCTACGAAGAAGCTATTATGTGCGCGGATGGCTTTAGAATTGTAGGCTGTGATGTTACTACGCCTTCGGGGAATTCACCCAGCGGAGCCATAGACGGATGGGGGAACAACCTGTATGTTTTAGGAAATACACTACATAATTGCGGCAGTTCAAATCCTACCAAAATGTATCACAACATCTACCTCGGAAACCATTCAAATTCAGCCGGAGTTTCCAATAATGAGATTGCGTGGAACATCATAAGGGATTCAACTGCAAACAGAGGCATTCAGATGTATGC
The DNA here is from genome assembly GCA_023433505.1 of Bacillota bacterium. GTDB lineage: Bacteria > Bacillota > Clostridia > Acetivibrionales > DTU013 > MnB-11. Next base: position 131,058 of record JAEZCO010000048.1, on the reverse strand, counting down.
AGAAGGCAGTGATGCCAGAACCATATCGGATGTAAAAATTCATGACAATATCTTCCGCAATATCGCCGGAAATGCGCTTAACCTTTCATCCCAATGTACAGGCAATTATGCGGTTTATAACAATATCTTCGAAAATTGTGCCAGAGGCCACAGCTGGTCGGACGGCTGCGGAGAATATGAGGGCATTTATATCAACAGTAACAATGCCAATTTCACTATTTACAATAACACAATGTACAATTGCGGAGCCAATCCCAGCTATACCCAGAGTGAAATCAGCGGCGGCATCCGGGATATCTGCGAGTCGGCATCCGGCTGTTATAAGCTTGAAGGATTAACCGGTTCGGTTACCATGAAAAACAACATCTTCTACGAGACATTGCAAAAAGCCAATGGAACGGTGTTTCCGTACCAGGTGATGGATGCAGGAGATTACACTCCCGCTTCGGGCTCCCATAAAAATCTCTTTTATTCATCGGCAGGCCCTTCATGGGATACCGGAAAAGTGACCTCCAATCCGAACTTTGTCAATGCGTCAAGCCATGATTTCCATCTGCAAAGCGGCAGTCCCGCAATCAATGCAGGAAACGATACCACCAGCGTTTGTCCTAAAGATTTTGACGGTATATCAAGGCCGCAAGGCAGTGCCGTGGATATCGGAGCTTTTGAGTATGCGGATGCATCGTCGGCTCCAACTCCGACACCGACAACAACGGCAACGGTAACGCCTACGTCGACGCCTACACCCACTCCGACATCTACACCCGCTCCGACACCTACCCCCACGTCGACACCCATTCCTGGCAGTGTAACCTATAGTTTTGATGACATTAGCGGAAATGGTACGGCAGTTAACGGAATACACAGCAATATAAATTTTGGCACAGGTATGTGGTTAAGCGACCAAAGTTATGCAGGCTTGACCCGATGCGGATACTTTTCGGCTTCGGGAGTAACTTCAAGGACATTTACGCTGCCTGCAAACACTGTGTTAAAAAGCCTGGTTCTTTCCGGGGGTTCTGCAAGCACCTATACCATCAGCGACGGTGTAAATGCTAACAAGGCGGGGAATGTTACAACGTCCCCAACCACAGTCACAACCAACTGGACGGCAGCAGGTGCAACAATAACAGTTTCAATCGCAAACGGATGGGATTCCGTCATTGATGATATCACATACATTCCTATTGGCGGCGCCACACCAACGCCTACTCCTACACCCACGGCCACACCAACGTCTACACCTACACCCACTCCCACGCCGACACCGACGCCTACTGCAACTCCCACTCCCACGCCGACCCCAACACCTACTCCGACACCCACCTCCACACCGACGCCTGGAGATACGACTTACAGCTTCAGTGATATCACCGGAGAGTTTGCTCCGGTAAACGGCACCCATAGCGGAATAAATTTCGGTACAGGTATGTGGTGCAGTGATTCCAGTGATTACGGCCTGACAAGATGCGGGTATTTCTCCGCTTCAGGCGTTACCTCCAGGGCCATTACCCTGCCGGCAGGCATGAAATTGAAAAGCATCAAAATATCAAGCAGCTCGGGCAGCAATTATACCCTGAGCGACGGCGTAAACTCCAATGTAAACGGAAGCGTTTCGGGTTCTCCCGTAACGGTTGCTACCGGCTGGACAAGCGCAGGCACAACAATTACGATAACCCTGTCTGCCGGATGGAGCGCCGCGATTGACGATATCGTCTACGGCCCTTGAGATTGAGTTGGTTTGCAGGTTAGTGATATTGCAAAACATGGAACTCAGCGGGGGGACGTAATGTTCCTCCGCTTTAGTGCTTTTATGCGATTTGCTGCTGCTGTCTTAACAAAGGCTTTTTCATAGCGCCGGCTGTCTATTCTATATTTTTCAACTCTATGGATTCGATGAGCATTGTTTAACAATGAATAAAGGTGTAAAATAAAAAAAGGTAATTGCAAGTCGGCAAAGTATTGGAGCTTCTTTCATATCACAATATAGGTATGGTATTGTATGTATGGAATAATCGTTAACAAAGAGTATGTCAGACAGCTTCTTGAGGATTTGCACGAGCTGACAAGTATCCGTTTTTCCTTTTACGGATACGGAAATGATTTTAATGTATCCTATCCGGAGGACACAAGTGAATTCTGCAGAATTCTGCATAGCGACGCGAGGGCGAAAAGAAAATGCAGGGAATGTGATATTATGGCATTCGACGAGTGCATAAAATCCAAAAGCCTTTACGTCTATGAATGCCATGCAGGCTTGATTGAGGCCAATTCTCCAATCATCACGGAGGATAAAATATTAGGCGTCCTTGTTATGGGACAGGTATTGAAAAATGCGCCCTCAGCCCAGGAATGGGGACGAGTATATGAAAAATGCAGGAGTTTTAAGGTTGACTTTTGCTCCTTAAAAGAAGCTTTCTACCGGTCGGTTTTTGCCAGCGAGGATAAAATTAAGCGCGCTGCGCGGATTATGGATATGGGTGCCCAATACATGCACCTGTCCAAACATACCAAGCTCCAATTTGCCTCAAAAATCCAAAAAGTCAGGGAGTATGTGGATGCGAGCCTTGACAAGGATATAACCCTGGATGATTTAAGCAGGCATATGAAGATGAATAAATTTTATCTCAGCCATCTATTAAAGCCGGAGCTAAACGCCACCTTTTCCAAATATCTTCTGCAGCGCAGAATCGAGAAGGCAAGAACGCTGCTGGAGCGGACAGAACGGAAAATAGCAGATATAGCGCTGTCTGTGGGGATTTTTGACCAAAATTATTTTTCAAAGCTTTTCAAAGCGGAAACAGGCTACACGCCGACGGAATACAGAAAAGTTACCCTAAAGAAACAGGACCCTTTCAAATTTGAACCGAGGATCAACGAGCTTCAGAGGAACCCATATGAGAATAATCCGTGAGCCGCTCTGCACAATTTGGCCCTACGGAAATTATGCTTTTGCTTTGAATTTTTCTTTCCCGGATGGGCCCTTAAAAAATAAAACCATGGAGGTTATTATTGCTGTGGCGGGAATTATAAGGATAATCCCAATGCCGCTTGATAAAATCTGGAATATCTCGGAGCAAAATATTTTTGCGTTCACGATGTTCGCGATGGAATAGTTGAGCCGGTTAAACCACAGTATCAAGGTCATAAAACCGCCAATATAGGCAAAAAGCAAAGTATTGGTCATTGTCCCCAGAATGTCCTTGCCGATATTGATGCCGGATTTGAACAGGCTGCTTTTTGCAATTGCCGGATTATTCTTAAATATCTCATTCATGGATGAAGATATGGAAATGGACACATCAATAATTGCTCCAAGCAGCCCTGTTAATACTACACAGATAATAACCTTCGAAAAATCCAATGGGACGTAGGGCGACAGATAGGTAACACTTTCAACCTGCTCTTTGCTGACCCCTTGTATTTTTGCATTTACACCGATCCTATACGTCAACAGCATCGTAATGAGTACCACAACAATCACTGCAAACAAAGATGAGACTGTCTTTTTATTAACGCCATTAATATAAAACAGAGTGATCGAGCTGATGATGATACACCCGAAAACCATTGCCTTGATGGGATCAAACCCCAATGTTATGAGCCAAAGAAGAATGAATAACGCAATAAAATTGAAAATTAAAGAAAAAAAGGATTTTGCGCCTTTTTCCCCTCCGACTGCAATCATTAAAAGCAGCAATATAGCGAATAATACAATGGGTACGCTCATATTTTAAGCTTCTCCAATCCTTGTTCTGTTTAATAGCAGCACCGAAACATATAAAGTGACGGGGATACTGATTACGATTCCGATACTCCCGGTAAGAGCCCGGATGATTTCGAGGTTCAAGTTAAAATTAATTATCGTAAAAACCGAATAGCCATTCAACAGGCAAAGAAGAATCATGGGTATACTCCCGCTGATGTAGGCAAAAAACAAAGTATTTGCCATTGTCCCCATAATATCCTTCCCGATCTCCAGGCCTGACTGGATAAGGACTTTTCTTTCAATCCCCGGGTTTTTGCCGCAGATTTCCTCCATCGCCGAGGAAATGGAAATTGCAATATCCATTATGCCGCCCAGCGTGCCTATTAAAACTTCGATGATGAATATTTGTTCATAATCAAGGCCAATGATGAATTCCATATTTTCATAATAAATCCCGACGGAATGGTTTATTTGAATGACGGCGAGGGTGATTGCCATGGAAAGGAGCGTACCTGCCGCCGTCCCTATCATTGCGGAAGCAGTTTTCTTATTGATCCCGCTAACCAATGGGATTGAGATCATGATAAAGAATATGCCGGCTATTGGCGCAACCAGCAGAAGGTTAAATTTATTCAGATACATTTCAATGGCAACAGAAAAGATGACAATATTGACGATTACGCTGAGCAACGACCTTAAGCCCTTACTTCCGGCGATGAATAGAATTAAAAGAATAAACAGGAGTGCAATATAGGCGATATATTTATCCCTTTTAAAATCGATGATGTCGGAAGAAACAATTTTCCTGCCGGCAGCTTCTGTGATCGAGACGAAAACCTCATCGTTTACTTTAAACTTCAAATCATAGACCTGGGAAAATGAGGCTGAGTTTTTCAGCCGGATTTCCTCTCCCTTATGGCTCCCATTCATTAGGACCGCTGTTATTTGCTGCTCATACAGCTCTTGATCATTTCCATTGATATCCTGCGATTGGCCGCCTTTTATTTCAGTAACCGACGTAATTTTGGCGATGGTTTCCTGATAATACCCTTCATTTGAAGATACAAAATAATAACCGAGGGCGGAAGCGGCGATTAAGCCTGCTGCAATGATGAAAGCATTTCTGGTGCGCTTGTTTGCTTTTATGGAATTAAACAGGAATAATAAACTCCCTGCTTTTTGATCTTTCTTCGGTGCTTCCGACATCTTCCAAGCTCCTTGAATAATTACTCCTCTGTGCCTTAATGCAAATAATACCATTTGGCAGGAGGAATGTAAATTCTAACATCTGAAATTTTTTTGTTGGGTGCCCATCAAAATGCAGAGATTGCCACGTCGCTGCGCTCCTCGCAATGTCCATGCCGCATGCGGCACACCTAAGTATGAAAATGTAGCGGCGATCACTGATCGCCATTCAAGGGCCTTCCAGGATGGGCGACCAGTGGTCGCCCCTACAAAGACCCCTTTTTCCTACAAATGACAGCCAGGTATCTGAATAGCCATAATTTTCACTTTAATGATAAAGGCTCATCCCATTCCTGTATTGCAGCGACAGTTATTTTGTAATATATTGATCTTATGAACATGTTAAGTTTAAAAGAAATGGACATATTTGATGCTTCAATCGGCGCCCACTATAATTATATCAGCAGTGTTAAAAATACCTCCGATGAACACAGCCATGATTTCTATGAACTGTTTATAATATACGGCGGCCGCGCTCTGCATTATGTGAATGGCGTCAAGCAATATTTGAACGAAGGCAGCCTTGTCTTTATACGGCCGGATGACAGGCACTTCTATGAAAAGGATTATGCGTGGGACTGTCAATTGATTAATATTGCTTTTACAGGCAGGTACTGCCGGAGCCTCTTTGATTATCTCGATGACGCCGGAATATTGGAGCTGCTGGTGAGCCCAAAATATCCCGTCTCAGTTGAATTGACGCAGCCGGAAATATTGGATTTCGTATCCAGGTTTCAAAAGCTGTATACTTTGTCCAATGCAAACAAGCCGTTGATAAAGCTGGAACTCAAAAGCTTTATTCTGGAGCTGGTCTCCTGCTTCTACGGCCTGCTTCGTCCCCATCCGAAACAGGAACTGCCTTTGTGGCTTGACGCCTTGATCCTGAAAATGCAGCACAAGGAAAACTTTGCGGCAGGACTTCCCAAAATGCTGGAGCTGGCCGGCAAAACACAGGAACACCTGTGCCGGGAGCTCAAAAGGCACATCCGCAAAACTCCCACGGAGTTCATCAATGATCTCCGGTTGAATTATGCCAAAAACCTTTTGTGCAGTACCGACAAGGCCATTCTGGAAATCTGCTTTGACTCGGGCTTCGAAAACCTGAGCCATTTTTACCATCTGTTCGGGAAGCAGTTCGGCGCTTCTCCGGCAGTCTTCAGGAAGAGACATCAAAAGAGTTTGATCTAGCACTGTTTTACCAATCTTGCATTGTGCTAATTATGCAATTAGTAATTGGAGAATTACAAGATGTTTGTTGACAGAAAATCAGAGTTTGACACCTCGTACAAGTATTTCTAAGTATCCAAATAAGACTGTGTGATGAAGGGACGAAATGCTTTAGTACCGGATCACATTTTCGAGCAGCTTATACTGCTCTGCCGGCAAATTCGGCGCAGCTATATTGGCTGTGCCCAAAGGGGCTATAAATCCAAGCTCAATGGAGACAATGCCTTTTTTTCTTTTAAATATACTGCCCTTGGCTGTAATACTCTCAATGCGGGCGGTTTTTACGACTGCAATCGTTTTACGGTAGCCGCCAAAGGATAAGACAATGTTATTCTTGCCACAAAAGATGCCTGCACTACGATATTGCAGAATAACACCGATTGCAGCTATAGCCAATATCCCCCCTGCAGGTACTATCAGAATCAGTTCCTTTGTGAAGAGAACGGATATAAAAACCAGTGTGGCCAAGATAAATCCGGGTCGATAAAAGAAATACCTTTTCGCTTTTCTATCCGGGCCGTGCACAGGATGTTCCCAATCAAATTCTGGCAAAAGCTCTCTGACAATTCTTTTGATTTTTTCCATTGAAGCAATGGGATATAAAATCGCCTGCTCATGGGCTTCCTCGCCGGACTCATGGCCATATCCCATCACGGATACTTCAACGGTATAGCATTTAAAGGCGCGCATAAGAAGATTTTGTTTTAATAAGATACCGCTGATCTTTCTTTTCTGTAATGTAAATTTCTTTTTGTTAAGCAAGCCATATTCAACCTTTACTGCATCCGCATCGGCGGATATCCTAAAGTGATAATAAGTAAACAAAGCTCTGATGATGGATATGCCCAGCGCAATAAAGTAAAAGAAAGCGGCAACGGCAAAAATCGCTGTTGCGGAAGGAATTTGTTCAAATACTTTATCCAATAATGCGTCCAGGTCCTTTGAACCGGTGGCAAGTACCGCTATTGCGCTAATCACAGGAAGCGCAATGGACCCGCCGGCGAAAAAATACGCAATCTTTGACTGCAAAAGCCCAAGTATAATAAAATCCTGGAAGGATGCCGATAAAGCAGTGGTCTCATCAGCATTTTCCTCTTGACTTATTTGAGGAGCGGTATCCTGGGTAAGGACCCGTTTAAATTCAAAAGCTTTATCCGCTTTTAGCGCAAGCACGATTTCCGCCTTTTCTGCTGTACCGCCGGCCTGGCTTCCATTATCTGCTTTGATTTTATAGGTTTTAAAAAGCTGATAAAGAATGTTCTGGGATAAGTCAACGGTTGTTATCTTGCTTAACGGTATCTCCAGCCGCTTCTTGTTGAATATACCGGTTTCAACGATGAGCAGCTCCTTCTCTATTGTGTAGTAGGTTGAAACATATCGTGCAATTCCCACTAAAGGGCTTAAAGCTAAAAATAAAATTGGAAGTAATACTTGCAGCTCGAAATCCTTTGCCTTCAGCAGGCTCAATAGAACTGCGGCTATCAGCAGCGGGATCTGCGTTATTTTATCAAACAAAATAAGAATATTTCCCCGTTCGTGTTTAAATTCCATAACCGTCCCCTACCTTATCCTGTGCTTCCAGTCTTGTGTCCAGCTTTGCTTTGAGCGCCTCTGCGATGGCCCTTGCATTTTCATTCGAAAGTCCTTCAATCGTAAATGCACCGCTTGCGGTATGAATAATCACGTTGGACAGGCTCAGCTTTCGAAGGATCGGTCCTTGCGAAACGGTTATGTGCTGGATTCTGACAACAGGAATGATTGTGGTTTCCACAAAAAATATCCCATGCCTTATTTCAACCCTGTCCTTTGATATCATATATCCCCATTGCCGGTACTCAATGGCCGGATAAAGAAAGGGCGCCGCCATCAGATAGATGAAAATAAGGCCTTCAACCGGATAGACATATGACCCGATGGGCGCGAAATACTCCTGCCGGGATAATATAAGCGTTGGCAATCCCAAAACAGCAACAGTGACTGCAAAGCGGATAAGCCTTGCAATTCGCCAGGAGGTTACAATCTTTCTGTCGAGATGTTCATAGTTCATTTCAAGCCTCTTTTGTGCTGAATCCTTCTTTCTATATAATCCTTTCAGTTAGTCTCCCTCGCCCGGAGAAAACTATGTAGTTCCGCACTCTTTTCCGTACTCCTCCCATTCCTGTTCAGAAAGTCATCGTCAGCCTGCCCGAATTCTTGCCCGTATACGGCAATTTACTATATTTAGCCGCCACGATAATTAACAGGGAATCCTCCCATTCCTGTGGGGATGAACTTCCCACGATAGACGTCGGAAGCGGAAGATTTATTGGGGATATCCTGGACAGGAAAACTCTCAAGCTGATTTTGCAGCCCCTTGTTGAAAATTCTATCATCCATGGCATATTGGAAAAAAAGGAGAGGGGATCACCGTTGAAATGACCCTCTCTGCCTCCTGTCTGCAATCGCACCCGGTACTAAAGGATGCTCATCATATTTCTTATAATTTGGAATTACTGATCACTCTCAAGCCATGCCTAGTCTTCAACTGCACCGAACCGCCTGATAATTTTTGCCTTAACGGATATCATGGCTGGAATGAACACCGGCATAAATACCAGAACCAGCAGCAGTATGCCGAATATAACTGTAACGGAAAGCTGCATCAGAGTCAATACGCCGGATGGGTACATGGCGGCAAAGGTACCGGACAAAATAATAGCCGCAGAGAAAATAACACCGCCAACACTTCTGGCCGCCGCTACGATGGACTCCGTTAAGGACAAATGATGATTCTCCCTGTGCCTCATAACGAGGAAAATGCTATAATCAACACCAAGGGCTATGATCATGATAAAGGAGAAGAAAGGCACATTCCATGCCAGGCTTCCCTTATGCAAAACATGGCTGAAGACAAGCCCGGAAACCGTAATGGCAATATAATAGGACGCAACCAGTGAAAGCATGATAAAGATGGACATCCAAAAATCCCTTGTAACAACGAACAGGACAATCGATATACCAATGAGCATGATGATGCTGGAAAGGTTGAAATCCTTTTCCGACATTGTCTTAAGATCGTTGTTCATCTGGGACACTCCTGAAATCCCCCACTGCGCGTCTTTTAGCGTAGAAGCCTCGATCCGTGGAAGAACAGTATCATAGATGTCCTGCGCTACATCCATGGCCTCTTTTGAATAAGGATCGATATTCAATATGACATTGATCTTTGTAATCGTCCTGTCTTCTGTCATATACATGTCCATGGACTTTGTGAAGTCACCACTGTCGATCTCATCCTGAGGGATAAAGAAGGTTTCCGCCGTTTTGGATTCTCCCAGCTTCTCCACATAGCCGTTGGCATCCTTTAAGCCTTCAGATATCGCCGTCAAGCCTTCCCGTGCATCCGCAAGACCCTCCGTGAGCTTATCCGACTCCCGGGACAGGCTATTAACGCCCTCAATCAGCTGATTCTGACCGTCAGCAAGCTTTTCCGATCCTTCCTCCAGCCTTCCCAGGGCCTCGGATGCCTTCCCCTGTCCTGCCGCAGCCTGTGCAAGGGATGTGCTCATGGTGGAGCCCCCCGCCTTCAAACTGGCTGTTCCACCTTTCATTTGGGCAATACCGCCTTGAGCCTGCGCCAGACCTTGATTTGTCTTTTCCATGGAACTGTTGGCAGTAGTTAAAGCAGCATTCAGCTTCGTGATTCCCTCCATCATTTCCTGCAGCTTTGCCCCAAGTTGCAGACAGGTTTGCTTCATCGTCACAAAAGTCTTGTCTTTGGCCAGTTCAGGATATTGGACCTCCAACTGGCTTTGCATGGTTACAACCCCGCCAAAAGCTGTCTGAAAAGCCCTTGTCTGCTCAAGGAGCTGCCCCAGACCTGTCTGGACCTGTTGATATCCCTGCCCGATTGCCGTGTAGGCATCCTGCAGCTGGTCCATGGAGCCCCCAAGCTTTTCCATTGAGCTGTCAATGCTTACAATACCGGCCTCCAGCTCCTTTGAAGCCTGAGCTCCGTTGATTAGCCCATTTTTCAGCTTATTAACCGACTGGTTTACCAGATGGATGCCGGAGGTTAAATCCTTGGCACCTTTCTGCAGCTCATCCAGTGCTGTGGTATCCACACTTTTTGCTTCAATCTGACGGATTGCATCCGCAAAGCCGCCATTGATTTTATCTGCCCCGTCCGCAGCCTCTTTCAACCCGTCCCTGACAACCGCAGTCTGATCATTGATATACATTTTCTCTATCCTTTTTCCTTTTGGCTGCGTAACACTGTATACTTCGCCAACTCCCTTGACGGCTTTAACCGCTTCGGTTATACCGTCCAGTTCGGATAATGCATACTGATTATCCAGCCTTTCACCGCTCTTTATTGCTATGGTCAGCGGAAGCGCTTTTCCCACACTAAATTTCTCAGTGACGGCGTTGAAGCCCCTGACTGACGGATAGTCGCTGCCGACTTCCTTTAAATTGTCATAGGAGAGGCTGGATATATGGAAGTAAATTATGCTGCATACGGCCAGTACGAAGAGGATAGCAAAGTAGGGACGTTTTGTAGACACGGAGGCTATCTTTTCCCAGGACTTGCTGTCGGCATGGCCCGAAGATTTCAAGGGCGACCAGAAAATGTACTTTCCAAAAAGCTTCATCATGGCAGGCAGGAATGTAAAAACCATGACGATGAGGACGGCAACTCCCACGGCCACTGCCGATGCAGACCGGTATATCTTGAACTGCGAAAGCGCAAGGCATGAAAATCCGATGAGTATGGTCAATGAGCTGAGAATGACCGTTTTTCCCGCGGTCTTGTAGGTTTTCACAATTGCCGCATCTTTGTCCGTCCCTTTATGAAGCTCCTCCTTGAACCTCATTAAAAGCAGCATGGTATAGTCCGTCCCTATTCCAAAAAGAACAATAATGAGAAAGATGTTGGTGAAATTGGAGATGGTAAAATTCCACCGTTCCACCATTTGCAGCACAATCCCCAGGGAAACCAGGTATGTCAGCGCCACCGTTGCCAGGGTTACAAAAGGAGCCGCCGGTGAGCGGAATACCAGGATCAGTATGAGGATGATCAGTATGACTGTAATTAGCTCTGTCTTTTTTACTCCGGCCTCAACCGTTTTTACAAAATCCTCTATGATAAAATCAGAACCTGTGGAATAGCATTCCACGCCATCCACCTCAAGAAGCGAGGTCATTGCCTCCCTGATGGCTTCAACCGTCCTGTCCTGTCTCTGCAGGCTAACGGGCAGCAGCAGTGTTGTCCCGTCTTCCGAAATGACCTGGTCCTCAAGGTCCTTGTTGGTAAATGCGTTTAAAACCTTTTTAACCCCATATTTGTCCTTGCTGCTTTCAAGCTTGGCTGCCTTTTCTTTAATGGCGTCAAGATTTTCCCGGGTCAGCCCGTCTTTGTTATAGTACACCATGATGATATCCAGCATATGGTCTTGATCATCCACATCATTGAATTGCTTCAAAATATTCTGCGCGACGGAATAGGAATATTTCGCATCAATTTCCGCCTGGCCCTTTTCCCTGACCAGCGTCCCCATATCCGGCATTGCAACTAATACTACCGTAAGAATCAGCCCCCACAAAACAATGGATATCCAACTTCTATGTATTTGCTTGTTCATTCTGAACCATCCCTTTCACGTATCAACTTATTATAATAAATAAACGTTTATTCATTAAATGATAAAAAAATTATTTCAACGCATTAATGCAAATTTCCGTAATCCTTTTGATTTCTTCCTCGGTAAACTGTTTGTTTTTATCCATTTCCAGCATGAAGGACAGATACCGGAAGGGAATGGTAAAGGAAACGATCAGGACCTCCACCGGCGCTATTTTTGAATGGAGTTCGCCGGTACTATGTCCAAGCTTTATGCATTTGTCTGCCAGGTCAAAAATCATTTTAAAATTATCTGCTTTTTCCCAGGCAGGAATCTTGACATCCATCACCACAGATGAAGCAAATCTTGCGGCCATGGGATTCTCATTAGCCTTCTGAAAAAGCCTCTTTACAGTCTTGTAAGCAGCCTCGTGCAAGGTGCTGGAGGAATCTATGTCGAAAATGAAGTCGTTCACTATCCGCTCCATTTCCTTACCGACAAGCTCCTCCACCAGTTCCTCCTTGCTTTCATAAAACCGGTAAAGATATCCCGGGGATACTCCTGCCCTTTGACTGATAGTAGCAATGGACATCCCTGAATACCCGTGTTCCACCAGCGCTTCCATAACAGCGTACTTTATATTCTCTATCTTCTCTGGCTCGGCAATCCTTGCCAAAGTGTCACCTCCATTTTATGAATGAACATTTATTTATTATTTATATTATAGTGAATTCTTTGACCAGAAGTCAATAGAGAATTTTATCAAACGGTACTTAAAAATCCTCCGCAGGCTTTGGCCATAGAGTTATATCTTTATAGCTGGAACCGCACCACGGATTCAACTCTCAAGGTTTCACTGTCAATATTCTCAACACCCGCAGCTGAACCGTCATCATCGATGTGCCGTACCGCGGCAGGTAGTAAAATAACCCTTTACAAAAATGATTGATCCTTGTATAATATATCTGTACGATATATCGAAAGAGGATAATTATATGCTAGAATACTTCATCCTGGGTATGGTTTCCGGCGAGGCTTTAACGGGATATGACATTAAGAAATATATAGAAAACGGAATAGGCACATTTTATAAAGCCAGTTTCGGGAGCATCTATCCCATGCTGAAAAAATTGACGGAGCAGGGTTATCTGATTATGTATGATAAGGCCCAAGGAAGCAGACAAAAAAAATATTATCAGATTACGGAAGAAGGAAAACAGTTATTTAATCAATGGCTTACATCGCCAATGAATGTACTGGATGGGTCAAGCACACACCTGGCGAAGGTATATTTCTTTGATAAGCTACCTTCGGATATACGTGACCGGCAATTGCTGGAACATGAAATCAACAATAGGAATTATCTGCATAAGCTGCAAGAGCTTAAAAAGAATTTTGACAAGACGGAAAATAAGAATTGCTGTTATTTCAAATTATCTACCCTCTACTATGGCATATGCATCACCCGGGAAAGCATCCGTTGGTGCCGTCATATCAGGGAAGGAAAGCCACTTTCAGGACTTATCGAAAAGGAGGAGACGTGATGTCCGATACCATTGCCCGAATTGACTTGAATGGAGTAAATTGCTATCTTGCCGGAAACAAAAACGGGTTTATCCTGTTTGATACCGGCGGACACCTTGTTATGGACATGCCATTCGCAGACCGGCGCGAGCTTTTGCTAAGAGAACTTGATGCGGCCGGGTGTGCCGGGAACAACCTTAATTTAATTGTGTTAACCCACGGAGATAACGACCATGCATGTAATGCCGCATACCTGAAAAATCATTTCAATGCAAAAATCGCCATGCATGAAGGAGATAGAAAGCTGGTTGAGAATCCAACCCTGCCGGATTTAATGGAAAGCTTTCAATATAATTCTCCGGAGCTGCAGCAAGCATTTCTGAAAAATCAGGAGATTATCACAAAGGTCACGAAAAAAACCCTTGATGATTTTGAGAGATTTTCTCCCGATATACTGCTAAGAGACGGTATGAGCTTATCCGCGTATGGCCTGGACGCCACGGTAATCCATGTGCCGGGACATACGAACGGATCAATCGCCATTCTTACCAAAGATGGGGATTTAATTGCGGGCGATACGCTTGTGAACGCCGAAAAGCCGGGTTATGCTTTTAATGCCGGCGATTTCAAGCAACTATTCCTGAGCGTGAATAAACTGAGAAAACTTTCAATAAGCACCGTTTATCCGGGCCATGGAGCTCCGTTTTGCTTTAGTGAGATATAATCTGAAGCTACAATGTTATCCCTGAGCCTTTTTGCCGGGTTTCCCGCCATTGCGCTGTTGGGCGGCACATTAATTTATTTTAATAAATTTTTTTAATTCCATCAGTTGCCCAAACTGCAGTTGGTTCATCCGTCCGAAACGGTTGACGTTTATGTCCAGAGCTATCACGCCCTTTCGGTCTGTAGCCGCCTTGACCCAACGGATCAGTTCATTGGTTTCCCAATTTAAACCGTTATTTCCCCAGCCCGCCAGATCAGTTACGTATTTGCCCAGAAAGGTCCAATTGAACCACTGTACGCAGTTAGCTTCATCTGCCCATTGGCTGCCTGCCGGAAGGGGTCCGATTTCATTCGTTTCTCCCGCGGTATAATCTTCAAAAGGCGAATTCACCAAAATATTACTGCCAATACCGGAGTTAAACGCAACGATCCGTGTTGGGTTCCCCGATTTTGCCGCATTCACCAGGCTGAACCAATTATACTTTTTAGTCAAATCATTATAGGCTTCCTGAAACCACATCCCATCAAACCACCAACCGGCCAGTTTGTCCTTATAACGATCCGACCATTCTTTAATGACAGCCTGCCATTTCGCTTGCGTTTCCTGAGAAGGCGCTATTTCAACGGGATAATCAAAGGCATTGTTAATGCCAAAATCCCCTTCCGTTTTATGAGCCTTACTTGGCGGATTCGCCGGTAAATATAAAATCAACTTGATCCCATGAAGGGCCAAAGCATCCGCAATTTCCACTGGAAGATCCCTTGTTGAAGCCCGTTCACCTGGTTTAACACCTGCGATCCGATCATAGGTTGCATTGGGCGAGAGCAGGTATCCGCTGTTTTGACCGAGGGTTAAAATCACAAAGCCGGCTCCACTCTTGACTACCTGTCGCACGTAGTATTCCACATCAAAGCTGTTAATTACATCGTTCCAGGTTTCATTCGTTTGCCATTTCTCACTTGGATCCGTTGCTACACGGTTTATGAATTCCGCCAGGAAATGGTGTGAAATACCGTATTTCCCCTTTGCAAGCCAATAGGTATTTGGATTTTCATTTATATCCATAATCGGGCCTACCGCATCACCCTCCATTGTCTGCAAAACATCCTCATTCAAACCGATAACAGCAGCCTGGCACTTGTAATATTTCCCTACCGAAGAAGCAGCCAACGGAAGCATATCTTGATAAGCTCCGATTACCTGTTCATAGCATCCCTCTTTCTCATCCGAGCTGAACCATTTGTACGAAAGCGCGTCCCTTACATCCTCCTTAAACCAAGGGGCAGATATATTTGCTTTTAAAATGCCCTTCTTTTGTAACATGCCTGTAATTTCTACCCGTGATGTCAATTCCCGGTTATCCCCACAATTCATAGCCTATTCGTCATCTCCTTTTTGAACCCGAACCAGCTCTATAGAACAAGTGCGGATTTGAAACGGGCAATACCGAAATATATCTCCGAATATGCTAACCGTTCCAAATCCGCCCCTTACTGCTGTTTCATTATTTATTCAATTGATCTAATTTGGCCTGAGCCTCTTCCAATACTTTATCGCCGCCTGCTTTTTTCCACTCGGCAACAAAGCTGTCGAACTCACTAAGAGGTCGTTTTCCTGTAATAAATTCAATAAAGTTTTTAATGGTCAATTGATCCAGTGCGTCTTTATATTCGGTATATACCGGTTTTGTGAACGGCGCCATGAAATCATATTTCCCTGTTCCCAGACTTGCAGCTGCTTCCTTTACCGGCATCAAATCGCCGCGAGTCATGAAAGGCGCCTGGAAATCATAATCATTAAAGCTGGCTGGTGCATGGTACCAGGGTCCGATTCCAAATTTAACGCGCTCCTCTTCTTTGTCATATGGAGGCAGGAATGAATAGGTACCGTCGTCCCCCTTCTTATAAGTCTTACCCTCTTCTCCATAATGTATTTTCGTATAGAGCTCTAGATCAAAGCAAGTCAAATCAAACATTTCCAGGTATTTTGCCATCTTTTCAGGATCTTTTTCCAACTGTATGCCAAATTGTATACCCGTACCTAACATAGGATTCCCTTGAGTAATTCCAAAGCTGCCGCCCGGCCCCTTTGGTCCGCTGCTTAATGCCCAGTCCGCATCAGGTATTTTTTCACGCAGCTTGGAGTAATACATGCCGGAGAAGAATGCTTCCGGTTGAATAAACTCCCACCAGGATCTTTGTACGGCGCCTACTTTACTTGAAATCACCTTGTCATCCACGTTATTTTGTTTATTTATAAAGAATTCCGGATCAATCAACTCGCTTTTATACCATTTATTCAGCGTTGCAAGGGCATCTCTGGTGCCGGGCTCTACTTCGCCGCGCACAGCCTTTCCGTTTACGTCAATGGTTGCGCCCGGATAAACGCCATATGCACCGAAAACCGGCGAGAATATGTTTGTAATGGCTGCCGATATGCCGGTTATGCCATATGTATCCTTCTTACCATTGCCGTCGGGGTCTCCATTCCGGAATTTTGTCAATGCCGCTTCCATCTCATCAATGGTTTCAGGCGTTTTGGCAATCCCAACCTTGGTAAGCCAATCTTTACGGAAGCCAAATACTTCCGATGTAGAAGCGAGCGTCCAGAGCACAGGCAAATTGTAGATTTTGCCATCAGCATTCCGAACATAATGCATGGGGTCGGGTCCCAGGTTTTTTTCCATCCATTTCAAATAGTTGGGAGCATATTTTTGAAGCATATCAAGCGGTATTTCTGCGGCTACACCCTGATCTGCAAATTTATTGCAATCATCGAACGGAATTTCTTTCCACCAATCAGGGATATCTCCCGACGATATTTGAAGCAGCAGCTTTTCTTTGATGGCAGCGGGATCATTGGTGCATTCGATTATGCTTAAATCCACTCCAAGCCTCTCTCGAATGGCATTCATTGCATACCCGTCAGGATTTACTTTTTCTCCGTCGAAATCCCATACAAGCAGAGTCATTTTTTCCCCTGAAGCTGATGTTGTGTTTGTGTCTGGATTTGCTGAGTTATTCACCCCGCTTGTCTGTGCTGTCTTTTCACCGCCTGCAGCACCGCATGCTGCCGCCATTACACTCAACATGGCAATGATGAGCAACATTGAAACCAATTTGATACTTTTCCTCATAAAAACTCCTCCTTTTTTACCTATTATCTATGTAAAGGCACTTAGCCTTTAATAGCACCAATCATAATCCCTTTGACAAAATATTTTTGCAAAAAGGGGTAAACCGCAACCATGGGGACAATTGAAAGCATGATAACGGCAGATTGCAACTGTCTTCCCGTATAATCGGTACGATTGTTCATTTTCAACATCATAGCACTAACATCGCTGGATGTGGTATCAATGATGATCTTTCTCAAAATTACCTGCAACACCTGCTTTTTACTGTCATTGATATAAATCAGACAATCAAACCAGGCATTCCAGTGTCCGACTCCAACCCATAAGGCTATTGTCGCAAGTACAGGTACAGAAAGCGGAAGGACGATACTTACAAAGATCCGGACATATCCGGCGCCATCTATTCTCGCAGCTTCTTCCAGGCTATCCGGCACGGATTTGAAAAAATTACGCATAATCAACACATTGTAAGCACTGATCATACCCGGCAGCACAAGAGACCCTATAGAATTAATCAAACCTAAATTTCGAATCAGTAAATAATTTGGAATCAGTCCGCCGCTAAATAGCATAGTAAATAATAAAATTCCGGTAAAAGCCCGATTAAACGGCAATTCTTTTTTAGACAGCGGGTAGGCTGTCAGCGCTGTAAAAACAATAATCAAGGCCACACCTGCTACCGTTCGTATAATCGTGTTCAAATACCCGGTCCAAAGAAGCGAATATTGAATAGCAAGTTTGTACGCTCCCAAGGATATCTTGTGCGGAAAGAGCACAAAACCTGTTGTATATGCAGAAGCTCCATCTTCCAAAGAAATTACGGCCTGACTCCAGAAGGGGTATAGGGTTGCCAGCATTAGAATTATCATGCCCCCATAGATTATGACATCTATGACTTTTTCCGATAGTGTTTTATGATAAATCATTCCTTACTCTCCTCCGGCTTTACCATAATGCGTGGTCATTACCTCCGATTTTTTTAACAACCCGATTCACACTGAGTACAAGTATGAGTGCTACAACTGATTTAAACAGCCCCACTGCAGCTGAGTAGCTGTAATTCGCATTGATTAACCCGATTCTATAAACATAAGTATCAATGATATCCGCTACATTATAAACCTGCGCATTATACATATTGAAGATTTGGTCAAACCCGGCATCAAGAATCGTACCCATGGATAAAATCAGCATGATGGACATTACCGGTACCAGCGTGGGAACCGTCGTATGGATGATTCTCCTGAAACGCCCTGCGCCATCCATATATGCCGCTTCCTGCATCTGAGGATCAATACCGGATATTGCAGCCATATATATGACAGAATTCCATCCAAAGCTTTGGAAAATCGCTGTGATCACAAGAATCATACGAAAATAGCGATCGTCTGCCATAAAGATGACCGGCATATTCCCAAAGGCTTTCACAATGGCATTTACCGGACCTTCCACTGAAAAAAATAAAATAAAGATACCCGACAGTATAATCCATGACATAAAGTATGGCATATAGGAAATGGTCTGAACCCATTTTTTGAACTTTACATTCCCTATCTCATTCAGCAGAATAGCAAAAATTACAGGGACCGGAAAGCCGAAGAGCAGTTTGTAAAAGCTGATAATTAATGTATTCTTTAATACAACATAGAAGTGGGGGTCTAAAAATACTTTGTTGAAATATTTCAGTCCCGCCCAGGGACTCCCCAAAATACCCAGCTTTATTTTGTACTCCTTAAATGCTATAATCAAACCATACATCGGAATATAATTAAAAATCAATAAAAAGATAAATCCCGGAACAAGGAAAAGAAGTAATACGCGATATTTTTTAAATTGCCTGAAGCGTTCACTTGCCCTGGTCCGTTTTACAGGATGCGCATCTGTGGATGCAGTTCCGAACATACTCCCCCTTCTCTCTAGCGGTTTATTGTGTAGGATTCCCTTTCAAAATAATTTTAGCACACCCATTTGGCACTGTAATCTTCATATATCTTTGAAAAGCTTCACTTTTTTACGATGTTATTCAAAACCCAGAACTATGGCGTCTTAAGTACTAAAAATTTCCACCGGATATGACTTGAGAAGCTCAAGGAAAGATGGTATAATTTCGCTTTAGCAGCATAATAAATTTGAATACTTTAAAAAATAGTAAAATAAATCCTTTCACACTATTATTGTACTTTTAAGTCGAGGTGCTTTACATGTTTAAAATACTTATAGCCGATGATGAAAGATTCGAACGGGATGGAGTCAAATTCCTGATCGATAAATACAGCCTTGACCTGGAAGTTATTGAGGCTGAGAGCGGGGAAGCAGCGCTTGATTATCTAAAAAACCACCCGGTTGACATTCTTTTTACGGATATAAGAATGGGAGAAATGGATGGGCTTCAACTGGCCACCCATGTAAGAGAACTGCAATTACCCGCCAAAATTATCTTTTTCAGCGCCTATGGCGAGTTTGAATATGCCCAAAAGGCAATTGATCTTAAAGCCGTACAGTATATTCTTAAACCTGTGGAGGTCCACGATTTTTTAAGGGTCTTATCCGGTGTGATTCAAATGTGCAAGGATGAACAGAAGGACCTGGAACAGCAGATTCATTTGAAAGAAGTCTATCGCAAAGGAATCCAATGGGAGAAGCATCGGATCCTGTCCGATTTATTAAACAGTGCTTCGGAATTATTGACCGTAAATGATTTTCGTCACACCTTCGAGCAGTTGAATGGCATCCTGTCTACCCAATATATCGAAGGAGAGCATTGTTACCGAATCATGATGCTGGATACGAGAAAGCGTTTCTTTGACTCTTTGGACGCAGATTTTGAAAGAAACTTAAGTGATTTGGTTAATGGCAATTGTTCTATTATTAACCTGAACGAATATCAAAATTTGGTATTGATCGCCGTGCAAACAGAAGATTCTATCGAGTACTTCACACAATTAGGGAAAAATTTGCTTCAATGGTTCAAGGAGAGCTTTAATATTGAGATTTATATTGTTTTCAGCGACTTGTTCTATGATACGGAAAAGATGCGAAGCGAGTATCAGAGAATAGAGACGATTTTAGAGAGTAGATTCTTTTTTGAAGAAGGTACCATACTTTTCACCAATGCGCCCTCGCAGGATTATGACACCTCGGAATATCTCGACCGAATCATTGCAGATATTTCGAGTCACCTTGAACAAAAGGAAATCGGGATTGTGCATGACCGCTTTGAACAATTGTTTGATAATCTAAAGAATAACAATCGCTTTTCCGCTCTATACGTAAAATATATAAGTTCTGAAATCGTACGTTTTATTTTCAATAAAATGCAGAAAAAAGATTTGGCATTTTTTCAAAATAGCCTGGAAACCATTTATAAAACAACCTTGCTGAAGGATTTGCGCCAAGTGATGACTGGGATTTTTGAAGAATATGCGTCACTTATTGAGCCTGCTTCCCACACAGCCTCAATGACGAAGGTTATCGAAGATGTCATTCAAATAATAGAGCGGGAATACCAAACCGATTTATCCGTAGAATTCATTGCAGAACGCGTGTATTTAACGCCGAGTTATTTAAGCCATCTATTCTCCAAGCAGACCGGTGTCAGTATCATTAAGTATTTAACAATCCATCGGCTGGAAAAAGCAAATCAACTGCTAAAGGAGACTAACCGCAAAATCATCGAAATCAGCAGCGATGTCGGATATTCGAATTTTCCTTATTTCTGCACGCTATTTAAGAACTATTATGGTAAAACACCTACACAGGTTAGAGAAGGAAGACGCATATGATTACCTGGATACGCCACTTTGTAGATAATTTGCGGTTTCGGCAGAAGTTAATCCTTTCCTATCTGGTTATAAGCATTATTCCCATTCTTTTTTTAGGAACCTATTCCTATTATCAATCGAAAAGCTTCTTGAACGAACAAGCTGAAAAAAGCTTTCAACGAAATGTTGATGTCTATTCGGAAAGCATTCAGTCCAATATGGACCATTATGAAACGATGGCGAGGTTGATATTATACAATAATACCATCCAGCGTATCCTCTCCAACCAATATATTGATCTGAACAATCTCTATATCGACTTGAATAATTTCCTTAATCCTTATTTGAACATGCTTTTAAACCTGAATAAAACTACCCAGCAGCTTACCATTTATACAAAAAGCAACCTGCCTGAGTACGGTGAATATATCAATAAAATCGAACGCATTGCGGATAAAAGCTGGTATAAATCACTGAAAGAAACAAAAGGCATTGCGTGGTATCATGAAAACAACCAATTATTCCTGGCTGGACGGTTTCCTGAGATTATTTCATCCAGCAATTTAAACAATTCTTCGATAAAGGTTGGCGAGGAAAATATTCTCTATATCCGTATCAATAATCTCAATCTCTTTGAAACCATGCCGGACTCAACGAAAGAGCAATGGGTTTTCCTGGTGGATTCCATGGGAAAACCCATATATTCCAACCAAAACATGGATACAAAAACAGAAGCACTCCTCTCCGATATTCTAAAAAGTCCGGAAGGCAATACAGAAATTGATGGCACTTCCATGCTGCTAATTAAAACGAAAATCCCAAAAACCGAATGGCTGCTATATTGTCTTGTGCCCAATAAGACGATCGTACAAAATTCCGGAAGCATTTTCAGAGCTACCTTGATTGTGGCAGGTGTTTGTGTCCTTTTCCTGATCTTTATTATTGCAGTATTTGCCAGATCAATGATAAAAAGAATCTATATGCTCAACAGCTGGATGAAACGTGCCGAAGGCGGGGAGCTTGAACTTCATGTGCAGAGTAAATCCAAGGATGAAATCGGCGAGCTTACCAATCGTTTCGGCAATATGCTGCACCGTATAAACGGGCTGATCAATGAAGTATATATAAATAAAATCGCTCAAAAGGAAGCCGAGCTCAAAGCTTTGAAATCTCAGATCACACCCCATTTTTTATATAATACCCTCTCCTTTATCAATTGGAAAGCGCTGAAAAGCCAGGATCAAGAGATCAGCCGCATGGTTACAAGTCTGACCAGGTTTTATCGTACCGCTTTGAATAGAGGAGATAATATTATATCCGTACGGGATGAAGTGGAAAATATGAAATCCTACCTGGACATTGTATTAACAACAAGCAGTCATCGCTTTGATGTTATCTACAGTATTGACGATGAAGTATATGCTTATGGAATGATCAATCTGATTCTCCAGCCTATAGTAGAAAATGCGGTTAAGCATGGCATTAATCGTAAAGCTGAAGGCAGAGGCTTACTGGAAATTTCCGCAAACGTCTATGAAGACATCATTAAATTCCGCATTTGCGACAATGGACCCGGTATCGCCCCTCAGCTTCTGGATAATTTACTTGCAAAACCTACCGCCGGTTATGGACTAAAAAATGTTGATGAACGCATAAAACTCATTTTTGGAGCAGACTTTGGTCTTTCTATCGAAAGTGAATACAATAAAGGTACCTGTATGCAGGTTACTATTCCCAAACATGTTTTCTAAACACCTTTGGGTTATATTGGGTCGGCTTACAAATATTATGCATCTTTCGGCAATGGCTGAAGGTTTTCCGGTTCTTCCTGGTATTCAAACCAGTCGAAGTCCGCTGGTTTTCTCCCTCCGGACAGGTCCTGGCAGCAGATCCCGACAAAGGCTCCCGTAAAGTGAATCTGCCCGCTGCCTCCGCAGTATTCGTCCGACAAAATGCTGGCGTCGAAAATCGGCCCAAGCTTATCCCATTTTCTTTCATCTACGGAGTAAAAAAATTGAAGCCGCTCATAATTTACTTCAACCCTCAGATAAACTCTATGAATGCCTGCGATAGAAGCTCCTGAGTCCAAGGGATATTCAAAGCTTCCGTTGTCACACTTAAGAATGCCGATGCTCTTACCCGATTCATCGTCTTTTGAAATATAAAGATAATAAAAGTTATTCGTATCATAGAAACATAGTAATCCGGCCATCTGCTTGAAAGTGTCCGGTTCAAATTCCACGCAGGTTGACGCAGTATAGCAAAAAGCCTGCTGACGCCTTGCTACCATGCTCTGGTTGTGTAATGAGATCAGTGACTCTCTTCCCTTTAATCGCAGATATCCCGGTCTTTCCCTGAGTGAAAATGAGTCCTCTGACAACGGTACCCTGAGCGTTTGAAAATGGATATTGATTGTTTCCGAATCAAAATCGTCTCTGGCGGGCTCTTCTTCATGAAAATATTCGGGTAGCCCAGGCGCAGGCACTCGCATCTGAGGTTTGTTGCCGCCTGCTTCAAGCCTTAGCCAGTTGTCCTGGGTCCATTGCATTTTCTGGATGGAAGTCTCTCTTCCAAGGACGCTTCTTCCTTTCGAAGGCAGGGGTCTCCTGCAAAGATGCACCATATACCAATCTCCGTTCTGCGTCTGGACGATATCCGCATGTCCGGAGCTTTTCAGTTCAAGAGTGAAATCATCCTTGGAAGTCAAAACAGGGTTCTCTGGATCAACTTCATAAGGGCCTGACAGCGATTTGGACCTGGCCATTGTCACGGCATGTGAAAATTCCGTGCCGCCTTCGGCAGTCACGAGATAATAATAGCCATTCCTTTTGAAGATATGGGGCCCTTCGGTCAACCCCAGACCGGTTCCATTAAAAATATTCACAGGGCATCCTACAAGCTCTTTCTTTTCCTCGGAATATTCCTGGAGGAGGATACCGCCAAAAGGATTCCGCCCCTTCCGATGATCCCAGGTCATTCCGGCCAGCCACTTTCTCCCGTCGTCATCATGGAAAAGGGAAGGGTCAAAGCCGCTGCTGTTGAGAAAAACAGGCTCCGACCACTCCCCCCGTATGTCCTTTGCCGTAACAAGATAATTACAGGTATCTTTAAAAATCCCTTCATAGGCTTTGACATCGGTATAGACCAGATAAAACAGGCCGTCGCTGTAGGAAAGGCATGGAGCCCATACGCCCCCCGAATTGGGGTTTCCTCTCATATCAAGCTGTGAAATCCGGTTTAAAGGATGCGCTATCAGCTTATAATGGATCAAATCCCTGGAATGGTGTATCTGTACGCCCGGAAACCATTCAAAAGTAGAGGTAGCGATATAATAGTCGTCATTTACACGGAGTATGGAGGGATCAGGATTAAACCCGCGTAAAATAGGATTGTTAATAAATTTCATGCCGTTCACACCTCCGGGACTTCTATCTGTATTTGCCGTACTCCTTTACGGTTTCGTACATTGCAACAATATTTTGCGGCGGCACAAAATTCTGAATGTTATGGCTTGTATTGAAAATAAAGCCTCCGCCCGGAGCCAGGTCGTCGATTCTCCGCTTGACCTCTTCCCTCACCTGGCCGGGAGTTCCCAGGGGCAATGTATGCTGCGAATTGATTCCGCCGCCCCAAAAAACCATATCCTTGCCGAATTCCCGCTTCAGCATTTTCGTATCGTCCATTCCATCGGCAGACACCTGAACCGGATTTAATATATCGATACCGATCTCAATGAAATCCCCGATATAATCGCGGCATGCACCGCAGCAGTGAAGGTACACTTTTGCATCCGTCCTGCTTTTAATCAGGTCAATAAGCCTTCTCTGTTTGGGTTTTACATACTTCCTGTAAAACTCCGGACTGATCATCGAACCGCTCTGGGTAGTAATATCATCCCAATAGGCAAAAACCTGGATATACTCACCGACCTCCTTCAGATACCTGGAGGTGGCTTCCAGGTAAAGCTCCAGCACCTTTTCCATCATGGCGTCCGCCAGCCCCGTGTCACAGGCGCAAAGCATGAGGAAATCCTCCATTCCGTGGTACCTTGCCGGATGCTCAAATATTCCCCCGCCAAACAGCGATGTACCTACCAGGGCATATTCCGTGTTTTTATACATTTCCCTGGCCTTGTCCTTCAATCCTTTTACTCTGCCTTCATCCGTGGGGTCCGGCCATTTCATTGCACGGAAAGCCTCCCATGTGGAATCCTTCATCTGAAATTCCCTGTAGTCAAAATAGTACCCGTCTTTTGGGCCAAAGAGCTTTGCTCCCCACTCATCCACAAAGGTCCAATAGTCCCCTTCCTCCTTGACCTCCAGCTTCCAGCAGGAGGGCACGTTGGGAAGAAGCGGTCTGGCACAGGCTCCCACCCATTCAAGCAGCCTCCGGTCCAAAACCGGCAGCTGCTGAACGATATTCTGTATCTGTACTCCTGTGTCAAGCTTAAATCCCAGGTAATCCATCAACTCCATATATGACCTCCTGCATATGGAGGTCTGCTCGGTCCCTCCCAGATCAATGGGCAGGAAGTCCGGCTCTTTATGCTTCAATGCAAGTCTTACTCTTTCCCTGTGTGTCATACCCTTCCTCCATTACTCGGCTATTTATGGTAAAATACAAGCTTCATCTCAGGCAGTGTTCCTGTTTTTGAATCTATGTCGAAGACAATGACAGCTTCCATGTACCTGTTCCACCGGTCAACCACAGCACTGTTTGCCAGCACACTGTTGGAATATGCGCTGTCACTGGTCTCGTAGTAGCCAAACAAATCATTTTCCACATTCCATATGGTATAATTGTGTATTCCGGCCTCGTTCAGAACCTCCGTCATTTCAGGCCAGAGGTTGTCATGTCTTTTTTTATACTCATCCTGCATTCCCGGCCTCAGCCGAATTCTGAAAGCAACTCTTTCCATAATGACCTCCTCAATGACCTTCTTAAAAAACTATCCCTTGAATTCAATACACACAGTAGAGACCTGCCATGGCCCCATTTCAAAAGCAATTCCGCACCCGTCGATTTCCATCCGCAAATCCGGCGGAAGGGGATTTTCATTGAAATCCATAAAATAGCCTTTTTCAATCTTTTCTGCAAAGCGTACCACTGTCCTGGTTTTCATGCCGCTTGTTTCATACGCCCTCATTATGAGCCTGCGGGCATTGTTTGCCGCTTCCGGCATCTTGACGGCCGATAGTATGGCAGTGCCCTTCTCAAGCGACATGAAGCTCTTTTTGTAAGGCAGGGTGCCTTCATGCCTTGCGTTGGGAATAGAATAGATGGGGTGGTTATAATCATAGGCAGCCTGAAGGACGGATGCATTGTCCTCCGGTTCCATTACTGCACATACTCTGAACTTGAATTTATGCACGCCCAATTCGGGATACGGGTCAGGGTCATAGGAGCTTCGGATCAATGTCAGCGAAATGGAATTGTTAAACCCTCTAAAGCCATACTTTGTCCCGGTAACCGCCATAATGGCGCTGCCGCCTTTTTGTCCGGGCATTGCAAGCGCCCAGCTGTTTGCCGGCACATCGGCATCAGCCGCTTCCCTGATGATTGTGCCATAAGGAATATCATATTTATATTCTGTGGAGTTATAGGCAAAGGGTATATAAAAATTCAACTGAGGCACCGACTTGCCCTTCCGGCCGATTTCAAGCCAATCGCATATCACCGTATAATCCAGGGCACAACTGTTGTGGTCCAGGGAAACGGTGACTTTCAGGCAAGAAGCTCCGAAGCCTGTCTCAAAAGACAGCCACTGCTTGATATTGTCCTTGTTCAGGTGCATAGCGCGGATCTTTACATCCCGGGTCAGGTTGGTTATGTTCATGTACCTTCCGATGATCCATGCGGTCATTCCTTTTGCGTCATCTTCGTCAACAAGTCTGAAAACGCCGGACTTCCGTGAAGCGTCAACCAGTTCCTTTCCTGTCCTCTTGTCAAAAAAAGAGCTTATGGTCGCATCCGAAGGATCAAAGGCAACCTTTATCAACGCATTTTCCATTACATAGCTCTCCGGCCTTTCCAGATACCAATTGTCCGGGACGGGACCGTATCCCGGTGCGCTACGGCTTGCTTCCCCAAGGAGGTATGTGCTGTAGCCGCAGGCTGGCACGCTTACATCTACGGCAAGACGGAAATTGGTGTGTCCCCAGTAACTTTCCGTAGGATGGAAAACATTGGGCTCTAGCAATTGGTGTTTCACTTCATTCAATACCGCATCGGTGAAACGGATCCTTGATTTGTCGCCGGGCCAGTCCCAGACAGTGACTTCAACAGTCTCCGTACGGTCATGTGCCGATGGGTTGAAAAAATGGAATATCCGGTTTCTGCCCTTACCCCTTTCTGTCTGCGGAATACCATAATCATCGACGGCATAGCCGGCACCGGCCCCTTCGGATACCGTATCCCTGCAGTCCTGCTCCATCGCGATAAGCGAAGCCGTATCAATTTGTCCGGCGATACTTCTGAGTGCCTTGCTGATTCCCATGTTCGCGGCGGACTGCACCTGTTGGAACTGTCCCAGGGTATATTCCCTGGTATCGGTCATCCCCGAACCGGGTAGAATGTCGTGAAAATGGCTGAACAGAACCTTTTTCCATGCATCCTTCAAGGCCTCGCCGGGATATGCCGTTCCGGCAAAGACCGATGCCATTGCGCCGAAAGCTTCCGCTTCGTTGAGTCTGGCCTCTCCGATTCTGTTTGACAGCTTTATCCTGGTCTGCGTGGTATAACAGCCGCGGAAAATAAAGTTCAGCTCGCCTTCAACCACGGGCAGTTGGTCGGCCTGACCCTCGAGGAGCCTGAAATATTCCCGGAATGTCCCGAACCTTATGGAGGGAAATACGGGCCAGCCGGACATATCCATGATTTTCTCGATATCCCTTCTTGTGGGGCCGCCTCCATGGTCTCCTACGCCATAGACCTTCAATATTGTGTTTATACCATTGGAGGAGCAGAATTCCGGCACAGAACGGGCTATATCGGGCCTTATATCGGCATTGTACCAGTCCCGCTCCCTGTAAACCAGAATCGTGCTGCCTGAAGGCGATCTCCACCGGTAGATATTATGTCCGTCATAGCCTCTGCAGTGGTAATAATACTTTATCCCGCCGCGGGTGAGTATCTCGGGGACATTCAGGCTGTGTCCGAAGGTATCCGGCTCGAAGTCCAGATTTAAGGAATCGGGCGCTATTTCCAGAAGCCCGGAAAGGTATTCCTTTGTATAAAGGATATGCCTTGTCAGGCTTTCGCCGTTGGGCATATTTTTATCCGTCTCAACCCAGGTAGAGGCTGTGACCTCCCACCGTCCCTCTTTAATCCTGGCCTTGATCTCCTTAAGCATCTCCAGGTCATATTCTTCAACGATCCTGTAAACGGAAGCCTGTGACTGAGAAAATGTAAAATCGGGATACTCCTTCATCATATCAAGCATGGTCCTGAAGGTGTCGATGGTGATAGCCACTGTTTCAGCAAGGCCCCACATCCAGTTCATGTCTATGTGGGCGTGGGCGGCACAGATAATATGATAGCTTTTTGCATCTCCTGAAAGCTCATGAAGCATATCTTCTGCTGCCTGAACAGCGGACTTCGTCAATACGCCTTCCTTGGCGTAATAGTCCTCAAGGTAGGCGAGGGCCTTGCATATCAGGCTGTCATACTTGCCTGCTTTTACTCTGGACAGCTCCGCAGCATACTCAAACTGTGAGAGGATCCTTTCAGCCCAGTATCCCGATGTCTTTTGCTTAAGCCTGTTTAATCTGCCTTCTATTTCTCCCATAATGCTTCCTCCCGTATGGGTGCAAAAATAAAACTAGTACTCTGTCATCTTTAAAGCTTTAATAAACATTTTTCAATGTCATCCTAAGCGCTAGCGAAGGATCCGGCTTATAAGGATTCTCCGCTGCGCTCAGAATGCCATGCCACAGAGTGGCACACCTGAATATGAAAAATGTAGCGGCGATCACTGATCGCCATCCAAGTCCTTTCAGGGTGGGCGACCAGTGGTCGCCCCTACACTAGACTCCTTTTCATACCAATGACAGCATTTAGATGTTACATAACACTACCCCTTTACCGACCCGACAATGATCCCCTTGATAAAATATTTCTGCAGGAAAGGATAGATCAGCAGGACCGGCAGCATGGAGATAAAGATCTGTGCGCTTCTTAAGGTCCGCGAAGAGATTTCTGAGTATATTTGTGCCTGGTCAAGGGACTTGATGTCCTTTCCCGTAACGATCCCGTTCATGTATGTCTGGAGCGGATAGTTCCGGCTGTTGTTGTTATAGATGAGGCCGTCAAACCAGGAATTCCAGTGGAATACGAAGCTGAAAAGGGTGATGGTGGCAATTACCGTCACCGACATGGGGATAATAATGCTTGCCAGTACCCGGATATAGGACGCTCCGTCCACAAAAGCCGACTCTTCTATCTCCTGGGGCAGTTCCTTAAAGAAGTTCAGCATAAGTATCACATTAAATATCTGCACACCGGAGGGCAATACCAACGCCCAGATCGTGTCGATAAGTTTCAGATCCCTTACAACGATATATAACGGTACAATACCTCCGTTAAAAACCATCAGGAAGGCCATGGCGGAAATATAAACGCGCCTTCCTGGAAAGACCTTGGCGGTTTTTGACAGGGGATACGCCATGATGACGGAGGTAAGTACATTGATTCCGGTGCCAAGTACGGCTCTTTTTACACTGACATAAAATGAGAGGAAAAAATCATCCCTTTGCAGCAGCAGTTCGTAGGATTTAAGGGTGAACTCCACCGGCCAGAACCTTACAAGGTTTGCCGCGCTGGCGGAGCTGCTGCTGAGGGAAACCGCCAGGATGTGGATGACAGGCATCAGGCATGAAAAAGCCGCCAGCCCGAGAATGAAAAAATTTACTATCCGAAAGTAACTGAACTCTGTACCAATTTTGTTTTTAACCATAGAAGCCTTCTCCTGAATTCGTCTGTGGACTTCCGACCGTCCATTAATAGTACTCTTGCCAACTTAACTACTGTGCTAGAATATTTTATACCCCGTCGTCCTGTAGGCCAGCCTGTATCCCGCCACCAGCATGATAAAGCTGACCACTCCCTTAAAGAGGCCTAAAGCCGTGCCCAGGCTGTAATCGAAATTTAAAAAGGTAATTCTGTACACCAGCGTGTCAATAATGTCTGAAGATTGATATACCATGGGGTTATACAGATTAAATATCTGATCAAAGTTTGCGTTCATTATATTCCCCAGGGACAGGCAGCTCATCAATACGATGACCGGCAGGATGCCCGGGATGGTGATATGCCAGGTCTGCTGCCACCGGTTTGCCCCATCCATATAGGAAGCCTCATATAGTCCTGGGTCGATATTCGTAAGTGCCGCAAGATATATTACAGATAAATACCCAAAGGTCTTCCAGATGTCACTGAAGATGATGACCCAGATAAAAAGCCGGTTATCCCCCAGAAAGTATAAGGGTTTGACGCCGAATACCCCGATAATCTGGTTGACCAGGCCTCCGTCTGATGAAAACATGTCGATCATTATACCCGCCAGCAGTACCCATGAGACAAAATAGGGAAGGTATACCGAGGTCTGGACCAGTTTCTTGCAAAGCTTGCTGCCCACTTCATTAAGCAAAAGCGCGAATACGATTGGAACGGGGAAAGACAGCACGATCTTCAGGATTGAAATAATGAAGGTATTTTTAATTGCCGTAAAGGTGTCGGGCAGGGACAGCATGTACTTGAAGTTTTCCAATCCGGTCCAGTTGGAGCCCCATATCCCCTTGACCGGTGAGAATTCTTTAAAGGCGAGGGTTATACCCATCAGCGGAATGTACCCGAATACCACCAGCAGAATAAATCCCGGCAGCACCAGCATATGCAGCTGCCATGTGGATCTGAAGCTTTTATTGAAGGTTTTTATTTTCGCAGTCATTTTAGAACTCCGTCCTGTTTTTCTGAGAAATCCGGCTCCCGGTGCAGGCAGTAAAAGTGCTTCAGGTGGCCACGGCGTCCTTTTTACCGGACGCCGTGGTATGCCTGTATCCTTTTACCTGGCCGCCGCCATTTCATCCAGTATCTTTTGTCCGCCAAGCTCATACCACTTCTTCACAAAGAAGTCGAATTCCTTGTCGATGTCGCCCTTGATAATCATTTTGGTGAACTCTTCCGTTTCAAATTTATTCAAGGTTTCCGCCAGCTTCACCTGGGAATCGGTAGGTCCCCCCAGATATGCCGTGGTTTTGTAATTCTTGTAATTGTCAAAGGCCAATTCCGCTTCCAGGAAAATTTTCCTGGTCCCCCAGTTGTCCTCCGTATCGGTCTGGCACTTTGCCAGCACATCTTTTTCGTATGCATTGATGCACGCGTCCGGATTGGGGTTGTCTTTATCCAGGGCCTGTTTCACATGCTGTGCACAGTCGTAGTTCTTGGTAGGTGAATCGATATAGAAGGGAGCCCAGTTATTCAATTGGGCGCTGATCGCCTTGTACTTCTCATCCTGCATGGTCAGTCTGTCCCATTCCTTGTTGTAGGCACTGTCGTTTTCATAGAAGGACTGCGCCTGGTTGTTGAAGGCTTTAATAATTGCTTCTGGGTATTGATAGCCCTTTTTCAGCGCTACATAATAACTGACTGGCAGAGGGGAGTATGGAACAAATTCGCTGCCAGTGGAACCCGGCATGGGGTAGGCTACCCAGTCGGATTGCGGATTGTTCTTGTGTCCGTCCGCCAGAGGCCAGATGGGAGACCAGAACTCGCCTACATAAATGCCGATCTTGCCTTCGGCAACCTTTTCGACTGCCTTCACCCTGTCCTTGATGGCAAATTCCTTGTCGACAGCTCCTGCTGTGAATAATTCGTTCAGCTTGGTCAAAGCATCCTTTGCCTTCGGGTCAAGGCTGCCGTATGTCAGTTTGCCGTCAGCTCCGCTTATATATTGCTGGGGGTAAACTCCATAGGCATTCATTATGCCCTGGAGGGTAGTCTGATGGATAAGATCCTTATCCATATAAAGTCCCAGGGTATCCGCCTTGCTATTGCCGTCAGGGTCCTGGGCGGCAAAAGTCTTTGCAAGCTCAAACATCTCCTCCATGGTCTTGGGAGCCTGCAGCTTCAGCTTATCAAGCCAATCCTGCCGGAGATACATCAGTGATACACCGTTGAAACCGTCACCGGTGACAGGCATGGCATAAATTTTCTCCCCATTGGTCACAGGAGTAAAGGCGATATTATCCCTGAAGCCCACCACCTTCTTTAAATTATCGGTGGCAAACTTCTCATAGGCAGGTTTTAAGTCCATGACCATATCATTTTTTATCAATATGTCCATGGTATTGATATCACATACAACCATGTCCGGTATGTCATTGCCGGCGATTGCAAGCTTAAGTTTCTGGTAGTAGGCATTCCCCGGAGTATAATAATCTCCCGAGGTGGTAAATGCATTGACAAATTTGATGCCCACATTGTTTTCGAAGTTCTTGTAAACCGGATTATTCTGCGGGTCGTCGCCCTCCGGGTAGGAATGGTCGTCCGATACGCCTTTGGATACTGTCATGGTAACAACCTGGTCCATTTTGAAGGGATCGGATTTTACCTCTTCCGTTGCGGCAGCGGTGGTTGCCGGAGCCGTGCCGTCAACAGCAGGTGCGGATGTGTTTTCAACCTTTGAGCCTCCACAGGCGGCCAGTGCAATAACGATACTTAGTGCCAGCAAAATAGCTGAAGCCTTTTTCAACAATACTTTCATCTTCAATTCCTCCTGCAAATTTATGCTTCGACTTGAGCGCAACAGATCTGATCACCATGGATCTCAAAAACCGACGGCCTTTTACTGCGGCTGCTTAACCGTTTCCCGGGCCTGATGCTTTCCGGAGCTCACGGAAAGAACGCGTTCAAGACCTTTCGGGGTTATTATATACCGGCCGGAATTCAAAATATATAGCAAGGTTTTTACCTATCTATCTTTTGTTTACCTGTTAAAATGAAGTCCCGGTAGTCCTGGGGCGTCCTGCCCGATGCTTTTTTAAAAAATCTGGCGAAATAGTTGGGGGATTCAAAGCCCAGCCTTGAGGAGATCTCGCTGATCTTTAGCCTGTCATCTTCAAGAAACTCCATGGCCTTTGACACCTTCAATTCCACGATATATTCTGATAAATTCTTACCCGTGACCTGTTTGAAGAAACGTGAAAGATAGGATGGGTTGAGATAGACATATCCGGCCAGCCTGACAAGGGATATATCCTCGTGGAGATGCTTTTCAATATACTGTTCAAGGCGGTGGATGATGTCATAATCCGCCTTCCCCTGCTCGCTTTCCTTGATCTGAAAGATCGCTGCGGCCATGGCGGATAAATAGGCAGTGGCGTCATTCCAGCTTTCGTGGGCATTCAAGTCCATTAAGCCGTTGAGGCCAAGCTTAAATGCTATTTTTTCCGTGAGTCTTGCGGCATTGATATAGGAAAGCAGCATGACGGCAATGGAAAAGTAGATCTCCTGTGCAGGCCCGTAATTCATGCTTTTGACCTCTTTCAGGCACGCCGTGATATCCTGCAGGCTTTGGAGGAATTCCTCCCGCATCCCCCGCTCCAGGTATATTTTCAAAAAGCTTGCCTTTTTAAAATTTTCCAGGGATTTCAAAACTTCGGGGTCATGCTCTATAACCCCGTTTTCAAGCAAGCCTTCGAAGCTTTTGTCCGTGATCAGCAGACCCTTTCCCTTACCGGCGGCGGAGCTCAGATACTTCTTCAGGCTTTGCAGACGCTCATAAGCATTTTCCCAACTGCACGGTTCCATTCCGGCAATAAACGAAATCACATGGCCCACAGTCTGCAAGCATGCATTCTGAACGGTTTCCATGGTTTCCTTGACGAAAATCGCCGCGCTGTCCAGACTTCCGGGAGAGGCCGTATCCATTGGCTGAACGATCCACACAAGCGTATCATCCTCCAGCAGTACCTGAACGTTCCTCACATTTGCCGCCAGATATCTGTCGGAGATGACCTGTGTCAGGCATATCACCTTCTGTCTCCCGGTATAAGACTCATTGCATATCAGGTCGTCAATCCTCCCCAGCAGCAGGATGACCGGAGAGTCCGAATCCAACGGTATATCGAGTTCGCCGAACTGGAGCCTTCTGTCTTCGGCGGCTATCCCGGCTCCTTTCATGAGCCTCGATAAGAAATCCTTCTGCTGCAGGGGCAGGGCTATACGAAGCTGCTCCGTGGCCCGGGTGATAAGCTCCTGGTTTTGGAGACTTTCATCCAGCACCTTCTTTGCTTTCTCTACAGCCTTTATGATCCTGCTGTCATCTTCGTTTTTCAGTACATATCCGTCTACGTCATTCTCAATTGCCTGATAGGCATAGTCAAAATCATTATAGCCCGTCAGGAAGATAATCCGGCATTCCGGCCAGTATTTGCGCACCTTTTCCATCAGCTGTATGCCATTCATACCGGGCATGTTGATATCGGTCAGCAAAATGTCGATTTTTGCCCTCCCCAGCATATCCATAGCGTCGTAGGCATTATATACCTTGTAAATATCCAGCTCCGGGAAGCCTGTCTCGGTAAAAAGCTGAAACAGCCAGTCCGCTACGTGCGGTTCGTCATCGACGATCAACAGCCTGTACATTTAGTTCCCCTCCGAAACAATAATCCTGATAACGGTTTTCAGCCCGCCCAGCTCACTGCGGGATACGGCGATCCCGCTGCCGCTGCCGAATTTCAATTTGATGCGCTTATGGATATTGATAATTGCCGTGGTTTCCATATGCTCATCCGTATTTTCAAGGGATTGGGC
The DNA here is from genome assembly GCA_023433505.1 of Bacillota bacterium. Taxonomy (GTDB): domain Bacteria; phylum Bacillota; class Clostridia; order Acetivibrionales; family DTU013; genus MnB-11. The sequence goes on along the minus strand of JAEZCO010000048.1, from coordinate 96,320 downwards.
TATATTTTCCATATCCGTCCCTTCATGAATGAGGCCGTTATCCTCCACCACAATATTCATGCCTTCCGCAGTTTTTTCAAAGGCGATGCGGATTAGGCCTCCCGATACCTTGTCCTTCATTCCGTGTTCAAAGGCATTTTCAATCAGCGGCTGCAGGATCAACCGGGGCACGATGACACTTCCCATGTCTTCCGGCAAATCCCCGAAGTCCAGGGATACCCTGTTGGAAAACCGGTGCTTTTGAATTTCGGCATAGCTGCGGGCGTGCTCCACTTCCTTTTCCAGCCTTACCTCTTCTGCGGCACTGCGGGTAATGTATTTGAAATAGTCTCCCAACTGTCCCGAAAAGGTCAGGCAGTTTTCATAATCCTCCAGCTTGATCATGTGGTGCAGCAAATAGAAGCTGTTATACAGGAAATGCGGATTAATCTGGGACTGCAGCTGCTTCAGCTCCGCTTTCTGCGCAAGAAGCTTCTGCTTGTAGACTTGATCAAAGAGGGAGCCCAGATTTTCAAGCATCATGTTGAAGCGTTCATACAGGAACTTGAACTCATTATTGATCCGGTACTGGATACGGACGCCCAGGTTGCCGTCTTCCACCTTGAGAAATGCGTTCACCAGTTTAAGCAGCGGCTTGTGAATCATTTTATACGTCGACAGCAGGAATAGGACGATGACACCCAAAGAGATCAAAGAAAAAATATAAAAGACAACCTTGTAGCGGTCTATTGTTTTGAAGATTTCCTTTTCCGGCACATATTTGAGGCAGGTCATCCCCAGTTTTGCCGAAGTCTCCTGAACAACCAGGTATTTCTCGTCGCCTTCACGGATGCGCATACCGGATTTCAGGGTGCTGGCATTCTTGCTTGCCGCAGCCGCCCATTTTTGCGCTGAGGTCTGGCTGCCGCTGGAAATGATGACTTCCCTTCTGTCGTTGAAAATAATGGAACCGCTTCCGTCATAATTGTTGAACTGCTCCAGTATCCCCTTCAAGTCTGTCTTTGACAGCTCTATTACCAGAAAGTAGGACGGGATGCCATTATCATAAAAGCTGAGATAAAGGGGCTGTACGCATAAATAAAAATGCTGGTCCGCTTCAAAAAGCTTGGTAACTTCTTTTGAAGTCACCGCAGTAATTTTTTTGGACAGAGCAACCTCCAGTTCAGTATTTCCATCAATGGCCGATATGCTCTTTTCCATGGGAAGGATGTATGCCGTCACATCCTTAATGTGGGGGCTGCTGTTTTTTATGGATAAGAGCCTCTTTTTCAACCGCAGGATCAATTGGGACTTTTCAAAATCATCCATTACATTCCCGTTGACCACCAGCTTGCTTAAATCATCGTCGCCCAGGCAGTCGATCAAAAGTGATTTCATTCTTTCGATTTCGGCTTCCAGCTCATTCAGCGTATACCTTACCTGGGACCTCATGGAATCGCCGATTTCATTGCTCACGGTCTGAATCCCCCAGGAATAGATCACCGTACCTGAGATATAAATCGGGATGATCACAACCATATACACCAGGAGCAATCTTCCGAAAATCGTATTTTTCCATTTAAGCCAGTCTATCCGCATTACGCACCCCCTGAAATACGGTGTTGTCTATAGGACGGCGTCCTGGGTCTGATAGCCCCTCCAACTTTATAGTGTATATTCGAAGGCCCTATCTGTCAAGAAACCCGTTTTTTAGACAAATATAGACAAACACGTGAAGCCATGGGCTTTTCGCGGTCATGCAACGCTTTTGGCCATTCCAAACAAGTAAATAAAAGATAGTCAGGTAAAAACCTTGCTATATATTCCTGTCCCGCACTAAGATATAATACCTTCACAAATGAATTAAAGGAGGCAAAAAAAATGTCAAAGGGGAAAACGGCTAAAAGGATTTCAATGAAGCATTTTGCGGCGCTTTGTACCATCCTCATTGTAATTGCACTCTCAACTCTTGGGGTTTATGCAAATGATGACTGGGTCGCCGTAAAAAATTGGAGCTTCAACACCGACGGCAACCTGGAAGGGTGGACGCCTGTGAATCACATAACCAATCTTACGGCATCCGGCGGCTTTCTTAACGGAAACATCACAGGAAAGCTCCCTCAGCTCCTCTCCGCAGATAACCTGAATATCGACCTTACAGGTGTCAAAAGAATTCAGTTTTTAATCAAAAATACAGCCGGCAGCCAGGTAGGCCAGATATATTTTACCACTACCGGCGACCCGACCTGGAATGAGACGAAGCACCGCGAGTTTGCACTCCCTGCCGGTGCATCCGATTATACCGAGGTGACCGTCAACATGTCCATCATCTCCGGCTGGGCAGGAACGCTCAAACAGCTGAAAATCGGGCCTGAGGCCGGAGGGGAGGCCACGGGTGGAGCTTACGGAACATTCTCCATAAACTATATACGCCTGTTAAGGGATCCTGTCACAGCTCCCGTACTGAGCCCCGGCAATACAACCTACTACATAAGCCAATCCGGCGGGAACGACAATAACAACGGCACCAGCCCGGCAACCCCGTGGAAAACCGTTGCAAAGCTCAATACAATCAAATTTGCTCCGGGAGACTCCATTTTATTCAAAAGGGGAGATATCTGGTCCGATGAATGCTGGTATCCGAAAGGAAACGGGAACTATTCCCTGGGGCAATGGATCACGGTTGACGCCTATGGCACGGGTAACAAGCCCCAGTTCAGGGCAGGCTCAAAGTTCGCCACCGTATATTTTGAGCCCGACACCTTCACCGGCGGCTGGAAATTTCTGAATCTGGACATCCGTGACGCAAAACAGGGCATCCTGTGCAATAATCCAAATCCAAATTCCATCCACGGTACGAAATATAATACGCCGTATTCCCCTGCAAGCGGTTTGTGGGTGGAGAACTGCAGCTTCAGTAATATTACCGGAGCCCAGGTCTATGCACCGGGCGCCATGGTAAACGTTGAATATGACGAATGCCAGTTTTATGCTTCCCAGCCCATCCTTTTCAAGTATGCAAACAACGTTACCATAAAGAACTGCACCATTTCCCACTGCGACACACCTTTCCAGACGTGGGGCGATAATATCAATGTCGACGGCGTCAAAGTTGACAATATCTATATTAACGGCGTTTTCTTCATGAGCTGCACCAATTCTATCATACAGAACTCCAGCTTCCTGTATATGGCCACCACAGGCGCATTTACAGGCACAGCGGCTATAATGCTTGAAGACAGCAGCAACTGCCAGATTAAAAATACGGAAATCGGCTATACGCAAAACAGCGATATCTATCCCTTCGATGCAATTGCAGTAGATTTTGAAGCAAACAATATAAACTGCAAGGTATCCGGCTGCTATCTCCACGATAATGAAGGACCGGCCTTTCTCATAATGGACCATAATGAACCCACTTTCAATGACCAGCAGGGAATTGTCATAGAGGATTGCATCTCTGTCAATAACGGTGCGAGACGTACGTCAAGCCATGATGTTTCCTTTATCAACCTCTACTACAATGAAACACATAAAATTGAAGTCCGGAATTGCATTGATATAAGGCCTGCAGGTGTTTTCGCCCTCAATCATGAAGGCTCCAAAAGCAATACTTTCCCAGCGGAACACTATACCGTCTCCAATGTCAGACTGGAGACTTCATCCCGGAATATGCTTGCCGAGGACTTCAGCGGCAGCTTGAGCAAGTGGACAGGCACGGAGAACACATCAACAAGCGGTCAAAATCTGACAATAACCAATAACGAAAATATGCGCAGCATAGCCGGGGGAAGCAATTGGACAGACTATAGCTACAGCGTAAGCTTAAAACTGAACCAGAGCAGCGCCGGAGTGGTATTCAGAAGTCAGGACCTGAATAATTACTATATGTGGCAGTTTACCGACTCCAGCTATCTTGTGCCCATGAAGCGCGTAAACGGAAACTGGGTACAGATAAAGGCCCCGGTCCATATTTCGCCATGGTCCTGCGACAATACTTACAACGTCACCATCGAGGCTTATGGCAGCACCATAAAAACGTACATACAGGGCACGCTGATAGATACAACCACCGACAGCACCTTCAGCTGGGGTAAGGTCGGCTTCAGACAATACGGCACAGAATCAGCTACCTTTGACAACGCTTTTGTATGGGTTAATTCCGTGCCGTCGGAATTAAAGCACGAGGAGTTCAAGGGAGACTTAAGCGGCTGGGTAAACACTGCAAATGCGTCAATCACCAATGCCCAGCTGAATATAACCAACAATGAAAACATGCGGAGTTCAGGCGCCGCTTTTGGCGACTTCCTTATGGAAGCGGATGTAAAAGTGACGGCAGGCAGTGCAGGCTTGGTATTCCGGAGCCAGGACAGCAATAACTACTATATGTGGCAGCTCGATGCCGCAAATTCCCAGCTGAAGCCTATGAAGAAGGTTGGAGGAAGCTTTAGTACTCTTGCGACGCTCTCGGTCCCTTCGATTAAAATCAACCAGTGGAACCATATTACCATCCTTACCACCGGCCCCAGAGTCAAGACCTATGTGAACGGTATCCTGGTCAGCATCCTGCTGGATACAACCTTCAGCAGCGGCAGTGTGGGCATGAGAGAAAGCGGATCGGAATCGGCAGTATTTGATAATATCTATGTGAACAGCATTGCGAAGGAGTGGGAATTTACTACGGCAGCCGAAGGGTGGACAGCCGGAAACCAAATCGACGGTTTTGGCTGGCATGCCGGAGGCTACCTTGAAGGTTCGGTCACAGGAGGGGATCCCTATTTCTACTCTCCCGATAATCTGGGAATAGCCGTTTCCGACCATCAGCAAATCCGCATAAGAATGCAGAACGGTACCCCTTGTACGGATTTGCAGCTGTTTTTCATCACCGACAGCGATCCGGCATGGAACGGGGTTAAAATGACCACGGTGAAAATACTTCCCAATTCCGATTACACAGAATACCTCATCGACATGTCCGGCGTTGCAGGCTGGACCGGAACCCTCAAGCAGCTTCGGATTGACCCCAGCTGGGGACAGACCAACGGCGGCTTCTCTATAGACTATATAACGATTTAAGGCTCAGGCAGGTATTCAAAGTCTGCCATCGATATAAAGCAGGGGTAGGAAGCTGAAAGCTTTCCGCCCCTGCTTTAGCTTACGAGTCCTGATGAATCCCTAATCCTATACAATTTCTTTTACCCTGCCATAAATCTTCTTGTATTTCTCAAAACGCTCCCGATAGAATTCATGGTTCTTCTCGTCGGGATAATATTCCTTTTTTACCCTGACGAGCCGGTTTGCCGCATCTTCCACGGATTTGTACACTCCGGTGGCGGCGCCTGCAAGGATGGCAGTCCCCAAGGTCCCTGCCTCATCCACATCCAGCGTGACAACCTTGATCCCCAGCATATCGGCTTTTATCTGCATCCAGAGGTCCGACCTGGAGCCTCCTCCTACCGCTCTGATTTCATCGATATTCACTCCGGCACCCCTCAGGCATTCCATATTGAGCATCATCTCATAGGTAACTCCTTCAAGCATGGCTCTATACATCTGCCCCCGTGTTGTGTCAAATTTCAGTCCGAGGATCGCTCCGCATGAAGCCGTATCCATATACGGGGTTCCTGCTCCGGCGAAATGAGGCAGAATAAGAATATCCGTGGGCTCCTTTGCAGCTCCGCTGTCCATGAGAGAGTAAACACTAACGCCTAGCTTGCGAGCCTCCAGGACTTCAGCTGCAGCAAAATTGTCCCTATACCATTTCAATAGGGAGCCTCCAGTAAAGTTAAAGGCATATGTGACATACATTCCGTCGACCACATGAGGCACACAGGCATAATGGTTGTCTAGCATGTACCGGTTGAGCATGACAGTATCAAAAGCCGGTGTGATGCACTCAACCGTACCGATGCCGTTTACCGCCTTTCCGGCTTTAACAATCCCTGCCCCGGCTGCGGCGCAGACTTGGTCATGGCCCCCTGTCACCAGCTCCACACGTCCGGCAAGCCCCAATTCCTGTGCAACCTTCGGATGGACCTCTCCGATGACCGTCCCTGAAGCTTTAACCGCAGAAAATATATTTCTGTCCAGCTCCGCGGCCTCAAGCATGGGATCGGCCCAGTCTTTTTTCAGTACATTGAAGGCCATCGTCCTGGCCGCCAGTGAGTAGTCAATGACCGCTTCGAATCCGAGCCTGTAAAGGATAAAGTCCTCAAACAGCATGAATTTCCAGGTGTTTTTATAAATCTCGGGCAGGTTTTCCTTAAACCACATAATTTTATTCAGGGTGTAAATCGGATGGGCATGTACGCCCGATAATTCCATGATCTTTTGCAGCCCCAGTCTGGAAACCATTTTTTCGCACTGCAGGCTGCCTCTTACGTCGGTATTCAGCAAGCTGTTGTGAAGCACCCTGCCTTTGACATCCACAGGAACAGCCGACTCCCCAAAGGAAGAAATGCATAATGCCGTAATTGCATCCCCTTTGTATTCTTTAACCGAGGTATGGATAACATGCTTTACAGCTTCCCATATCCCTTCGGGATCCAGTTCAAACATACCCGAGCCCAGGTTTATCACATTATATTCGCTATACGCATAGGAACAAATCCGCCCGTCCATATCAAATACGGTGGATTTGCAGCCTGTGGTCCCAACATCCAACCCGATGAGGGCCATACCGTCACCTCCTCATTTTGATTCCTGCTATTTCCGAAACTCAAGCCTTGTATCATTGGTATAAAAAGGAGTCCATTGTAGGGGCGACCACTGGTCGCCCGCCCTGGAAGGCCCTTGAATGGCGATCAGTGATCGCCGCTACATTTTCAGAAAAACAGGAAGGAATATTTGCAGTACTCCTAAATCAGGTCGTACCCGAGATAGGTGGTGAAAGCTTCCCTTACGGGGACTTCAACATGGCCGAAGGTTAGTCCCAGATGGTGCCGGAAGCCTTGCCTTCCATATATCTGAAGCTTATCCTGCAAGTCTGGGATTTCAGCCACTCCTGCACAGCCGAAAAAGCCGTCTTCTATGGGTTCTCCCGTAAAGCGCCCTTCTCCGGTATAAAAGACCAGCCTGCCGTTCTCTGTCTTGGAACTGGAATAGGTCATGGGCGATGCTGCGATCCTTCCCACATTACAACCCCATCCACAGCCCGATCCCAGGCTTTTTGCAAACATCCTATGCTCTATTATCGTGCCTTTGGCCTCCATCAGACTCTGAGGCACGGGACCGCAGTGGAAGAGTATGCACTTGTTCATTTCATCGCCATAGTTGTTGTTCCAGTCCAGACAGGTGGCAGGCATTTCCGAGGCGAGAGACAACGCTCTCATCGGGACCGCATTACAGACATCCAGTTCGCAGGCCGCAACAATTCCTCTGTCGTTCAGCTCGCTCAGAAGGACACAAGGAGATACGCCAAGCTCCTTCTCAATCTCGATCCAGCACCTTAACGCCAGACAGTCCAGCTTATATTCGTCGATGACATCGTCCAGGGCCATGCTGAGTCTGGTCAGCATTTGCAGTTTTTCTCCGGGAACTCCGGTCCAGTTTGTATAGCTGCTGAGCCTTTCCTCTTTCTGCAGATAGCGGTCTGTCCCGGTTTTTATATCCCTGACCCTCATGAAAAGCTCCGATAGGTCCAGGGCCTCGGTGGTTATCCCATATTTCTGCAGGGTCAGCTCGTCGAAGCGCACTGTTTTAAAAGCCGTAGTCCTGGCGCCGACAGCGCCTACCGTGAAACGGCGCATATTTTTGACAATCCTGCAGATAGCGGCAAACCAATGGAGCTGCTGTTCGAATGCAGCACTGCACGGGTGTACCGTATGGGGCTTGAAAATGGTAAAGGGCAGTTTGTACTGGTAAAATACGTCCATGATGGAGAATTTCCCGCAAAAGGCATCCCGCCTTTGTTGAAAATCCATTTTGCCGATCTCGTCGGGATAAGCCTGTATCAGGATGGGGACTCCACAGTCCTCCAGAGCGGCAATGGCTCCGGTTTCATCACCGAAATTGGGCAGCGACAGAATCACTCCGTCAAATTCGCCGCTATGGGCTTTTAAAAAGGCAGCGTATTTCCTTCCCTCTTCCACAGTCTCAACTGCACCGTAGCGGGTAGCATCCTCATCCATCAGCAGAGAAGCGTATCCCAGTGCATCCAGAGCCCCCTCCAGTTCCTTCCTTGCCTGGGAAATCAGCGATTCCGGAAAGAACCCCCGGTTCCCGAAATACAATGCAAATGTCATTTTCTTCATTCCATCCGACCCCTTTTCCTTATATTTTTATGCTTTTCCGTTACTTCCGAATAATCTTATGGTAGTGCGTACTTCCTCACGGAAAGAATCCATGGCAGCCATCATGAGGTTATGGTAAAATGAGTTCCCTTCGGCCTTTAAAAGCTCTTCCTTCATTTTTGCCGCCGCATTGGCGGCTAGCCCGGTATAATAGTTGATCTTGGTGATGCCGTTGCGGATGGAGTCCCTGAAATCCTCCGCGGAAAGCCCGGAACCACCGTGCATTACCAACGGCAGACCCACGGTGTCATTTATCTTTTTCAACCGGGCCAGGTCAAGCTTTGGTGTTTTCAGATAGAGCCCATGGGCTGTTCCAAAGGCAACCGCAAGGGCGTCGACGCCTGTCCTGTCTACAAATTCCAATGCCTGGGCCGGATCTGTATAAAGCGAGGTGTCATCGATAATGGAATCATCTTCGTCTCCTTCGGCACCTCCGCTCTTCGGCCTGGTCACATGGCCAAGCTCTGCTTCTACAGCCGCCTCCATAGCTCCGGCGATCTTTACGATCTCTTTTGTGTTTTGAATATTTTCTTCATATCCAAGGCTTGAACCATCATACATTACCGCATTGAAGCCAAGCTGCATTGCCTTGACCACTGCGTCGAAGCTCTTCCCATGATCCAGCAGGATTGCCACGGGAACCTTTGAACGGGCGGCTTCCGTGACCAGCACAGGTGCAATCTTTTCCAGCGGCATGAATTTAAAATGGACCTCCGCATGGCATAAAATGACCGGAGACCGTTCTTCTTCCGCCGCTTCCAGGACACCCCGGACCATTTCCATATCAATGGCATTGTAGCAGCCTACGGCATACCCTCCTTCTTTGGCATCTTTCAGGATCTTCTTCATTGAAACAATCGGCATTGGTAATTCCCTCCTCGCAATGTGAATCGATTCATTTTTTATTAAAAAATATATTACGTCTTATTTTCATTATATCAGCATGTTTATAAAATATGCAATAAATAAATCGATTCATTTTATTACTTCTTTATTTATTTCCGGCTGTTAGCTGCTGAATAGCACAATTACTGAAAATATTGATTTACTAAAAATGCAGCTTATCATATAATAGTCGAAGCAGAGTAATCAAGCGGAGGGAAAAATGGCAGTAATAAAGGATGTGGCAAAGCTTGCCGCGGTTTCTACCGGAACGGTGTCAAAATATCTGAATAACCCGGACAGCCTGAAGGACGATACGCGAAAACGCGTTGAAGCCGCTATAAACACGCTGCAATATAAGCCAAGCCCTCTGGCAAGAAGCATGCGTACGGGAAAAACAAATACTCTGGCAGTAGTTGTGCCCGATATATCAAATCCCTTCTATGCCGAGGTCTATAATGCCATCCGGGTGTCTGCGCTCCAAAAAGGGTATACCTCCATCTTGTATACAACCGAAGATAATCCGGATACCCTACGGGCTTATTTGACCGAATCTTCCATCTATCGTGCAGACGGGCTGATCCTGTGCTTTCTTGATGAGGATGAAACTCTCGGACAATTGCTGGAAGCAATGGAGGAAAGCACACCTATTGTGCTGTTGGGCTGGGATATAAGCAATACAAGATTCAATTCTGTGGCCGCCGACGTATTTGAAGGCATCTATGACGCCACCCGGCACCTGGTGGAAAAGGGCTATCAAAGGATTGCGTATATCGGTGGTCCGGAAAAGGATAAAATCTCGAAAGAAAAGCTCAATGGCTTTACCCGCGCAATCAAGGATGCAGGGCACGAAATACAGGTAGAGCTTGTCCATAATGACAGCTATAGCCTTCAATCCGGCTACCATTCGGCAAGGAAGCTGGCAATGCTCCTGTCCATGCCCGGTGCAATTGTTGCGGAAAATGATATTCTGGCCATCGGGTGCATCAAATATTTTCTGCAAAGAAAGATCAGGATTCCCGAAGACATTGCCGTAATAGGCTTTGACAATATCCCGCTTTCAGCCATGTATGAGCCCTCCCTCTCCACCATTTCCCTTCCTTACGGACAAATGGGCAGCGAGGCGGTCAAAATGATTCTTTCCAGGCTTGAAAAGCCCTCGCTGAAGAATAAGCAGGTCATACTGAAAACAAGCCTGGTGGTGAGGACCTCCACCGACAAGAATGCCCCTGTGGCATTTGAGTAATTATTCTATGGAGCACGCCACCCCTGCTTCTAAACTTTATTCCTTCGGAATGGCTATTCATGCATTTTGTCAGAAATAATTTCGATCTAGCCACTCATTCTCATATCTTCCGAAAATCTTTGATTCCGCCTGCATGTCCAAAGGGAAATATTGCTCAAATGTCATTAGTATGAAAAAGTGATCGGAATGGCGATCAATGATCGCCGCTACATTTTTTCATACTCAGGTATGCTGCATGGGCATTGAGAGGCGCTGCGGAAAATCTCGCTTTTTTTCAATAATACTTACCTGGATAATTAATTTACGCTCTTATATAGCATTTCTCCAGCAGCTCATTCATTTCTTCAATGGTTGCCAGTCTCGGATTATTTTTGTAATCCGGCAGCACCTGTCCGTCATGGGCTATTTTCCGGATGTCCTCCCTGGTTACGCCCAGGCTCTCAAAGCTGATCCATAGGCCGATCTCCTTGAGAAGTCCGTCGATCTCTTCACAGCATTTCAAGGCAGCGTCCGCATCGGAAGCATCTTTCAGCGCAGGATTGAAAATCCGCCCCACGGCAGCAAATTTTTCTTCGGCAAATTTATAGGTATACCGGGTGAATTCAGGGTAGGTCACCGCCAGTGACTGGCCATGGGCAACCTGGGGACAGTGCCCGCTTATCTGCATTCCCAGGCCGTGGGGAAGCGTGACCCCTGCGGATGCGATACTCAATCCTCCCAGGGTATCCGCCCAGGCCAGGGCATCTCTGGCTTCCAGATATCTTCCGTCCTTTACCGCCTCCGGAAGATATCTGGCAAGCAGCTTGATGCCTTCCAATGCCAGAACCTCCACATAGGGATTTGTCCCGTTGGCTATGTATGCTTCAAAGTTGTGGCAAAACGCGTCGAAGCCTGTCATAGCCGTTATGGCAGGAGGCAGTGTCAGCATCAGCTCAGGGTCGACAATGGCAACCTTTGCAAAAATATTGGGATGCCATATGGCGGATTTATCCTGCTCATCGGTTTTTGTCATTACCGCGCAGGGGGTTGTCTGTGATCCCGTACCGGAAGTGGTTGTCACTGCGATGATAGGCAGCGTCTTCTTTGTAGGCTCTTTCTTGAAGAACAGGTAATCCCAAGCAGTTCCATCATGGGAGGCTTCCACGGCAATTGCCTTCGCGGTGTCCATACTGGAGCCTCCTCCCAGACCGATGATTACATCAGCCTTAGCGGCTTTTGCCATATTGGCCCCTGCTGTTACCACATCCGTCGTAGGGTTGGGAATGACTCCGTCAAAATGAGCTACATTCAATCCAGCCTCTTTTAAAGATTCCTTTACCCTTTTATACAGGGGGGCAACCGCCTCAAACTCAGGCACTGTCACCAGCAGACAGTTCTTTCCGAACTTGGCGGCAGCTTGCCCGATTTCCATGACTCTTCCTCTTCCGAAGATGATTTCCGTCGGTTGGCAGTAGCTGAAAGCTTTCATGCCCTGTTGGCCTCCTGTATGTCAATTATGACCTTCATTACCTGGTCCTTCTGCTTTTCGATGAATTGATAGGCATTTAAATATTCCTTGAAGGGAAAATGGTTGGATATCAAGGGCTTCAAATTGATCTTCCGCCCTTCGATCAGTTCAATGGCTTTATAATAATCCTTTTCCTGGTACATCAGGGTGCCGATAAGCCTCAGCTCCCTGTCCTGGACAAGTCCCATATCGACCGACGCCTTTTCCCCAAAAACTCCTACGATGACAATATCGGTGCCTTTGCGGGCATACTCCACCGCCTGGCTTGTGGTAGCATTGATGCCGACACATTCAAGGATCAGATCGGCTTTATCCGGGCCAAAATTTTCAATCAGGGCCTTTCCCAGGTCCTGCTGTTTTGCATCCACCGTAAAATCGATTCCGCAGTCCTTAGCCAATGCCAGACGGTAACCGCTGACATCGGATATCATGACCGCTTCGGCACCCAGCCCTTTGGCGGCCTGCGCCACCAGATTCCCTATAGGCCCTGCACCCAGCACCAATACCTTCCTGCCCTTTACATCTCCGCCTCTGCCCAGCGCATGGACGGCCACTGCTACCGGCTCTATCATTGCGCCTTCGTCAAAATCCAGCCTATCAGGAATTTTGATGACTTTTGCCGCTTCTACGGCAAAAAACTCGGAGGCAGTCCCCGTTGTCTGAAAGCCCATAACCTTCAAATCATCGCAAATATGGTAGCTGCCATGGGTACATGAATAGCATTTGCCGCAGGTCACCTGGGGCTGGATGGTTACTTTATCCCCCGGCTTGAATTGTGTGACACGCTTCCCCGCTTTAAATATTTCCCCTGATACTTCATGCCCCTGCACTACCGGGTAAGAGGTATAAGGATGCTTCCCATGATACACGTGGATATCCGAACCGCATACGCCAATACTCATGATTTTGACTAAAACTTCCTCCTCGCCTATTTCCGGCACGGGTACCTCTCTGAATTCAATTTCACCCGGCGAAGTCATTACTGCTTGTAACATGTCTGTTTCCTCCTCGTATAAATATACTTAATTAATATAGTTAAGTTATTGTTAAAATAATTATTTTCACTTCACTACTACATGGCTCCGGCGTCTCCACCGGCTTCGATCAGTCTTTTCAATATAAAGGAGGCGGCGCCGATTGCAGCGGCATTGGCTCCCAATGTGGTTAGGACGATATTGGTATTCCTTCCCGCATATTTCATCCGGCGGCGTCCAATGACCTTGTGCAGCCCTTCCATCAGCATATCCCCGGCATTTGACACCCCGCCCTCCAGAATAATAAGCTCCGGGTCCATGAAATTGATTATGCTTGCAATGGCTATCCCCATATATTCCACAGCCTCGTGGACAATCTCCAGGGCCAGGGCATCCCCCTGCTTCGCCGCATCAAAAACCGTCTTGGCTTCAATGGCCTCCGGATCTCCTCCTGCCAGCTTGAGAATCAGTGATTCTTCTCCCCGTGCCACAAAAATCTTTGCTTTTTTCGCGATGGCATTGGCAGATGCAAGGGCCTCAAGACACCCGTAATTTCCGCAATCGCACAAGGGTCCGTTTTTTTCAAGGGTTATGTGTCCAAACTCGCCGGAGCTGCCGGAACTGCCGTTGTACAGCTCGCCGTCGATTACCGCTGCCGAGCCGATACCATAGCCCAGGTTGATGCACATAAAATTGTCAATCCCCTTTGCCAGGCCGAACCACTTCTCTCCCATGGCCATGGCACGTGTGACGTTATCCATCTTTAGGGTCATTTTGTATTTCTCTTTTAAAGGGTTGAGAATATCCACATTCTCCCATTGAAAGTCGGGAGAAAATACAACCCTCCCCGCCTCACAGTCCAGCAGTCCGGGCATGCCGATTCCTATCCCGAGGATTTTTCCGGTGTCGATTTTCGAATGGGCAATGACATTGTCAATGGAAAAGATAATCCTTTGGATCACCTCGTCAGACGAATCCTTACTGCCGGTTGGCATCACATGCTTATACTGGATTGCGGCAGAAAGGTCCATCAGGATGGCAATGATATTTGTCGTCCCGATATCAACGCCGATAATATAGCTGGAATCATGGACAAATTCAAGCAGCTGCGGCGGCTTTCCTCCGCTGGACTCGCCCTTGCCCGTTTCCCGGATCAGACCTTTCTGGATGAAGTCGTCGGTTATTTTCATGATGGTGGGAATGCTCAAGCCTGTTATCCGCGATATCTCCGCCTTAAATATGGGGCTGCTGCTCCGGATGATATTGATGACATTCTGTTTATTAAATGTATTGATAACCGATTTGTCTATTCTCATACTTTCCTTTTTAAAGCTTAAGTAAGTTAACTAAGTTTAATTATAATCGAATACTACTCAGATTTCAATACTAAAAATTTTTTTACTTTAATCCTTCGGAATACCTAATAATTTTTTTAGTTCATCAATAACAGCAAACCCTATGCCATTTTTTACAGATAGATTCTTTACCAGCCCTACGGCAAAATGGTGCTCCGGATCTGCAAAACCGACGGAACCGCCGTATCCTTCATGCCCGAATACAGAAGAGCGGGAGCCCATGATGGAATCCTTTGCACCTGTAAAATATCCCATGCTCATTGAGGATAATGTTCCATCCGGCAATTTTAGCGGTTCGGAAGCAATTTTCACACGGGATGGAGGAAGTAATTCGATTCCATCCACCCCACCCGGAAGCAGAGCGGCATAATGCCGCGCAATCGCTTTTGCCGTCATGATGCCATTGCTGGCGGGGATGCATGCCCGCCGCGCATCCGGCCGGTTCATCCATTCATGGAGCGGCCAGATCCAGGCCGGTATGCTCCGGAAGTCGGCAGCACTGATATTTGACAGGTCAAACCCGGGTTCCTCCAGTATTGCCACCCGCGATTCAACTTCGTCCGGAATCCCCACATACATATCCTTTATTCCCAAAGGCTTGCAGATATCTTCTTCCATTATCTGCGAAAACGGCCGCCCGTCTATGCGGTGTGCAAGCTCTCCGATAATCCAGCTAAAGGTTATGGCATGATACTCCATATGCTCACCGGGAATCCACAGTGGAGCGAGTCGGGCAACCTCAGCACACATCCTGCCCCAATCTGCTATTTCCGCATAGCCTATGTCCTCGGGCATTTGAGGAATTCCTATTGTATGGTTCAGCGCATTTCGAATGGTGGCATTTTCTTTGCCGTTAACGCCGAATTCCGGCCAAAAATCGCAAATCTTTTGATCATAGTCAAGCTTTCCCCGTTCTGCAAGAAGATGAATTATTGTTGCCGCGATCCCTTTGGTTGTTGAAAAAACAGGAAACAGGGTGGCCCCATCAACCTGTCTGCCGGTTTTATTATCAGCGATGCCTGCCCAGGCATCGACAATCAACTCTCCACGGTAATATGCCGCAACCTGGATTCCCCGTTCCCTGCTCTCATCAACGGCATTCACAAGCATCTTCTGCATTTTTTCCTGAATGTCCCACCTCATACCAATGCCTCCTCTTTTGATAATCTTTGCATCAAAAATAGAATATTTTAAATTTATTTAATGATTTTATCATTACGGATGTGCTAAATAAAGAGACTTTTCCGTCCACGGACATAAAAAAATCGGTTTACATAAAACCGATCGCTGATCCTACTTCCTGACCATTAACTTTTTCACATTTTCTAACTCTACTATATCTTCAAAACACCGGAGTGTCAAGATATTTCCAGGTATTCCGCGAAAAAAACAGATGGATGGCAGCCGGTATCCGAAAAAACTATGGCAATGGGACAATTGCTCTTCATCCGGCCTTTATTTTCTTGCGCCGATGCAGTAGAATATAATTCCGTGCTTTTGAAAATGCTGTTTACTGCAACGAAGATTTTGGAAGCAACCCACAGAAAAACCTTGCATATTCATGGAATCTTCATTGCAGTATTGCTGCCGCAAAAATAACAGGAGGTGTTTGATATTGCCTGCACAAAATCATCCGGCATATGCCCAGGAACTTGAAAGGTGCAATTACACACTGGAATATGTGGAAAAGGCTCTGATCTCTACCGTCAAAAAGAAAGACCGTGTTGACAATGATCTGGAAAATGTCAGAAAGCATTTTAATGCGGAAAGCAGCCAGAACTATATTGATATGATCGTTAATTCCACCCTCAAAGGCAGTATTGACGTGAAGCTCAAAAACCTGCTGACTGCAAGGGGCAAGCCATACTTTGCCAGAATTGATTTCTCGGAGGATACTTCAAGGACTGAAAAGCTATATATCGGCAAGATGTCCCTGGTAAGGGATGAAGACCAGCAGATCATTATTGTGGACTGGAGAGCGCCGGTTGCCAATCTATACTATGAAGGCAGGCTCGGTGAGGCTTCCTATGCCTGCCCTGACGGGCGGATAAACGGCGAACTGAAGCTGAAAAGACAGTTTTCCATCAATGATGGGATGCTGCAGGAGATCTTTGATATAGACATCACCACCAACGATGAGTTCCTGCAGACCTATCTGGGCGCCAGCGCCGACAACCGGCTGAAGGAAATCGTCTCTACCATCCAGGTGGAACAGAACGCCATTGTCCGGGCGGACATGTGGAAGCCGTTGATCGTCCAGGGCGCGGCGGGCAGCGGTAAGACCACCATTGCCCTTCACCGGATCGCTTACCTGATCTATACCTTTGAGAAGACCTTTGTGCCGGAAAACTTTATGATCATCGCACCCAACAGGCTTTTTCTGAACTATATTTCCGACGTACTTCCCGAGCTTGGCGTGGAAAAGGTAAAACAGACCACTTTCGAAGATTTTGCCCAGGAGCTCATCGGAAAGCGGTTTAAAATCAGAGACGCCAATGAGAAGCTGGTCGCCTTCGCCAATCCCGAACCCACGCCGGAAGAAGCCGAAAGCAACAGGCTTATAAGACTGTGCTCCGAGTTCAAAACCTCCATGCTGTCAAAAGATATCCTGGAAAACTATATAAAAACGGTAGAAGTCAATTTCATTCCTCAAGAGGACTTTAAAATAGGTTCAAAGGTAATCTACAAGTATGCCGAATTAAACCGGCTGTTTGTCAACGAATATAAAATGTGGCCCATTGCCCGCAGGATCAATGAAATAAAAAAGAACCTCAACACCCGCCTGAAGCAGCAAAAATTTGCTATTACCAACCAGCTTCATGAGGATTGTGACAATTTAATCCTGCACTTAAAAACAACCATGTCCGACAGTGAAGAGCGTCAGGCCCTTATTGTCAAAGCTATCGACGAGAGGGACAGCCATCTTGGCAAGCTGGAAACCTATACGAAAAAGGCTGTGAATGACTACATCAGCAAGATATCCAAGCTCAGTCCCTTTGAATATTATTGTGACCTCATGTACAGCAGGACAAACTTCGAGAACGCAGTCAATGGCAGGATTGACCCGGAACTGACCGCATTCGTACAGGAATATACCGCCAGGATTCTAAAATCAGGCTATATTGAAATCGAAGATCTGGCCCCCATTATTTACTTAAAATTCTGCATACACGGAATGGATGAAAAAATCCCCGTCAAGCATATCATTATCGACGAAGCCCAGGATTTCAGCGCTTTCCAGATATTTGTCCTGAAAAGGATCATCAAGGAAAGCTCCTTCACCATCCTGGGGGACCTGAACCAGGGAATCCACTCCTACAGAGGCATAAGAGACTGGAATGATATCACGGAGAATGTTTTCAGCGACCGGCGCAACGATTTCCTCACCCTGGAGCAAAGCTACAGGACAACCATCGAGATCATGGACGCCTCCAACAAAGTGCTGGAGAATATTAAAAGTCGGAAGGTGGATAAGGCCAAGCCCGTCATCCGTCATGGAGAGCCGGTCCGGGTCATCGAAAAAAACAGTCCGAAGGAGACCGCCGCAGACATCAAGGAGAAGATCAGCAAACTTAAAGAGCGGAATTTTAAGTCCATGGCCGTGATATGCAAGACCATGGACGAATGCAAAGCCTATTATACACTGCTCTCAAAGGATATCGAAGATATTTTCATAATTACCGGCAAAGAAGAGGTCTACAGAAGCGGTATAGCCATTGTGCCCTCTTATCTGGCCAAGGGACTGGAGTTCGACGCCGTCTTCATCTCCAATGCGGGAAGTGATACCTACAGCGAGGATGAACTGGACATCAAGCTGCTCTACGTGGCTATGACCCGGCCGCTTCACAACCTGTACATCTATTACCAGGGCCGGCTTTCACCGCTGCTGGAAAGGCTTGAAGCTTAGTATCCTGCATAGGGTCTGAGTATTGCCAATGTCCTTCGGCAGCATGGAGCTTTATGTGTCTTTATAGCAAGAGGACACACTGGAAAACACATCCAATCTGTCCTCTTGCATATCAATTACTGATGAAAGGTATTTCTAATCTTATCAATACTATAAACTCCGCCGTGGGACAGGTAAACTTCCTTTACGTTTGAATTTATAATTTTCAATAAACTTTCCTTCAGCATTGCCACATTATTTGAAAAGTACGAATAGCTGAGGCCTCCTATAGCCATCAGAGTATCCGCCAGGATGCATCTTCCGCTGTCAAGCAGAATTGAAATCGACCCCAAAGTGTGTCCGGGCGTTGAAATCACTTTGCCTTTAATCCCAAAACTCTTCAAGCCCATTTCATTCTCTATCTGTATATCGGGCACAACACCGTCAAATCTGGTTTTTCCATTCTTAATAAAATAAGCGAAAATCCTTCCAAGCTTTGAAGTCGGAGTTATATCCGCGCTTTCGCCGTTAATTAAAAATCCCGCATCATCTTTATGCACCGCAACCTTTGCACCTGTTATTTTCTTTAACGCCTTGACGCTCCCGGTATGGTCGTTGTGCGCATGGGTTATTATGATCAAGGAAATCTGGCTGGGATTGAATCCCAACCGCTTGATCTTATTCACAATTCTCTGTTCACTCCCCGGAGTACCTGTGTCCACAAGGATGAGGCTTCCGTCCCCTTTGATTAAAAAAGCTTTTACAAAGCCCAGTTTGATTGGAATTACTTCCTGAGCGCCGGCATAATTAAATATCCGTCTTTGTTTTGCAAAAAGAAAATTTTTCATCGATAACCTCAAGGAAAATTTTTTATACTTCTGCAGTTTTCTAGCAAAGGTACTATTTCTATAGTACTTTAATTCAACCAAAAAAGCAATTCCCCCAACAGGGTTAAAAATTTGTCTGCGATATGGGTAATGCAATGGATGGGGCGAGATGGAACGCATACTGTGAGTACTCATATTATGGATTCAGATTTTATATTGCAGCCCTTCGGATGAAGGGCTGCGTTTTGCACTACTGTATAATTAGCAATGGGATACCGGTAAAATTGTCTATGGAAAACCAAACCATCCAAAAAAGCTTACAGGTCTTCAACCCTTATCCACTGCTTCTCGGCAATGGACAGGTCCACGGCTTCCAGCACCTGTGAGCATTTAACGCCGTCATTGAAGTCCGGGACAGGCTGGCTGTCCTTTGCAATGGCTTCCGCAAATTCATACAGCTCATGAACAAAGGTGTGTTCATACCCTATCACATGCCCTGCAGGCCACCACGCTTCCAAATAAGGGTGTACCGACTCGGTGACCTGAATTGTCCTGAAGCCCTGGGCTCCCTCGGGATCCTCGGCATTGAAATACTGAAGCTCATTCATCCTTTCGAATTCAAACTTCAGGCTTCCTTTGCTGCCGTTGATTTCGAAGGACATGGCATTTTTGTGCCCATAGGCAAACCGGGTAGCCTCAAAGGAGCCAAGAGCGCCGTTTTTAAACTCTGTGAGGAAAAGCGTAGCATCGTCCACCGTCACTTCGCCTCTTTCGGCATCTTTGCCAGCCTTGCCGCTTAAGCCGGCCATCCTTTCAACGATGGGGCGGTCCTTGACAAAGGTCTTGCTCATCCCTATGACTTTGTCAAAATCGCCGACCAGGTACCTGGCCACGTCGATAAGGTGAGCTCCCAGATCGCCATGGGAGCCTGATCCGGCAACCTTTTTGTCCAGACGCCAGACCAGCGGGAAATCAGGATCAATAATCCAATCCTGAAGATAGAGCGCACGGAAATGGAATATCTTTCCGATCTTGCCCTGGTCAATAAATTTTTTCGCAAGCTGGACGGCCGGAGCAAAACGGTAATTGAAGCCAATCTGGTGCTTGATGCCATTTTTCTCGGCAGCGGCAAGCATTTCCCGGGCATCCTTCAAATTCAGAGCCAGGGGCTTTTCGCAGAAAAGATGCTTGCCCGCAGCGGCTGCGGCAACGGCGATATCCTTATGGAAATTGCTAGGCGTTGTAATATCAATGACATCGATGTCGTCACGCTTCAAGAGCTTTTCCCAGGAGGTTTCATACCCTTCCCAGCCGAATTTGGCGGCGGATTCCCTGACCCATGCCTCATCTCTGCCGCACAGCGCCTTCATTGCAATATTCATTGTCGGATTGAAAAACATGCCGATTCGCTGGTAGGCATTGCTGTGTGCCTTTCCCATGAATTTATAGCCGATCAACCCCACATTTAAACTCTTCTTCATGCAGCACCTCCAATATGCTTGGGAATTTTAAAAAAATCAATTTCTGCATCATCGCGAGGCAATAGGCCGTAGCGATCCGGGTTTGCCTCCGCCTTTCTTTCAGATCGCCACGTCGCTATCGCTCTTCGCGATGACAGACTGCATTATCATAAAATGATTTTCAAATTACTCCAGCGCCTTATGCCCACCACATTTCGCCTCTGTCCTCAAAGGTCATAACTTCCTTCAGGAAGGTTATGGCCTTTTGCAGGCCTTCATTCACCGACATAAGGCTGTCCTCATGCTCAATGCTCATTACATAGTCATAGCCTGTGGTACGCAGGGCGCTTACGATGTCCTTCCAGACTTGATATCCATGGCCATATCCGACAGTGCGGAATACCCATGAACGGTTCAACACATCTCCATAGTGTTTTGTATCCAATACACCGGTCACTGCAGTGTTATAAGCGTCCACTTTCGTATCCTTGGCATGGAAATGATAGATTGCCGGGCCAAGCTTGCGGATGGAAGCCACAGGATCCATCCCCTGCCAGAATAGATGGCTGGGGTCAAAATTAGCACCGATGGTATCGCCTACAGCCTCTCTTAATTTCAATAAGGTGTCTGTGCTGTAGACGCTGAAACCGGGATGCATTTCAAGGCATATTTTATCTACGCCGTGCTCCCGTGAGAATTTCGATGTCTTCGTCCAGTAGGGAATCAAGACCTCGTTCCACTGATACTCCAGAATTTTCAGGAAATCGTCGGGCCAGGGGCAGGTAACCCAGTTGGGATACGTTGCGCCGGGTGCGTCTCCGGGGCATCCGGAAAATGTGACGACCCTCTGCACACCCAGCTTTTCCGCCAACAGTACCGTGTTTTCAAAATCCTTATGAAATTGATCTGCGATTTCCTTTTGGGGGTGGACAGGATTTCCGTGGCAGCTTAATGCGCTGATTTCCATGTCATATTTCTTGACCAGCTCCTTGAAAGCAGCGATCTTTCCGCTATCCGCCAGCAATTCCGCCGTATTGGCATGGGCATTTCCGGGATATCCCCCTGTGCCGATTTCAACGGCCTGTACTCCGGATTTCGCCAGGTAGTCCAGGGCATCCTCAAGACTCTTTCCTGCCAGTAAGACTGCAAATACACCTAATTTCATAAACTACGCCTCCTGATTTTAAATTTTTATGCTTACTTTTTTTCCCTTTTCTTGCACTTTCGATGGCGCCAAAAACCATGTCCATACTTTTCCTATTGTCACTGCAATCGGTTTCGGCCTTTCTGCCCTCCGCCAGGGCTGAAAACATCCCATCCAGGCAGCAGCCGCCATTTCTTCCGATTCTTCCATGGAAGAGGCCATGGGCTTTTCGCCAAAAACATCCAACCCTGCTTCCAAAGCCGGTATGACAATACTTTTACGGCTCGCCGGTATGGTTACATCAAAAACAAGATTCGCATTTTCATGCTTTATAGCATCAGTTATATCATAATATATTCCACATTTCAATTTATAAGTTTCTACGGTTTTTTCCGTATTTGCCCTGTTTATATCCATCAAGGCCACAATTTGGGCGTCTTCTCTTAAAATTGCATACTGGCCCACTCGTTGGCCATTCCGCCGCAGCCGGCAAGAATTATCCTGAATTCTTTCATGTAAAATCTCCACATCTTGAATTTTCTCATGGGGTATCGATATTTTAGCAAATGCGGAAATAATTGTCTCTATATCATGTTGTTCAATTGTTATCCAATATAGTTCTAAGGGACCCGGGTGGAGCGGCCGATGGACACTACTCCGGAACAAGCCGCAAAACAAGCAAAAACCTCCCAGGTTCCCCTTGGAGGTGATTACGCTTAATTATATGCTAAATAATTCAGTTGTTTTTACAGGTATAAGTGCCAGCTTTTATATCCGTCAATGCTGATTTTCTAAACTCCGCCGCTGCTGCCT
Organism: Bacillota bacterium; assembly: GCA_023433505.1. GTDB lineage: Bacteria > Bacillota > Clostridia > Acetivibrionales > DTU013 > MnB-11. The sequence continues at coordinate 73,956 of JAEZCO010000048.1, read as the reverse complement.
CCGCCTCCGGAGCTGCCGCCTCCGCCGGAAGAACCGCCGCCGCCAAATCCGCCGCCGCCTCCCCAGCCACCGCCGCCGAAACCGCCTCCACCCCAGCCGCCGCGGCCCCCGCGGCCTCCACGGAAGAAGCTGCTTAAAAAGGCTATCCGGATAAGCATGGATGTGATTCTGAACCGGAAGAAGATACCGTCCGCTGCTAAAAACAATATTACAAGGATAATTGTAAAACCTGAGCTTGAGCGATGGCTTGAGTACGGCTGTACAGTCTCGGGAGTCTTATTTGTGCCTCCGTTAACATCGTCAAGCTGTACGCCATATTCCTTGGCAACTTCATTCACAAGGGCAAGGTAGCCGTTGTAAAGTCCGCTGTCAAAATCGTTCTTTGGCTCTGCCGTATAAGGCTTTATATACTTCTCTCTTATATCGGCAGTTTTTATATCCGGTACGGCCCCCTCCAGGCCATAGCCTACTTCGATCCCCAGCTTCCGTTCTGCTCTGGCAAGCAATAGAAGGATACCGTTGTCCTCACCCTTTTGTCCTATTCCCCATTTTCTGAAAAGTTCATTACGGTATTCATCGATATCCTGTCCTTCGAGAGAATCGATGGTAACCAGTACCACCTGCGCGCCGGTTTTGTCCTCAAGCTGCCTCCCCAGGCTGATGATCTTGCTTTCCGTATATTGGTTCATCACGTTGGCAAAGTCATTTACGTAGAACTCACGGGTAGGCTCGGGATAGTTATCGGCTGCCATTGCAGGGAGTGCTGTAAAGGACAGAGCAAGTGCCAGTGTAACCAAAAGAACAATGAGCTTTTTCACTTCAGCTCCCCCTTTACTATTCGTTAAACAATTTATTCAAATCAGGGGCCTGCTGGGCGCCTTCATCTGCTTGATAATAATCTTTCGGAGTGAAGCCGGATAACCCTGCAAAAATATTTCCGGGAAATCTCTTTACCCTGAGGTTATATGCCTGTACGGATCCAATAAAGTCTTTTCTGGCCACAGCTACACGGTTTTCCGAGCCCTCAATGGCAGTCTGCAGATTGCTGAACTGCTCGTTTGACCTAAGCTCAGGATAAGCTTCCACAACAACGCTGATGCTCCGGATGACATCATTCAGGGTATTGTTTGCATCCAGTTTGCTCTGTATGTCTTTCGTGCTGTCTGTTAAAATAGCCTTTGCAGCCTCCGCATTGGTCCTTGCCGCCGCAATGGCTCCGAATACCTTTTCCTCATGTTTTTCAGCTTCCTGCACAACATTGGCAAGATTGATAATTACATCCGCACGCCGCTGCATCTGGTTTTCCACCTGGCTCCACTGCTGCTGTACAGTCTGATCGGCAGACACCAACCCATTATATGAGGAAATTGACGTAAGGACCAAAATCAATATCAAAAGTCCTGCAATTCCCCATTTCAACCACCTTCCAAAGGGATAGGCATTATAATTCTGTGACATAAAAATCATTTTCCTCCATCTTCTTTTTATAATCCGTTTTACGGTTCAGCCCGGCAATATGTCTGACAAGCGGGACTAAGAGTCAAATTTTTTTATTCGCTTGTCGTAGACTGTCGCTCTATTAACTATATTATAACTATCTATCAAATATGTCAAAATGCAAAAAAGATGGATTTTCCTCAAAAAACCCATCTTTCGTCTGTCTGTATAAAAAATAGCAAAGATTTATATTATTTTTTCAGCTTTATGGCCTCTTTGGCGTTTTCCGCTATATTCTTTGCCGTCAGTCCGTAGTACTCCAGCAGTGCTGCCGGTTTTCCCGATCTGCCGAAGGTGTCGTTCATTCCCACCATTCTTACCGGTGCGGGGTAATTCTGTACCAGCACTTCAGCCACTGCACTTCCAAGTCCCCCTATAATATTGTGCTCTTCGGCAGTAACAATCGCACCTGTTTCTTTGGCTGCCTTTACAATGATGTCTTTGTCAATGGGCTTGATGGTGTGGATGTCGATGATCCTTGCATTGATACCGTCTGCTGCAAGCAGCTGTTTTGCTTCAATTGCCGTGTGTACCATCAGTCCTGTGGCTATGATTGTCACATCGTTTCCGTCGGAAACAGTGATGCCCTTGCCCAGTTGAAAGCTGAAATTGCTTTCATCATAGATTGCAGGTACGCCCAGGCGTCCAAGTCTCAAATACACCGGTCCGTCATGCTCGATGGCCGCTTTGACCGCATGGCGGGTTTCTACTGCATCGGAAGGGCTCAACACAACCATATTGGCCAATGAACGCATAATGGCAATATCTTCGACTGCCTGATGGGAGGCGCCGTCTTCGCCCACGGATATACCGGCATGGGTGGCTCCGATTTTAACGTTGAGCTTGGGATAGCAAATAGAATTACGAACCTGCTCGCAAGCCCTCTCCGCTGCAAATACGGCAAAGGTCGATGCAAATACAACTTTTCCGCAGGTGGACAGGCCTGCTGCAACCGCCATCATATTTCCTTCGGCAATCCCCATATTGATAAAGCGTTCGGGATATTTCTTCTTGAAGGTATCGGTTTTTGTTGATTTGGAAAGGTCGGCGTCAAGCACCACGATCCTCTGGTCGCTGCCGAATTCCTCAAGTGCACTTCCATAAGCTTCTCTTGTCGCAATGTTTCCCATATTACTTTACCTCCAATTTTGCTAAAAATGCATCCAACTCGGCGATGGCCTGGTCTCTTTGTTCCTTATTGGGAGCAGAGCCATGCCATCCGGCTACATTCTCCATGAAGGAGACTCCCTTGCCTTTGGTAGTATCTGCAACTACCATTACAGGTACGCCTTTGGTCTTCTTGGCTTCTTCGATTGCTTCATTTATCTGAATATAGTCATGTCCGTTTGCATTGATGACTTTCCAGCCGAAAGCCCTGAACTTGTCCTCAACGACCTCCGGTGACATAACGTCCGTAATCTTTCCGTCGATCTGGAGCCCATTGTGGTCAAGGAATGCCGTCAGGTTGTCCAGCTTGTAATGAGCGGCAGCCATACATGCCTCCCAGACTTGTCCTTCTTGAATTTCGCCGTCCCCAAGGATTGCGTAAACCCTATAGTCCTTTTTATCCAGCTTGGCTGCCAGAGCCATTCCTACAGCAGCTGAAATGCCCTGTCCAAGGGAACCTGTGGACATGTCCACACCCGGTACGTCCTTTAAGCTGGGATGCCCCTGCAGGTAGCTGTCAATGTGTCTGAATTTGTTCAGCTCTTCCACCGGGAAAAAGCCTTTTTCGGCAAGTGTGGCATAAAGAGCAGGCGCGCAATGTCCTTTTGATAATACAAACCTGTCCCTGTCCTCCCATTTCGGGTTCTTTACATCAACCCTCATTTCATGGAAATACAGGACCGTAAGGATGTCGGTGCAGGAGAGGGAGCCGCCGGGATGGCCTGATGCAGCATTGAATACCTCATCAATTATATGCTTCCTTATCAAGGTTGCTTGCTTTTTTAGCTGGTCGATTTTATTCTTTTCCATTGTTGCACTCCTTATTTATTGATTCATACACCAGTATACTATATAGGGTTTGTCAAGTCCATACCAAGTTTGATATAAATTTAACGTTCTCGGCAGGATTTCAGCTCCATGCTTTCATCCGCCGCAGGTTAAGCACGGATGAAAATATAACTTCCGCTAAAATTTTATATGCTCCTAAAAGCCTTCGCCAAGCACTTCCCTGACATCGGACAGGATAATAAAGGCATTGGCATCGATTTTGACCACCAATTCCTTCAACTGCTGCAGCTGTCCTCGATGCAGCACGCAATACAGGACGCTTTTATCCTTGCCTGTGTACATGCCTACTCCCCGCAGGGCAGTAACTCCCCTGTCCAGATCCGTCATTATTTTTTGTGCGATTTCCTCCGATTGCTCGGAGATGATATAGACTGCCTTTGCAAAGTTTACGCCTTCCAGTATGGCATCGATTACTTTTGTGGAGAGATAGAGGGACAAGATGGCGTAAAGCGCAAGCAAAAAACTGTTGAAGGCTATTGCCGCAAACAGTATGACCGCGGAATCTATCACCAGCAGCAGCTGACCCATGGTAAGCTGGGGAATGAAATGGTGGACCACTTTTGCCGCCAGGTCCGTACCCCCGGTCGTTGCCCCCGACCGGAATACAAAGCCCAGCCCAAGGCCCATGAAAAAGCCTCCGAAGATGGAATACAGCAATAAATCGGGGGTGGCGGAGTTTGCTGCCTTTGTCAGATAAAAATCCGCAAAATATGTAGTTACAGGTTCGGATACATCGATGACCACAGACAGAAACACCGTACTGAAAAGGGTTCTGATGATAAACTTTCCGCCGATGAACCTTATTCCTAAAATAAAAAGCGGTATATTCAGAGCAAGCATGGTGACACCTACGGGAAACCTCTCGCCGCTCAGGTAATAGATAACGGTTGCTATGCCTGTCACTCCGCCAGGCGCTATCTTATAGGGGACAAGAAAGATATTGATTGCAGCCGCAGTTATTATGGAACCCAATACTATCCACAAATAATCCTTCCAGCCCTTGAAAAATCTTTTGAAACTCCCCATAAAACCTCCGCAGCCGGTTGCTCCCACAGACCGGTCCAAATTTTTTCAATTTCCAATGGGGGTATGCCCCCATACCCCCTCGCTGCAGGCGAAATAGATTCGCCCTGCGCTACACTTCGTGCGCCACGCTTAAACGTGGCGTTTGAACAACATCAGTTGGGGATTGCTACCCTCCACTTATACTACAGCGAAAACTTCATTTAATATCTCTTTGGTACTTTTCGCTGTAGTACTACTGACAGCTTTTTCAATTGGTAACCCTCACATAAGAGGAGGGAGATTGTGATGTTGTTCAATGAAAAGAGGCCGATGGAATTAGCATGCCCAAATTAGCAGAAATATTGACAAACAGAGCCCTATAAAATAAACTTTATCGTTTTTTGCGTTAATGACAGATCGTAGATACTCTTTCGAATTTCATCTAGCGTCAAGAAAATGTCGTCCTCAGTCATTAAAAAAATCAAAAATGGGTGTTACCATAGATAAGAAGACCTAGTATATAAAAGAAAGGTGAATAAAAATGAGCTCAAGGGAAAAAGTGATTGATATCTTCAGCCGCCGGAGCAATGGTTCCGGTGCAGCCTGGACAGGGCATCCCAACGATAAGACCATACCGATCTATGCAAAAAAATGGGGTATCGAAGAAACCAGGGAGGCGATTTTTTCTTATCTTAAAGATGATTGCAGGTGGTTTATGGCAGACGGTTGCTATCGTCATCCGCAAGGGAATCCGGCATTTGATCCGGCTTTCGGCACCTCGGGCCGGCATGGGCTTAGTTCGGACGGATGCTTTGCAAATGCGGAAACTCTTCAGGATATAGAAAAGTACCCCTGGCCGGAGGTTGACCTTTGCGATTTCAGCGGCTTATATGAAGAAATCGGAAGATATCAGGATAAAGCAGTCTTTACAGGAATGTGGAGCCCTTTTTTCCATTTGTCGTGCGATTTCTTCGGAATGGAAAATTATTTCGTAAACATGTACGAAAATCCCATACTGGTTGAAGCAGTCGCGGAAAAAATAACCGACTTTTATGTGGCTGCAAATGACAAATTCTTCTCGGGATTGGGAGATAAAGCCGACACCATGTTCTTTGGCAATGACTTCGGCTCGCAGCTTGATTTGCTCATATCTCCCGAAAACTTCAGAAAGTTTGTACTGCCTTCGTTCAAACGTCTGATTGCTGTCGGTAAAAAATATAACAAGAAGATCATGCTCCATTCCTGTGGGTCCATCAGCAGGATTATTCCTGATTTGATCGACGCAGGAGTCGACGTGCTGCATCCCATACAAGCACAAGCCGCAGGAATGGATGCGGCAAGCCTGGCGAAATACAAGAATCACCTTGCCTTCGTCGGCGGTATAGACGCGCAGACATTTTTTGTCAACGCCACCCCTCCGCAAATCAAGGAGGAGGTTTACCGGGTCAGAGAGCTCCTTGGACCAAACATTGTGATTTCTCCCAGCCACGAGGAGATCCTGCCAAATGTTCCTGCGGACAATATTCAAGCAATGATGGAAGCCGCAAGAGAGTAAAACGTAAAATACAACTGCGTGACAGATAGTTCTTGGCACACTGTCCCGATATCTCATTGCTTGATGATAAGAAATCCATTAGGAGACCCTGGGCAACCTTGGCTTTCAAAACCGCCAACGGAAAGAAATTTTGTCGCCAACGGCACGGGCAATGATACTTCCGCTTTCAACGGACCCGTTTAGTTCCGCTCCTTCAAGAAATACGGCATAGGCCAGACCGTTAAAATTATAGTGGAGTCCCCCATTGTCCGATCCGGCGATGGGGGCTGCCATCCCTGGTGCCCATAATATTTCCAGTCCCCAGGCTTCTGCAGCACTTCCTTTATGTAAAATGTCTATGGAGGCTTCCCTGCACAGAACCTTCAATTCGCCTCCGCTTGCCGTTCTCCATACAGCTTCCAGTTGTCCATTGCCCAGATCTGTAACAACCGGTTCCGTTATTTTCGGAAAGGTTTTGCTTCCCGCTTTATCAAAAACGACAGGGTAGACCCCGGCGCGCAGCTTCCCACAGCTCCAACGGTTACCGTCCATGACCGGAAGATTATCATAGCAAAGACTGCTTTCTTCGCATTTTCTGTCAAGATACCGTTCTTCGTAATCTTCATTAAAAAGATGCATATCGCGGAACCAAAGCTTTCCCTCTTCCTGATACAGGTTCAGCCTGTAATTCCTGCTGTTGTACCATGTGGACCCGCGCCCTTCCCCCTTCCAGTCCGAAAGCGCGGCTATGGCCGAAGCAGGGGTCATGGTATAGCTTTTCTTAAACCAGCCGGCTGAATCAGCCAGGGTTAGCACCTGAAGCCTGCCTTCTGTCACATACGCCGAAATTTGTTCAAATTGCATAACCAGTCCTTTTTCCATCAAAGGCCAGCCAAAGCTGTTTTCCTGCCCTGCCTGGGTGTATCCGAAGGAAAGGCAGATTCCGTTGAAATTTTCTTTCAGATACCATTTTATCCAGGCTTCAGAGCCTCCTCCTTCAGGATATACAGGCTCCAGGGTTATTACCGGCTGCCACGAAGCGGAGTGGAAGCCGTCTTCCATCACCGCTCCTGCATCATATTGGTAGATGGGGTCGCTGCCAAGCATTCTGAAGACGGGTACGTTGATCTGATTCTCCATGGTCTGCGCCGGGCAGAATGCGTTTTTCCTTCCCGGGTAATATGCCTGATTGTAGTAGCCTCCCCATAGGGTATAGCCGTCCGTACCCCATTGGTCCTTGCAGTTGCAGGAGGCTACAATTCCGTATTTACGCTCCAGATATGCAAGGGTATGTGCATCAATAATCCATGACCCCACCGATTTTGGATAGAATCCGAAGATATCTTTGAAATCCTCCATGAATACGTCACAAAGCCTTTCCCTCTCCTCAGGCGTATAGCCCACAGTGAAGCCGACGTGTGCATGCCAGTCCCAATCAAAGCCCGGCCTGCCCCGCCATCCCAGACCTGCCTTTTCAGCCAGGGGCCTTACGACCTCAAACCATGCCCCAATCTCATGCTTCAAACCGGCCGGCCTTTTAAGCAGCTCAGTGAATTCTGGCTTTATCATGGCATCATATTGAATAAGGAAGGTGCCTGTAAAATTGTATTTTTCCAGCAGTTCCAGCTGCCTTTCAACCGGTTCCAGCAGGTCCAGTTCCGGGTCTCGGGGTTCTACGCCCCTGATGAAATTTATTATATTTACGATTTGCGGCTTCATAGTACCTCCAAAAAATTAGGATAAAGGAATTACAATGTATGGTAAAGGAATTTAGCGTAGGGGCGACCACTGGTCGCTCGCCCTGGAAGGACTTGAATGGCGGTCAATGATCGACGCTGCATGTTTCATCCTCAGGTGTGGCATTTGTATGAAAGCGTCTTAAGCATTTTCATTCTGAACGAAGTGAAGAATCATAAAAGATCCCTTGCTAATGCTCTGGATGCCCAAGGTATACCAATTTTTAGTACAACTTATATAAAATAAAGGTTAAAGCCCCGGCAGATGCTCCGCCTGTTTTTCAACAACGGTACCATCCTCCAGTCTCAGCCATGATTCGAATTCCGTCTCGTTTTCTTTTAACCTGATAATCCTTGCTCCATGGGCAAAGTTCTCATGCCCATAAGTATTATACCCGGTGCCCCGCCCGTAGTAAAGCTTGACCCCGTATAATTCCCCATGATAATCATTTACGTGGTCATGGCCGACAAATACCCCTTTCACATCGCCCATTTCAACCATCGCAGAGAACATGCCCGAATTCTGCTTTGGGCAGCATACCGCTTCATTCTTTTCACCGTAACAGGTTTCAAGCTCCCACACGTCATTGTATTCAGGCAAGGGAATATGGAAAAAAGCAAGGGCGGGAACATCTCCCCACTCTTTTTTTATAGCCTTGGAGGAATCCGTGTACCATTTGATCTGATCTCTTTGGATATATCCGTACCCTTCAACCTTATCATTCTTGTTGTATGTTCCCGAATCGACCATATACAAAATCCAACCCGTCTTCTTCCCGTCATTGCTGTTTATCTTCAGAATATAATTTCCCAGGCCGCTGATGCTTGGATCTCCTGCTTCCGTCAGACACAAACCGCTTTCCATCTGAACCTCGAGCAACGCCTCCTTGCCCGATCCCTCCTCGTCATCATGATTGCCGAAGACAACTGCAAAAGGGATTTGCGCTTCATTCACAGGTTCAAGCGCTTTTCTCAGTGAATTCAGATTATCCTCAGAAACGGAGGTATCACCTGTAAACACGACAAGATCGGGCTTTTCTTTTTCCAACACCAGCCTCATTAAAGAACTGGTTTTTAAATCCTTCTCATTGCCATTCGCCCAGTGTACATCGGTAAACTGAACTATTTTGAAATAGCCGTCCGCATGGAATTTAAGCATTCTATCCACTCAATCAGCCCCTATCCTTTCTGCAAATCATCGATTGCGTCCTCGTTGTTCCTTTATAATAGCCGGTGTCAAATTCTATCCTGTTCCTTTACGCATATAGTTGGAAATATTTGCGCCTGAAGTTATCATACCTTCAATCAGGCCTTCCTTGCAAGTCATTATTGTCGTAACCCCCGGGCCATGCCCCATGCGCACGCTATCCCCATGAATTACTATCCCGATACTCACCGCGCCCTTGAGATACGCCCTTCCATAGCTGTTGTCACAGTCCTTCAGCATCACAAGGTCACCCAGTCTTAACGAAGCAAGCCCGTTTCGCCTTACTTCCTCCATATCCGTCGTTGTAATATCATAATCGCCTCTGCTGCAGCTTGCATCCCCTATGCCCGACCCCATCAGATAGGACGGAACGATTCCTGCCACAGGCACCTTCAGCTTCCCCTGCCCCTCTTTGATGCCCAGCAGCGAAAACAGCACTGGGTCTATGTTTGATATTTTGACCAACGGATAGTCCTCCAGTTTGAGACCCTGGCCATGGCCCTTCACCAGGATTTTGTCGCCGATCAGCATTTTATCAAGGTTTTGGTCAAAATGAACAATCACATGCTCAACGCCGCCATGGGTACCGGTAACATATCCCTTTGTCCCTTTGGCGTCACCGCTTACGGCCACCGCTTCATTGCCGATACAGGCAAGCAGGTTTAAAGCATCGTTTGCCACCTGTTCCTCATTCTTCATGGTAACACCCGGCTCCACATGATCCGCTGCCCAGCCGAAAGCCGGATCTCCCACCTTTACATTGTAGGTAATTCCCCCCATTGCGGGCAGCGTACTTACCGTGCCCTCCTTCGAAATGTAATAGGGATTCGCTGTGACCGGATGCTTTATTTCTCCTTGCAGAGACAGCTTTACCAACCTCTCTATATTTGTAATCATCTTTTAACCGCCCTTGTCAGATAGTATTAATCGATCCTATGCGATTGAACGTTGGCTTTTAAATAATCCTTAAGACCATTTCAGGTTTAAGCACAATGTTTTCCTTAAAGTCTATTGTCAGGCAGTTTTGTTCTTCTATCACCTCATAATTCACCATGCTCTCATTAACCAGCACTGTGCCAATGTCTTTTGAGATAGCGAGAACAAGCTTGTCAAAGCTGAGCTTCCCGTACTTGCACACCAGTGCAAATGTTTTGGAATCCTTTCGGAAATGTCCAAATCCGGAAGGCGAAAACCAGGGTCCCGCCATGTTTTCTCCCGGCGGAAGAAATTTGACGGTATTTCGGGGGACATCCAGCTTAAAGCCCGTTACCGATAATAAAAGGGACCAGCTTGACATTGCCCTGTAATAATGATCGCCGCATTCTTCATGGTTAAAGATCCTGCCCGCTTTAAAATACCGTTGGTCAACGTTTTCCGCTATTGCTTCCGCTTCTTCCGCCATGCCGTTTTCCAGCAGCGCAGATGCAAAAGCAAATTCGATTCCCGACCAGTTGCTTTCCGCCTGAACATTCCGGTGAGTATGCAGGGTGGGTCTGGCATGCTCCGGATAGACCGCATTGATGAGCCCTGTCTCCGGATGATAATTGTATTTGATCACAGCCCTCAAAGCGCTCCGGATATGCTGCTCCGGAATGAAACTGCCCAACCCCAAAAGCTGCGCATACCACTGTCCGTCAATCTGATCTGCCATGCAGCATTCATCTCTTGTCTCCTTATCTACCCACAGGCTGAAATATTCCTTGTTCCACAGTTTTTTGATGAAATTTTCTTTTCCCTTTCCCAATAAGGCCTGCCATTCTAATTTTAGCCGGTGTTCGCCCAGATCCTCAGCCATACGGGCTGCCGCAAGCACCGCAGCCAGCCACAGACTGGAAATGTATGAAGGAGTGCCTTTAAAAGACCATGCATCATAGGTGTTTCTACGCGTCTCACGGTCCGGCAGTCCGTCGTCATCGACATCCAGTTTTTCCATGCTTTCCATGGCCTTCACCACAGGTTGCCACATCCTTTTCAAGTACTCTGTATTACCGGTCCAGAGATAATCCCGGCAAATCAGGAGGATAAACTGCGGATTCATGTCTACCCGGTCAAAGCCGTTGTCTACGGAGTAAAAATCAGGAGTAAAAAAGTGATGGACTCTGCCGTCCTCCCTTTGAAACCTTGCCCCCAGTTCCATCTGTCCAAGCTGTAAATCCGGAAATAGCGCCAAAATGCCGAAGGAGCCCTGATAAGTGATATCCGTTGTGTGAAAGCCGCAGCTTCCATAACCTTCCCAAAGGCCAAAGTCACCCTGTTCGGACCACCATGAGCATTTTATCAGCGTATTTAATTGATTTGTCCAACTGTTGATGAAGGAGACGTCAGTATCACAATCGCACAATGTAGCGGAAAACTTTTCTACCTTGCTTAAAATCTCTTGCGAATGTACGTGCATAAAATCATTGACACCTTTGGCATCCTTGAACCAATTGGCATACCTATGCCCGACAAAACGTCCTGCATCACTGCAGTGATTGGGAAAATACCAGGAGATAATAAATTGAACCTTCTTTCTTTCCCCCGGACCCAGCACAAAGCTGGAGCACAAGGCGGCATCTCCCCATGCTTCCCGCCCTTCCTCATCTGTCAGCATTGCCTTCATACCATTTAAAATCATGCGGATAAATTTAATTTTTCCCTGCCGGCTGGAAAGAATATCCCTGTCGATTTCAAGTATGCGGTGGTAGGGACGGCTTACACTGGCCATTTCAAGCAGCTGTCCCAGGATATCCTCCGCTTGCTGATCGCTGAAAAGCTCAATCTGTTTATCCGGCAGATTCAAAACGTATTCGGGCAATTTCTCAGTACCCAGATCCGGCAGCCTGCCCTTGTCCCGGAAGCCGAAGAGGTAGGATTCCTCCGTCGCTCCGAAATCGCCGTGCAGTACATAATTGGCAAAGAAAGGTGAGAAATCGCTTTGAATGAAGCTGGTTACCGCTTCTTCTCCGCTTATGGAAAAACAGATGCTGCCGTTTTGGGGATGTGGTTCAAGGGAATCACTTTTCATCAGCAGCGTAATACGGCCGTCGCTTTTATCGAGCACATTTCTCAGCCGGCGGTTCGTCAATCCCCGATTGACAGGATTTTTCAGCTTGCCCAGCAACGAAACCTCCACCTCCCCGTCGGTTATATTTTCTACAAAAAAATCCGCAAAGAAACCCGGAGTTCCGCTCAGCCCGGAGTCCAGCGGGACAAAAGGCGAACGGAATTCAGAGTGAATTTTTACCGGGAGGCTGTCATCCATATATCGCAGTTTGCATACAGGAAAGGCGGCGTCATAGTGTATTTCCCCGACCTCCTTATGCCATGAATACATCATGGATCGGAACTCGCCCCCATCTGTATCATGGGACAGCTTCCTTATTTTAGGCAGAGCAGCTCCCTGCCTGGTCCTAATGTAAAAGGGCAGCACATTCTTTTCATAATCATATAGATTTTCCAGTTGCTTTTTCTTGTCTGCACTTGCCCATTTGCCCAGGTTGGCTATGTGCCAGTCCGTTAAGGTGCCATTCTGATTGATTTCTACCGTACCGGTCCCGATTCCGCCGAGCGCCATTCCACTCTGCTGGACTTTTTTATCGATAATTGTCTCCATAACTTTGCCGCCCCTTTTAATCATCTCAGCTATCTCGGAAACCTAAGCCTGGTGTCAGTGCGAGGCCATAGGCTGTGGCAATCCGGCCCTACCTCCATTTTCACTTTAAGATCGCCACGTTGCTATCGCTCCTTGCGATGACAACTGTATTTGTCATAAAATGGTTTCCCGATTCACTCCATCTATCCCTTTGGTAAGGTTTATTCTCTTTAAAAAATCCATATTTGTATCCCGTTGGCCATCAGCCTTTCAATGAGCCTACGATAATCCCCTTCACAAAATATTTCTGAAGAAACGGATATACAAATAGAATCGGCACAGTGGCCACAACGATTGTCGTATATTGCACAAGCTGCCGGTACATGCTCTCCGATTGAGCGCTGATACCGCTCATTACCTGAAGCATATTCGACTTGTCATTTGTAACTAGGATTTCCCGGAGGATCAGCTGGATAGGGAAATACTTCCTGTCGCCCAGAAATATGGATGCGTTGAACCAGGAATTCCACATCCCTACGGAATAGAACAGAATCATCACCGCCATGATTGCTTTGGACAAAGGGATAATGATCCTGAACAGGATGGTAAAGTCTTTTGCCCCGTCTATCCTTGCAGATTCTTCAAGGCTTTCGGGGAGCTCCATAAAGGAAGTCCTCATAATGATCATGTTCCATGTGCTTATGGCGCCGGGAATAAGGATAGCCCACCGGGTGTTGTACATTCCCAGGCTTTTGACCGTCAGATAAAAGGGGATAAGCCCTCCGCTGAAGAACATGGTGATTGTAACAAAAATCAAAATGTACTTGGCAAAGAAAACCCGTTTCCTGGACAGGGCATATGCCCCGAAACAGGTTAGAACCATGCTGAGAGCAGTCCCGGCAATGACATAAAAAAATGTATTGAGAAACCCTACTTCAATATTGGGGTTCTTCAGTACCAGCTCATACCCTTTCAATGTAAATCCCCTGGGTGAAAGCATCAGTCCTTCATGCTGCATTAGCAGCCTGGGATCGCTGAAGGAGGCAAAGATAACATACAGCAATGGGTAGATACATGCCAAAGTAAATAACAGTAAAAAAATTGCGTTGAAGAAACTAAATACTCTTTCAGAGAATGTATCTCTGGTTACCATAAAAATCACCCCTCACCATAAGCTGCTTTCCGTATGTCTTTTAGAGAGCCAATTGGACCCTACGAGAAATAAGAAGTTGATCACGGAATTGAACAGGCCGATTGCCGTACTATAGCTGTAATCCGCATTTAGCAGGCCCTTCCGGTATACGTAAGACGCTATGACATCCGCTGTCTCGTAGGTAAGCGGATTATAAAGCAGGATAATCTTTTCAAATCCTACGCTCATGATGGAGCCCATCCTGAGTATCAAAAGGACGATGATGGTCGATGCTATGCCGGGCAAAGTTATATGAATTAATTGCTTCCATTTTCCGGCTCCGTCAATCACGGCTGATTCGTAGAGTTCCGGACTGATATTGGTTAATGCGGCCAAATAAATAATGCTTCCCCAACCTACATTCTGCCATATTCCACTGCTGACATAGATCGTCCTGAAATACTCGCTTTTGCTCAGCAGATTTGTTTTTTCAACACCCAGGCCGGAAAGCAGCTGGTTGATAATGCCATTGGAAGAAGTAAAATCAATAATAATACCGCATACGACAACCATGGAGATAAAGTACGGCAGGTAGGTCAAAGTCTGTATTGTCCTTTTAAAATACCTGTTTCTTACTTCATTGAGAAGCAGCGCCATAATGATCGGTGCAGGAAACCCCCACAGGATATCGTATATGTTAATCAGGAAAGTGTTCTTTACAACGCGCAAGAAGTTTATATCGTTAAAGAATGCTGCAAAGTGTTTAAAGCCAACCCATGGGCTATTGAAAATACCGCGTCCAATGGAGTAATTCTTAAAAGCGATAATTGCACCGTACATCGGCGCATAACAGAAGATGCAGTACCAGACAACAACCGCCAGAAGCATAATATAGATGTATTTGTTCCTTTTTATATCCAGTAAGATCCTATGGTCTTTTCCAGACCTGGTTACATCATTCAAAAGAGGTCATCCTCCCGCAACAAAATAATTATTGTATGGGAAGGAACCGCTCCTCCCCATACAACCCTTTACACCTGTAAGAAGCTCAACTTCTCCTATCTGTTAAGATACCTGTCAAGCTGATCCTGCCTGACCTTTATAAGCTTGTCAATATTCAGGTTCTTGATCTGGGCCACATATTTGTCGAAATTGCCCAGGGGCTCTATGCCCATAATGAATTTCATCACCATTTCATCCTTGTACGTAGTAATCTGCGACATATAGTCGCTTTCCACCTGCGCCTCGTCATCGGTGCTTGAAAGGGGAGGCAGTTTATAGTCCTTGCCCGGCTTGCTCCAGACATCCATTGCATCATATACCGCATCGGACAGTACAAAGGACAATGGATTCCTTAATTGAGCAACATAAGGGCCTTTATACTTATACGCCGCAGTATTGGCGTCAACCCCATCCGGATTATGTGTCATTAAGTCCGAATACTCCGGATGTTGCGTCTTTATCTTTCCCTGCAGCGACGGAGGGAAGAAGGAAGAACCGAACTTGAATTCCATGGGCCCATCGACCCAATTGTAGGAAACGCCCTCAACGCCATAGTTGAACAGCATGAACCCTTCATCCGTGTAACGGTAGTCGATCCACTTAACCGCTGCCTCAACATTCTTGCACTTTGTACTGATGGCAAGGTCGCAGCCTTTGGAATTCCAATTCTTGTTCCCTATGTGCAGGGCGGTCGAAACATCGTCGCCCTTGTTGATTACCGGATAGGGGGCCGGAACAAAATGGAAGTTGGGATCTGTAGCTTTCCCAGCGAGCTCATAGGAACTGAAGCTTCCATAGAAGGTAGTTGCACAGGAGGCTGCTTTTCCTGAAGTAATCTGGGCATCCAGGCTATTATCGTCCCGTGTGGCAAAATCCCTGTCAACAAGACCTTCCTTATACCACTGATTCATCAAGGCAAGAAATTCCTTAAATCCCGGTTCGATGGCTCCATAGATCACCGTGCCGTTTTTATTGAGGAACTCGCCGGTGGAGGAGCCGTATGTACCCGTAAAGACATCGGCGGCATAAAATCTGTTCAACGGCAGCAGCATCGGTGTTTCTATCTTTTCCTTTTCCTTGAAAGCGGTCAGAACCGTATGCCAATCGTCAATGGTTACAGGCATCTGAAGTCCCAGCTTGTCAAGATAGTCTTGCCGGATGGTAGGACCTGCCCAGGACGGCTCGTCATCAATCTGAATGGACTTGAAGCTCCAGATGGTACCGTCATCCTCCTTGGTCTGCCTTGCAATATCCGGTTTTAAAGCCATTACCGCCGTATAGTTGGGGGCATATTGGGCAATGTAATCATTCAATTTCAAATACACACCGTCTTTTACCGCCTTAATGCCTCCGCCTTTGTAATCCCTGCAGTTAATCAGGTCCGGATAGTCTCCCGAGGCTACCATAAGATTAAAAGCTTCATCCTCCTGGCCTGTGGCCGGCGTTATGAATTTTATCTTTATGCCGGTTACTTTCTCCATTTCCTGCATTACAATGTTGTCATCCATGGACTTAATATAGGTTGTACTGAACGGATGCCAGTAAGAGAGTTGTTCTCCTTTAAATTTTGCAAAAGGCGAATCCGCGCTTGCCGGATCCGTTGCCGCATCCGCATTGCTGCTTTCAACCGTACCGGCTTTGCCTTCTGTTGTGTTAATTGCCGTACCGCTCCCACAGGCTGCAAAAGAAAAGATCATTAACAGTGCTAATAGAACGCAAATGTATTTGGACCAACTCTTCATTATACTACCTCCCATATAATATTGACAATTCTTTTTCCTGATCTCGGGCGCCCCAACAAAAGTATACGGGCCCCGGAACACGCTTGTAAATCATCAACTTTATACGGGATCATCAATAATAAACCTTTTCCTCTTCCTGCTCACGCTTTAAAGGGTTTGCGCCGGTTGCCACCACATTTCGGCAGGATATCGGAAACCGTCAATCCTCACTTTTTAATTCATCAACCAAATTCAACTATTATTCTCACCTTCCAGCAATTCCCGGTATTTCCCCGGCGTTATGCCTTCATATTTTTTAAAGGTGCGTATAAAGACGGTACTGTTTAGAAAGCCTATCATCTCCGATATGTCCTTGACATTCAGGTCCGGATCCTTTAAAAAGGCTTTTGCCTTTTCCAGACGCGTTTTATTAATGGTATTCAGGATTCCTTCACCGGTATGTTCCTTGAAAAACCTGGAAAGATATACCGGGTTCAGGTCAAATTCCGCTGCGACGGAAGATACGCTTAAATTGTGTTCATAATAATGCGTTTCAATATAGGCATTGATTTCTTTGATTTTGTTTGCGCTGGTCCCCTTTTTCTTTGCATTGTTGTAGCTTTCGATTCCTCCCAGGATGGACTCCATCTGTTTCTGCATTTTGAAGACGGTTTTGCATTGGAGCAGCTTTTGCACCGGATTGAGATTTTCAAGGAAGCTGCTGTCAACCTCCGTATAAATGCCGTCGATAGCGTTCACCATGGTGTTGATAATAGCAAACATAAGGCATCTTGCCATATCCAGCGAGATATTAGAGTTTAAAAGGTTGCGCTTGAAAATCTGGTCCATTACCAGCTTTGCCTGGATAAAATCATTGGCCCTGATACAATTGATAAACTGCTGCTGTATCTCTATAGGATATGCATTTGAAAAGTTGCTGCCTCCGTACATATGAATGTCCCTGTAAAGAATTATGTTGTTGCTCCCGATGATAAGCTTGTACTCCGCCGCCTCTAGGCACTCCCTGTATGCATCCGGTATACCTTCCAGGGAGTGGATATTACTGACGGAGGCCGTAAAAATGATGTTGAATTTATCCATGATAAATTCTTTCCCGGAGATGATTATTTTTTTGATTTCATCCAGGATATCCGCAGGCTTGCCGCTTGACTTCGCCGGATTTACCAGGCAGGCTACGGCCTGATCCACGTCAAAAAACGAACAGTGATATTCCTTCTTGATCAATTCTGTCATGATGTTGCCAATGATAAAATATGCAAGCTCTATGGCATTTTCTTCACTGGCATTGTCTTCATGAGAATATACGCGTCCCAGTTCTTCCAGGTAAAATATGATCAGCACAAAGCTTTCACCTTTAAATTCGATGCCGTAGGTCATACATAGATCATCCAGGGATATCCGGTTCATGATATAGCCCTTGACAAGCTTGTTCAAAAAATTGTTTTTCATGACGGATTTCTGCTTCTCCAGCGTCGTGGTGATGCTTTTGTTTTCGTCGATGATATTCCTCATGGAATTCTCAATCATCTTGAATTCATTCAGTTTATTGTCAAACTTCAATTTGCCTGATCTTGAGAAAATCTGAAGCAGAATGTCAATATGCGTATAGTTCTTTCCGGCGAGCACAATCGAGGCAATAACCCCTCCGGCCATGCACAGCAGGGTGCATAGCAGTATTATGTTGATTACATCCCTTGCTTTCCCCCAGAATAACGAGCGCGGTATGACGGTTATATACCGCCAATCCGTGATGCCCGACTTGATATAGACCAATTCAACGTTTACGCCGCCGTTTTTTAGAGATTTAATCCCGTAACTTTCTTCAAACATCAGATCGGAAGCAGTAAATTTGATATTCTTTTTTAAAGCTGCCACAAGTTCATTCTTTCCGTTGACAATGACGGAATTGCCTTCCGGAATCCCGTTGAAGCTGCCCAGCGATTTCTCGAGGAAGGAGCTGCTCAGCACAATTCCAAGGATTGCATAGTCCTTTTGCTTATTGTCATAGGAAATCGACTGGAGAAATACGATGTCGTCCACATTGGGTTTATCGGTATTTATGGACGCCATAGGGCAGAATTCCTTTACGTGCTTCTCCTTCAAAAAGCTTTTCCATGCCTGCATGTCCGATATTTTACCGGGATAATAAATGTTAAAATATTCATCATCCCCACAGGTGCCATTCCCCGACGCTACGATATTCCTGTTGGGATAATAGATAAAGATGTCGTCGATATAACTGTTTGCAATCTCGCAGGTTTTGATGGTTTTTATACCGTTAAATAAGGAGATATGGTATATGGGGTCCACGTCGTCAATGTTGCTCTGTGAATTTATGTTCTTATCCAGTATGATGGTCGTCATAATCTTTTCAATATCGTTGAGCTTCGTATCCACCGTTTGCTGCAGCTGCTTCAGCATTGCAAGATAGGACTCGTTGATTTCTGTTTTTATTACATTCACAGACTGAATATATGCTACCGAACTGATTAGCAAAGAGGTAATAATGATGATCATATAGGAAAACAACCAAGATAAAAACAGCTTTCTTTTTTCCCTCAAATATCTAATGATGATGTTCATTGCAACCTCCAAATTCCCATGCAAATCATAAAAGTTGGAAGAAATAATTCCCGCCCGTGCGGGATCGGAAAAGTACAAAAAGGTACAGCTTTTTAGAGTTAAAACAGAAACTTGCCACTTTCGCACCAAAAGCAAAAACCTATCAGGCTTTTAACTTCTGCGCGAGTTCATTCCGTTTTCATAGATTCTTTGGCATTGCAATATGGGTCCGATATTGTCCTAATACATTTATGCTGCTATTTTATCCCAGCCGGTAAGTATAATCAAGTGCAAATTAGCAGAAATATTGACAAACAGAACACGATAAAATAAACTTTATATATCTTTTATGCTAATGCAGATACTGCAGCGAAGGTTTCTGGCAGGAGTGCCGAATACGGCTATAGCGGATTCATCTTTGCTGTCGTACCAATGGAGAGTAATATGAGAAAAACTACAGATATTCTGGGCATTCAAGTAGACAGCCTGAAAATGCAGGAAGCAGTAGAAATACTAGAGCGCTGGCTGACAGAAGACAAGGTCCACACCCTGTACACACCCAATGCCGAGATATTGATGGCGGCCCAGAGGGATTCCGAATTGAAGGGAGTTCTCAATAACGCCGATATGCTGGTGGCTGACGGCGCAGGCGTTGTCCTGGCTTCAAAAATACTGAAGCGTCCGGTTCCGGAAAAGGTCTCTGGAATTGATCTGGTGAAAAGGTCCTTTGCCCATGCGTCGAAGGGAAAAATCTCTTACTTTCTATTGGGCTCCAAGCCCGGGGTTGCGGAAGCGGCTGCGGTGAATATTGTAAACGAATATCCGGGAGTGGTCATTGCAGGCTGCAGAAACGGATATTTTAAAGAGAATGAAGAAGATGCGATCATTGATCAGATAAACGCGTCGGGTGCGGCTATTTTACTGGTGGCTTTGGGCGCACCCAGGCAGGAAAAGTGGATTGCCAGGAACAAAGACAGGCTCAGGGTAAAGATTTGCGCCGGCGTAGGCGGAACTATCGACGTGCTTGCGGGTACAGTTGCGCTGGCGCCTGAGTTTATGCGCAGAAGCGGCTTTGAGTGGCTGTTCAGGCTTTATAGGGAGCCGCGGCGTGCAAAGCGGATGCTGGATCTGCCCAGGTTTATGATAAAGGTTATCGGTCTCCGGCTCCACGGCGGATGATCCGGGAGAATGTCTCTCTTACCATATTTTATCCCCTTTTATGCAAGGTCCGTCTGGGTTAACTTTATACCCATGATAACTTTCGGACTCCTGCTTCTCCACTGTCGCAAAACAATAGCCGCTTGATTTATATTTAGGCCCGTAAAGCATTGACACAACGCGTCCTCCATTCCCCGTTCATTCTTTCATATTGACATTCTTCGATTTGAGCGTTATGATGGTATCAAATCGAAAATTATTGATATGAGGTGAGTCGGGCTATGAATCGCCAGCATATGGAAAATGCCAAAGTCTTTAAGGCCTTTTGCGATGAAAACAGACTATGGATTCTCGAACTTTTACAAAGCGGAGAAAAGTGTGCCTGTGTTCTTCTTGAACAGTTGAATATAGGCCAGTCGACCCTTTCCCATCACATGAAGATTCTAGTTCAAAGCGGAATGGTATCCGCCAGGAATGAAGGAAAGTGGACTTACTACTCTATTTCAGCCGAAGGTGCGACCAAAGCAATTGGTTTACTCACCAGGCTGACTACTGTTTATAGCGAAAACTCCGGCAAATGCAATTGTTAATATGTGGGGTGTAGGATGATGGAAAATAAAAGCTGCTGCAGTGCAGATTCAAAGGCCAGGAACGTAAAAATAAAAGCGAAAGTCAGAATGCAAAATCAATCAGCTCCGTCCCCTTCTACTGGAAGCAATAGCTCTTGTTGTTGCAGCGATGGTCAAAAATGTGCAAGCAACCCAATTATGCAATACGGCAAAAAGGATCATTGGATCACCGGCGAATTGGAAACCGGTGCGGGTATCGTACCGCAAGCGTCAACACAATTGGTCCTTAAAGATACCTTGGGTGCATGGAAGACCCGATGGGGTATCGGCCGGATGGACTATAAGGTAAACCCCGGTATTTATGCCATAGGGACACCGGACAAGGATTCGAACGTCCTGGTGACTGCCAACTATAAACTAACCTTCGATTCTCTTAGAAGGGAGCTTGAAGGACTTAATGCATGGGTTCTGGTGCTTGATACAAAGGGTATTAATGTTTGGTGCGCCGCCGGAAAGGGAACTTTCGGAACCACAGAGCTCATCAACCGCATCGGCAGGACCCGGCTTTCCGCCGTAGTATCTCATAGAACACTGATATTGCCGCAATTGGGCGCACCGGGCGTTAGCGCCCACGAGGTAACCAAAAGGACGGGGTTTAAAATTATCTATGGCCCGGTAAGAGCCAGAGACATTCCAGCCTTTATCCGTTCAGGCATGAATGCAACGGAAGAAATGCGAACGGTAAAATTTAACCTGCTGGACCGTCTTGTGCTGACGCCTGTGGAGCTGGTGGCCACATTTAAGCTCTCGCTGACCCTATTGGGGATTCTGTTTCTATTAAACTTATTTGCCGTCAATCCTTTTGGAGTCATAGACCTTTACGCGTATGCAGGCGCATTAACGGCAGGCTGTATTTTAACTCCTATCCTGCTCCCCTGGATACCCGGAAGAGCCTTTGCGTGGAAGGGCTGGTTGCTGGGATTTTTGTGGGCTTTGGCGGTAATACTTCTGAACGGGGGAATCGCAGCTCCCTCCTTCGGCATTATTAAGGAAGTGGCTTATCTTCTTGCATTGCCCTCCGTCTCTGCTTTTTGCGCGATGAATTTTACGGGTTCTTCCACCTATACCTCATTTTCAGGCGTTTTAAAAGAAATGAAAAAAGCTATTCCGATTATCCTAATTACACTAGGCTTCGGAAGCCTTTTATTGCTGCTCAATAGCTTTATAAAGCTTTAAGGAGGTGCCATATGAAGCACAGGTATCTAAAGGACACAGCTGCATTAACGCTTCACCCGGATAAATGCACCGGATGTCAAAGGTGTTTGGAGGTTTGTCCTCACCGGGTGTTTGGTTTTAAGCATGGAAAATCAGAAATTATCGATAAGGACGGATGTATGGAATGTGGCGCTTGCGCCAAGAACTGCCCGTTTCAAGCCCTGGAAATCAACCCGGGCGTTGGCTGTGCTTCCGCGATTATCAAGGGATGGCTTACGGGAAGTGAACCAAGCTGCGACTGTTAGGATGTAATGGCAGCAGCGGGATTCTTCTTCAATATTTAAGCAAGCTTAAGGAGCTCACAATGAACTCCAACGAGTCGGTACAGCTGGCAAGAAAAATGGTTAAGGTTGATTGATACCAGGCAGCACTGCCTGGTATGAATCTATCCCATGAATATCGTAAGAACGAAAAATGATTGAACAGTAATGACTCAAGCCCATTGGATGTTTTACGGATGCGCTTTGGAGCCCTGGTAATATAATGAAATGTCACATCAAAAATGAAATGATTCTTGTAAATTTATCACAGTAATCCTAGAATTGTCCTATAAAATACTCCTTACTTTACTACCTGCTAGGGCCTCTTACATGCTTTTTGCCCTTTTACTTGCTTTCTTGCTTTTTTTTGCAGGCAGGCGCAATCGAAAACGGAGCAGAGGCATTTTTATGCCGCCTGCGGGTTTTGCCTGAAACAGGGTCTTATTGTCCGCTATGGTCCTATCTTCCGGCAAGAGCGGTTTACGTCACCGCCGGCGGGTTCTTGGCAGGGGGTGGATGAAGCGGAATTTAAGATAAATACGGGTCAGCGTAGAATTAAATGATTGAAATTACTGAAGGAGGTAGTTTTATGAGACTTAAAAAACTGTCCAGGCTGTTATGCGTGCTTACGATTTTGAGTCTGATTCTGGTGAGCGTCCCAATGGTCGCACATGCGGCTGTCTCCATTTCAAAGACCGGAAATATTGTAACGGCCTCAAACGGCGTCTATACCCTTACCTATGATCTTTCCACGGGAAGAGGCAGTCTGGCCTATGGAAGCACCACCGTAATAAACAATTTCTATTCAAATTTCAGGCTGAACGGGTCGGGGACAAGGATCAATTCCTATGATGCCGGAACCAGGACAGCCACGTGGGTGCAGCTCCCGGCAAACGACGGATATGGGAGCTCGGGCTGGAGGCTTACTTTTACCTGTACCTTAAACTCGGGCTATACCCTGCGGACATATATCAACGTTTACGACAATAACAGATTTATCCTTGCAGATATGGATGTATCCAAAACGGCAAGCATGACCATCGACCTCATGGAGTCGGTTGCGGCGGACAATCTCAACATCGGGAATTTCACCGACGAGAGAATCCTGACGACGCCATATACCAACAATACCGACTTCGGCGTTTGCCCTGTCAACAACTTTGGCACCTTTGACGGCACCAGCTACTGGGTGTGCAGCGTGTTTGACAATGCCGGCTACGCCGGCTTTGTGGCGGGCGCTGCCACGACGCCCAACTGGAAGAGCAGCCAGAAGCTTGCTGCCGCATCCACTGCCAATGGCCCGCTGACAGGCTTTGCAGTGCAAAATTACGGTGGCACCCAGGCAGGCACCACCGTTGCCAGCGATAGGTTCTTCCTGGGCTATTACACCGATTACCGCACGGGTATGGAAGAGTATGGCGCAAAATATGCGGTGGGAGAGGCGCCGATGGCATGGAGCGGAGCGATGCCCGTCGGATTCAACAACTATTATAGTCTCAGGTGCGCCGATACCCTGGACGAAATGAAAAACATTGTGGATTATATCTACAACAATATGAGAGGCGTCGGCTACAACTATGTGAACCTGGACGCAACCGCGCTTACGTCTGCGGAAAGATCGGCGTTTGCGGCATACTGCCATAACAAGAGCCTGAAAGCAGGTGCCTATGCATGTCCGTTCACCATCTGGGGCGCATACCTGGATGATCCGGTACCGGGCACCAGCTACCGACAAAGGGATGCCGTATTGCGTGACTCTGCCGGTAACATGGTATCTTGGTATCTTGGATCCGATGTATATGTATTGGATGCGACCTCTCCGGCAGGGCAAGCGTGCTTGACGGTGGGAACCCAGTCGCTGATCAATGAGGGCTTTGACTTCCTGAAGATCGACTTCATTGATTACGGGATGCAGGAAGGGGTCCATTACGACAATACGAAGAATGGAATTCAGTCTTTCCGTATAGGGATGAGTCTGATCAAGCAAACGGTTCTCAATGCGGGAAGACCCATCTTCATCAGCGAGTCCATTGCTCCGCTGCTTCCCAACGGATATGCCCACGCAAGAAGGTCGGGCTGCGATACAGAAATCGGAGTGAACGTGTATTCGGGTTACGAAAGACAGAGCCTGAACTCCATCGCTTCCTGGTTCACCAACGGGACCATCTGGAAATACAACGATCCCGACATGACCATGGTTGAAAACCGCGCCGGCAGCGAATACTGGATGAACGCCATGAACGCCAATCAGGCCAGGCTCCTCATCAGCCACTGCGCGACAGGAGGAGGCTTCTGGCTGACCAGTGAAAACCTGCCCCTGGTTCCGGACGACAGAATGAGCCAGATCCTGTTGAATAATTCGGTGCTCAACGTCGCAAAGCTGGGCAAAGCGGCGCGTCCTGTAAAAATGACCAATTTCCTGTGGCTCAATGAGGCGCTGCCGACCGTCACCTATATGACGGACACCAACGGCGATAAGATCGTTACAGCGACCAACTGGAGCAAGACCGCTTCCGCGTCGGTTGACGTCAACTGGGCGGATATCGGGCTGAACAGCGGCACTTCCTATTATGTCATAGACCTGTTCAAGAATGAGAAGCTGGGCAGCTTTACCACCAGGTATACCGCCACCTTCGACGGTGCTTCCCATGACTCCATGCTGCTGAGGATTACCGGCACCAATCCTTCCCAGCCGGCGCCGGCACCTAATCTGGCTCTGGGCAAGACCTGGAACGCCTCCTCCTACTATAGCGCGGGGTATGAAGCAAGCAAGGCCGGCGATGGAAACTGGTCCACCCGTTGGTCGGCGGCTTCCACAGACGGCCAGTGGCTGGAAGTGGATTTTGGCGCGGACACCACGGTCAACCGCGTGAAATTGAAGGAGTACAGAGGCAGCGAAGACTACGGGAACGGCTTCTGGGTCACGGATTATACCATACAGTGCTGGAACGGAAGCGATTATGTCAATCTGACCAAAGGAAACAGGATCGGATCGGAAAGAATCCTCAATTTCCCCACGGTGACCACCCGGAAGCTCAGGGTTCTTTTCACGGGAGGAGCCTTCCTGCCTTCCATCCGGGAGTTTGCAGCTTACAATATCAGCGGGAATTCGGCAGCCCAGCTGGAGAATGACGACAGTGACGGCACCTTCAGCACTTATGCCGATATCAAGCAGGTAATGCAGCGGATGCAAGTATTCCAGGCTGCAACCACCACACTGCCGAGATTCGATGTTTTCGCATATAAAGTGGGCGAGCCCAAGGCGCTGTCGGTAAGCATCTACAGCCTGAATGCGAGCTACAATCCCGTAAGCAAACTGTTTGAAGCCGATATTACGCCGGGCAATTTTCCGACGGGACTTCAAAGGATTCCGGTCTTCTGCAACCTGACCGGCCTGGCCTCCGGTTCTTATTATGGGATCGTATTCAAGTCTCCGGCTTCTCCCGATACCGGCAATTGTTACGGAATCGGGTACAGTGACAGCAATCCGATGGACAGCGCATTCGAAAGAGTCTCTTCCGACGGCGGTACTACCTGGAGTACCGAAAACTCAGGCGCAAAGGATTTGAAGGTTACCCTGTATGCCCAGCCGTATGCCGGCGGCATGAAAAATGATACGATGTACAATATAAACTACAGCGGTTCGTGGACTGCCTCCTCTTTCAGAGGGCTGGGAGATTTCATGAATGACGTGCATTATACATCAACCAACAATGACTATGTGCAATATACCTTCACAGGAACGGGTATTTCCTACATTACGGAGAAAAACAGCGACATGGGAACGGTAGACGTTTATATTGACAATGTGCTGCAGTCCACGGCAGACTGCTACAATGCAACCCGGCTCGTCAAGCAGACGGTGTACACCAAGACCGGTCTGACCTCGGGTCAGCATACCATCAAGGTGGTTAAGAAAACCGGAACCTACATGCTGGTGGATGCCTTCAATGTAGTCCCATAGCAGGGAGGGAGCGGACTACCTGCCATCCGAACCAAGATAGGATAAGTCCTGGAAGAAGACCGGAACGCTGAAGCGTTTCCGGTCTTCTTCCGCTGCCAAAATATTGTTAACTTTGATATTCTGCGAACTGGGTATCGTAAAGCACCTTATAAAGCCCGTTTTTCTCCAGAAGCTCCTCATGTCTGCCCGTTTCAACGATCCTTCCCTTGTCAAACACCAGTATCCGGTCGGCCATCATCACCGTTGAGAGCCTGTGCGCTATGACCAAGCTTGTCCTGCCTTTCAAAAGAGGTTTTATCGCTTGTTGGATGTAGGATTCGGAAACTGTGTCCAGGGCAGAGGTGGCTTCATCCAATATCATGATGCTTGGGTTTTTAAGTATTATGCGTGCGATGGCTATCCTCTGTTTTTCACCTCCGGACAGCTTTATACCCCTGTTGCCGACTACGGTATCATAGCCTTCCGGCAGTGACATGATGAAATCATGAATATAGGCGTCCTTGCAGGCGGCTTCCAATTCTTCGGCGGCAGCGTCCTTCTTTGCATATAAAAGGTTTTCCTTGATCGTGCCGTTGAACAGATAGCTGTCCTGCATAACGATACCGATATTTGCCCTTAACGATTCCAGTGTGACCTGCCGGATATCCTTCCCGTCGATGGTTATACTGCCGGAGCATACATCATAGAGCCTGAATATCAGATTGGTGACAGTGGTCTTACCGGCGCCGCTTGGGCCGACAAGCGCAATCATTTTGCCCGGCTCCGATGCAAAGCTTATATTTTCCAGTGCAGCCTGCTTTTCATTATAAGAGAAACCTACATCCTTGAAAACCACCCTGCCTTCGACCGTCCCCAGCGGTTTGGCGGAAGGAGAATCTTCTATATCCGGTTTTTTGTCAAGGTATTCAAAAATCCTCTCAAAGAGAGCCAGAGAGCGTGTAACATCGATATGAATGCTGGACAGCTGTACAACGGGGCCATATAGCCTGCCGAGCAGGGCGACAAAAGCGATTATGGCACCTATCGAGATCTCCCCTTTTATAAACAGATAGCCTCCCCAAAAATAGATCAACAGGGGACCTATGGTTGCGAAGATGGTAATGACCATGATAAACCATCTTCCGGCGTTGGATTCCTTTATCTGGAGTTTGGTGACCTCGCTGTTTATCTTCTTGAAGCCTTCGAATTCATCCTTTTCCCGGGTAAAAATTTTTAACAGGGTTGAGCCGCTGATGCTCAAGGTTTCCTGAATGATCTGGTTGAGTTCGCCCAGCTTGCTCTGGGTCTCCGAAGCGATCTTCCATCGGACCTTCCCTACTTTTTTGGTCGGAAGGGTAAACAGCGGCACAACGAGGATACCGGCGACTGCCAGCTTCCAGTTCATCGACAGGAGGATGGCGGCGGTAGAAACAAGGATAAAAATGTTGCTTATGGTATTTACCACCGTATACCTGAAAACATCCTGGACCCCGCCGATATCGCTGGTCATTCTGGTTATGATCTCACCGGTCTTTTCATTTGAAAAGAAGCTCAAAGACATATATTCCAGGTGTTTATACATTTGATTCCTCATATTGAAGGTAATATGCGAGGAAATCCATGTATTCAGATAATTCTGCCCTACACCGATCAAACCTATAGCCACGGTAGCACATAATGATGCCAGTGTAAGCATGCCGAGAAGATTAAGGTTTTTACCGGGTAATGCAACATCGATGATCCTTTTGGTAAGAAGGGGCGGAATGAGACCTAAAAGTGCTGTCGCCGCTATCGCGATTATGACAACGATCAGATGCTTCCAGTAAGGTATAAAATACCGGAGGATTCTAAGCAGCAATGACTTTGTTATTTTCGGTTTCGGTGCCTGCTCCGAACTATATCTGAGGCTTTTCCAGCCTATTCCCATACCGCCTGCCATGTTCATACCCCGTTTCACAGGTCGCTCTTGCGACATTGTTGATTGTTCCACAATATTTGCTGATTCAGTAACATTTTACTCTTGTGCGGGGGCGGTTTCAATTTTATTTTTTTTGTAAAGGCGGAAGAGTTCAGAAAGTGCTTTCTCAATTGGGTAAGAGGAGTTGCAAAGCTTACCAAAGGAGGTTGTTGCTTTTGATGGCAAGCTTTGCTGCGCTCCAAGGAGGGAGAAAAGAAAATAGGTATCTCAGCATTCACTTTTAAAACCACTTTATGTGGAAACAACTTATATTCATGTTACGGTTCAGGATTTATTTCCCTTATACTCATATACTTATACCGTTGTTCCCGTACACCATCCGTCCGAATGTAGACCCATTTTTGCGATGTTTTATTGCTTCCGCACAGGGCTTTGCCTACATACGGACTGCCAGTCCTGTAAGAAGCTGCGGCAGTATTGCTTTGTCCCGAGGGCCAGATCGCTGTGATATTATCTTCATCCGTTATATCTTTCAGCAGCGTCCATTGCTGGTTTGCCGGGACTCCATTGCTTACCTTGTCGACATACATCTTTAAATGAACCTTGGTACCGTTATTAGAGGTGGTGCCGATTAATTTATACCCGATCCATTGATTAAGCGGCAGATACACCCCATCTCCCCATGGATATATGGGAGAAGTCCTGGCATTTTTGTTTGGAGAGTGGCAGGTTTCTTTTTCTATATCGGCGTCGCCGTCATAGGTTATGCGTCCGCCATAGCCTCTGCAGTCATCATTTACAGCGTTATTGTTGCTGCCGTCCGGGTAATGTGTGGTCTTGATGACAGCCTCCAGTCCTCCCCAGCCGCAAATCGTACTGGATAATGACACCGCCTTGCAGTAAAATGTCACCTCGACATTGTCCCAAAAGTTATCGGTGGAGGAATTTCCGATATAGATTCTGGGATAATTGTTATCCGGATCATCATTGGTTATTATCAATTCCTTACTTCCATTCACCGTTGCAATTTCCTCATATTGGCTTCCATTATTAAAATCCAGCAGAGGATCGAAAGCACAGGTGCCTACCCATTGTTTCGGCATATTCTGGGTCCAGTTGGAGAACCACTCACGCCCACCTGATTTTGAATCGTACATTTTTGTTATCCCAAATAGGTCTGTACTCCCACCCGGTGTGGCAGTAGGTGTCACAACAGGGGTGACAGTGGGTGTGGGTGTAGATGTTGGTGTGGATGTTGGTGTGGATGTTGGCGTTGGCGTCGGCGTAGGTATAGCTCCATCGGCAGTCCATGCCTGTACCTCGACATAATAGCCATAATTATTAGAAGTGCTTCCGTTTGTAAATAACCTCATATACCTAGCGTTTACGGCAGCAAATACAATTTCCTTGCCGCTGCTGCTTTCTGCGTACTCGGCATCCGCCCCGCTTCCCTGTCCTGCACTGTTGTCGGCATCGTTATTGAATACCGTAGTTTTAGTAGTAAAATTCGGGTCATTTGAAAACTGTACGATTACATCATGAAATGTCCTTCCGTCTCCGTAATAGTGCCATAGATTTACTTTACTAATGTCATAACTTGCTCCAAAGTCGATTTTTATCCACGTCACTCCTGTTGCAACCGAGCAGTAATTCGCTGTGCTTGTATTCCCGTCCGTTGTAAGTGCCGCACTACTGATAGCGCCGCTGCAAGTTGGAATTTTGCCTGCAGCGACATTGGAACTGGCTGCTGAAAGACCCACAGGAAGTATGAACAGAATCATTGCAGACAATGCCAGGAGGGTCGTGAAAAATTTCATTTTCCGGTTCATAAGGCTATCAACTCCTTCTATAGTGAATAATTGGATAGGATTATTATAGACCCATAAAATTCCTATTGCCACACTCCATTCTTTACTCCTTTTACTCTTTTCTTTACCTTATCACTCTCTGGTACGGCAAGGTAAAAAAAAGACGCGGAAAGGTAAAAAATAGAGAGTTTAACATGGGACAAGGGTATTCTATAATTGGGTCGAGGTGTATAAAATGATTCTTACTAAACCTGTTACATTGGACAAGAATGAAAATTTCACAGGCTATCTCTTTATCGGTCCAAGTTTGATCGGCGTATTTCTCTTTTCCATTTTACCTTTACTACTGTCCCTTTTTTTCAGCTTTACCGATTGGAATCTGATTTCATCAATTTCCAGCATGAATTTTGTAGGCTTTCGGAATTACTATGAGATGTTTTCAGATACGGTCTTTTTTACCTCGCTGAAAAACAACTTCCTGTTTGCAATTTACACCATCCCGGTACAGTTGAGCCTTGGGCTTATAGCGGCAGTTCTGATTAATAAAAAATGTTATGGCAAGAACGTATTTAAAGCTGTCTATTTTCTTCCATACATATCAAGCACCGTGGCAATTGCCACCGTATGGATGTTCTTATTTCAACCCTCTTTTGGCCCGGTTAACGACATTCTCAGGGCAATCGGTTTCTCAAGCCCTCCCAACTGGCTTACGGATAAGAATTGGGCATTGCCAAGTGTAGCCGCAATGTACTCATGGCAAAATATAGGTTATGATATAATAATATTTATTGCCGGATTACAGACAATACCCAATGAATTGTATGAATCTTCCGATATTGACGGTGCAAATTGGACGAATAAGTTCAGATATATCACTCTGCCAATGGTCACACCTACATTATTCTTTTTGCTGATTACGGAAATCATGTCGACCTTCCGGGTATTCGACCAGATACAGGTCTTGACCGAAGGCGGACCTGGCAACGCAACATCCGTACTCGTCTATTATCTTTATGAGGTATCCTTCAGGTACTATAAAATAGGGTATGGTTCAGCAATAACAATGATTTTGTTTGCCGTCATCTTCTTTATAACGTTTGTACAATGGAAGAGCCGGGATAAATGGGTTAAGGAGGCATAAACATGAAAAAGGCTCAATCGGCAGCACGCTTTATCCGAAAAAAAAGCCTCTCCGGCATTGATCGCTCTAAAGTCCTCGTCACAATTATTATTTCCGTTTTGGGTATATGCATGGTCATCCCTTTTATATGGATGATCTCGGCATCGATGAAATATGAAGTTGATGTCTTCAAATTTCCTATCGAGTGGATACCACAGAAAATCAGACTGGCGGAAAACTATCTGGATGTCTGGGCGGGGCAAACTCCTTTTGCACTGTATTATTTCAATTCGATAAAGGTCACCGCCATTTCAACGGTCATCGCATTATTTATTGGAAGCCTTTCTGCCTATGGTTTTTCCAAAGTCAGATTCGCGGGCAGGGACAAGCTTTTTGTATTGTTTATTGCAACGATGGTGATACCCGATCAGGTTACTCTGCTCCCAAGGTTTATGTATTTCAAGTGGCTGGGCATATATGATTCGCATCTTTGCCTGATAGCAAGCGTGATGTTCAGTATCACTGCCATATTCTTTCTGAGGCAGGCCATGAAGGCTATCCCCGACGAGCTATCCGATTCTGCGCGTATGGATGGTGCAGGTCATCTTCTGATTTACTGGAGGATTATGGTCCCATTGACCAGACCGGCGCTGGCGACCCTTGCCATATTGAAATTTATATGGACCTGGAATGATTACCAGAATCCCCTTATCTTTCTTACCAATCCCGAGCTTTTTACCATCCAGCTTGGTGTAAAAATGTTCTCGGACAGATATGGCAGCTTTTATTCATTGATCATGGCCGCAGCCGTATCCGCTATTCTACCCTTGTTCATTGTATTTGCCATTGGACAGAAGCATGTTATCGAAGGGATAACCGCCGGCAGCGTCAAGGGTTGAATTTTTATTTGGAAATGACGGCGAAAGCTGTTATTATCAATATATAGGAGGGTTAAAATGAAAAGGTTTTTTAAAGGTCTTGTTCCGGCAATCTCTATCATATTCGTATTGACAGCATTGTTAGCAGGATGCGGCACAAAAAATTCCCCCGCCCAGGATGCAACGGGAGCCGGTACACAGACGGCGTCAGAAACAAAACAAGAAGCTAAAAAGGATGTTCTGATTAAGTTTTACACCGAATCGGATGACGCAACGAATACCGACCGTAAATATCCGGAATTTATTGCAGACTATCAGGAAAAAAATCCGGGAGTAAAAATTAAGATGGCTCCCCTTGTTGCCAACTTTAATTATGACGAATATGCCAAAAAGGTAAATATCATGGTCGCGGCCGGCGAGCAGATAGACCTGATCAAGAGCGCTACCCTGGCGGAAGTGGCCGTCAAAGCAAAGTCAGGGGTGCTGGAGCCTTTGAATGATTATGCTTCAAATGAGGGTATTTCACTGGAAAATGAATACGGCGGAATTATCCCAATTGATGGGAAAGTATATGCGGTAACAGAACAATTGACCAACTGGCTCATCTTCATCAATAAAGACATGCTGGATGCCGCCGGACTTCCAGTCCCTCCAATAGATTGGACATGGGCGGATTACAGGGAATATGCCAAAAAAATGACTCAAGGCCAGGGTGCAACAAAGGTTTATGGCTCGTACATGCACAATTGGGAATGGTTTTTTGCCATCGGCATACAGAGCAAGGTTATGGATAACCCTTATTTTACTCCGGACGGGAAACCGAGCTTTGATAATCCGATTTTCAGGGAAGGCATGCAATACCGCTATGACCTTGAGAATGCGGACAAATCCCAGGTCCCTTACATTGATATAGCCTCACAAAAGCTTGCCTATAGAAATGTATTTTTCAGCGGTAAGGCCGCTATGACTACCATGGGCGCATGGATGATCTCGGATATCCAGCTCAAGGACAAATATCCCCATACTTTTAAAACCACATTTGCTGCATTCCCCCGCTGGGATGCGGACTGCAAACCCAATACCTCCGCAGCCGACGGCGCAGGCTGCGGCTGGAGTGTAAATTCTAAATGCAAAGACAAAGAGGAAGCGTACAAGTTCATGCGGGCATTAACCTCCGAAGGTCTGGAATACGGCCACAAGCTCTGGTCCGCGTGGAAGAAGACGGACGCTGATGCAACAATAAAGAGCATCGCCGGAACAGATGAATCGCTCTACGACCTGCAAGCCCTTAAAGCAGTCCTGTTTGATCCTGCTAAAGTAGAAAACCGCTATACCTATGCAGGCCCCGGCCAAACCGAAGTATTAGACGCTTATATCCAGGAAAATGAAACCTATCTCACCGGAGGGCAAACCCTGGATCAGACGCTTCAGAATATTAAAAAACGCAGCGAAGATATTGCAGCAAAAGCAAAATAGTATCAGGCAATGACCAGGGCACACAGCGCAGTGACGGCGCTGTGTGCCGCCTGTTTATTTTAGAGGCGGGACATGATATACTATTATAAAAAGCATTGGTGGTAGCATGAAAAGAATTCTGTATTTGTTTCACTGCCTGAGTATAAGAAAAAAGCTGATATTGTCCTTCACTATCCTTGTGTTCCTTCCAATTTTGATTTCTTTTCTGTTTTCAAATGCATTTACAGGTAATATTTTACTTGAACGAATCAGCAGCGCCAACACCGATTCCCTTACCGGTTCCGCCAGGAGGATGGACCGGTTGCTTGATGACATTACCTATACCCTGCTCAGTGTTTCAAGGAACACACAGATTATGGACATCCTTATGAATGATAAACCATCGGCGGATAAGTCAGACAACTTCAGCGATCTGGCGAATATAAGAAAAGTAAGCTATATTCTGGACAGTGTGCCCCTCAACATGCTGATGTATAGTTCCAGTATAACCATATTAAGCGGCAACGGCGAAAGCTACGGTACATGGGAGCAATTTTATTCCTACAGCCAAACCATACGCGCAAGCAAATGGTACCGGGAATTGATGAAAAGTTATTCCGGAAGCATTTTATGGCTGGGCGTAAGCAACAGCTTCGGGGAAAACAAAGATAATGACACCTATTTCCTGGAAGCAGCTATCGCAGTAAAAGAAAGCAGGAGCAGCCTGAACAACACCGGAATAATACACATAGCCATTCCCGAGAGAATCGTATATGACATAATAAAACTGGAAAGTACCGAAAGCAATATCTTCATCGTTGATAATGCGGGCAGGATCATGTCCTTTAAAGATAAAAAACAAATTACTGCTCCACTGTACCAATATCTTAACATCAACAAACCTTATGAAGAACTTAAAAACGGATGGTTCATTGAAAAATCCGGTGACAACCGGAAAATGGTCATCAATGTATCGACCTTCAGCAAAACCGATTGGAAGCTGATTTCAGTAATACCTTACGATAAAATGCTTGCTCCGTTGACAAAGCTGAGCCATATTATTATCGTCATCAACTTTATCTTTATAGCATCTTTTTTATTGGTTGCGGTTTTCATCTCCAATACCATCAGTAAGCCCATCATCAAACTGAACAATAAAATGAAACAGGTCGGTGACGGCATACTGGATGGAGAGGTGGAAATTCTCTACAATGATGAAATAGGCAACATGAGCAGAAATTTTAATAATATGCTGCAGAGGATCAATGACCTGCTCATACTTACAAAGAAGCAGGAACGAATGAAAAGAGAAGCCGAGCTGAATGCACTCCAGGCACAGATAAACCCTCATTTTCTATTTAACACTTTAAGTTCCATCCGGTGGACTGCCGCCGCAGCCAATGATACAAAGGCCGAAGAAATGGCGCTTGCCTTATCCAGTATACTTAAATCCAGCATTAACAAGGGCCCCGATATGATCACCCTGGAGGAAGAGGTCAATATGCTCAAACATTATATCGCCCTCTTCCAGATCAAACAGGAATCCATTATCTCCTTTGAGCTCATCTTTGACGCAGAAATGCTGAAAATAAGGATACCGCGGCTTTTGCTCCAACCCATCGTAGAAAACTCTATTATACACGGATTTGAGGGCAACAACAGGGATAATCGAATAAAACTCGAAGGACGCTATGAAAAAGAGTGCTTTATTATAGAAATTGCGGATAACGGAAAAGGCATCGATTCGGAATTGCTTCATCAAATTATGAATAACCGGAAACTGCCCGGTGATAAAAGGAAAATGTTCGGGAGCATCGGGATTAAAAACGTAGATGAACGGATAAAATTGAATTTTGGAGATAAATACGGGGTCGAGATTCATAACGGCAAAAACGGAGGCACTTTAGTAACTTTGAAACTTCCGGCGGAAAGAGATGGGTTGGAACATGCTTAAGGTGATGCTGGTAGATGATGAAGTCCAGATTCTAAAAGGGATGAAAGTGACCATGGATTGGATGCGGGTGGGCTGCAGAGTTGTTTGTGAGGCTTTCAACGGCAGAGACGGCCTAGAAAAAGCAATGGAATTCAAGCCGGACATCATCATTACCGACATAACCATGCCGGTAATGGATGGAATAGAAATGTCGGAGAGGCTTAAGGATTTATTGCCTGAAACCAGAATAATTTTTCTGACCTGTCACGAAGACTTTTATTATGCCAAGCAAGCGCTTAAGTTGAACATATCCGACTATCTTGTCAAGGAAACCATGTCAAGGGAGGAATTATATGCTGTCCTTAAGAAGACAGGCAAAGAAATTAATTTAGAAAAAGAACTGAGGGAGAAGACGGTAGCTTTAGCAAAGGAACTTGACGAGAACAGGATTCTCGTGGGGGAATCAATCATCAACGGCCTGATAGAAGGCAATACCACGAATTTTGAGGAAATAGAAAAGCGGCTGGATTTCTATAACTACAGATTAAAGGACAGGTATTATCTGCTATCAATTCTGGCGGTTGAGAAAAATATAGGTCCTTCTGAAGCTGTGACCTGCGGTGACTCTACCCCATATAAGCATACAATTTTCAATACCATTCATGAGATACTGAAAAGGCATTATTGCGGAGAAGTATTCGTTAAAAACCAGGATGAGTTCATTATGATCTGCTATTTTCCCGAGTACAAAATAAATAGTATGGAAGAAAAAGTAACCAACATCTCTGAAGAAATTCTGGAAAGCCTCAAAATAAAAATCAGGCATAAATGCAGCGTATTTGTCGGGGGAGCTTTCGACTCACTGGAGAAGCTGCCTGAGGCGTATAATAAAGCTAAACAGATGAAAGATAAAAGGTTTTATCTTTCTGACAGTACAATTCTCATCGCCGATAGGCTTCCTGTCTTGTATACCGAGGACGGAAATGTGAGAAACAGCTTCCTCGCTAGCTATAAGGAAGCAATAATTACATTTGACCTGAATGCAGTAACCAGTACAATCGCAGTCTTTGTAAAAAAATCGCTCCAGCTAAGGTTCGTGGTGAGAGAAGTTAAAAACACCTTTGAAAGAGCCTTTGATATGATAGCCGATATGATGGAGAATTACGGCTGCAAGTTTCACCAGCTGTCTTCCGTCCCATATAATGAGATAATAAGCGAAGCGTCGGATATTTTTATGTTAAGCGATCTGTTAATTGATTTCTCCAAAAGAGCCATCGAGCTTTCCAAACAGAATGCAGATTTGATTGCATCTCCCGAAATTAAGAAAATCATACAGTATCTATGCCAGCACCTTCATGAGAATCTTACCCTTGAATCCATGGCTTCCATGGCTAATATGAACAGCAGTTATTTTAGCAGGTATTTTAAATTAAAGACGGG
Source organism: Bacillota bacterium (assembly GCA_023433505.1). Taxonomy (GTDB): domain Bacteria; phylum Bacillota; class Clostridia; order Acetivibrionales; family DTU013; genus MnB-11. The sequence goes on along the minus strand of JAEZCO010000048.1, from coordinate 37,192 downwards.
AGAAAAATTCGTAGATTATCTGTCCAAAGTGAGGGTAGAGAAGGCTAAAAGACTTCTGCGGGAAACTCATCTGCCACTGGATGAGATTCTGGAAAAGGTAGGACACATAAATCAAGGCTATTTCATAAAAGTATTTAAAAAAGCCACCGGAATGAGCCCGGTTGAGTATAGGAGGAAATGCAATCCATGAACATCTTGATAGATTCTCCGGCAGGCAGGAATAGAGACATATATTTTCCGGAAGGAGCTTTGAAAAAACTCAAAAATTTAGGAAATGTGATTTTAAACAATACCACCGCTCCGTTTAGCGAAAGCGATATGGAAAAGCACATTATCAATGTTGATATTTGTATTACGCATTGGGACACTCCTGTTTTTTCCGATACCGTCATCCGTAATGCAGATAAGCTTAAATTAATAGCTCATGCCGCCGGAAGTGTAGCAAACCTGGTTTCAGAAAATGTATACAGGAGAGGAATTATTGTTCGTATGTGAGCCGCGATACGGCATTATTTTCTAAAAGTATTGTATTTTGTATATATGTTAAAGTCGATATAAACATTCTCTTCTTCCGGTTTTTTACCCTCTACCAGGTATTCGGCCAGGCATTTGAAGGCATAATACCCTTGCAGGTACGGATTCTGGCAAATAGCCGCGCTGACGACGCCCTCCTTCAGGTACCGATCCACTTCCTCAGACATTTCATGCCCAACCAGGGGGATTCCCTTTCTTCCGCTGTCCTTAACGGCCATCGCAGTCTCGTCCAGCAATCCTTCGGCATCGTATACGCAGGTAATCTCCCTGTTTTGCTGCAACGCATGTAAAACAGTACCATAGGCATCCTCCAGATACATTCCATAGCTCTCGACCTGTGTCCGCATCAGAGGATACTCCTCATTGAGCACCTGTTGAAACCCTGTGATCCGCCGCTGGCATTCAAGCTGCATTTGTCCTGTTTTTGCATTATGGCAGGACAGAATGAGGCACTTCCCCTGACCCTGGGTAAATTTACCTACTAGCTCCCCCGCCAGTTTTCCTACCAGCTCGTTGTTGGGTCCGACATAAAAATGACGGGATAATTCCGGCATATCGTCATTCAACAAAACAAGCCGGGTATTTTCCGAAATAACCTGCTTAAGGAATTCCCCTTCGTCTTCCAGACCGGTAGGCGCCAGAATAAGCGCATCATAATTCTCATCCCGCTGGGCACGGATATGCGAAGCCAGCAGATGCCTGTTCATCCTGTCCAGGCCGATGAATTTCACCTGCAGCCCATAGTAGGACAATTCCTTCACCGCATCATCCAGCCCGGCCTTTACCCTGTGCCAGAAGCGGGAGGTAAAGGGCATGATGATTGCTATCCTCTTCTTTTTCTTAAGAGACAGCGACCTGGCATATTTATTGGGCTGATAATTTAATTCCCGGATTTTCTCCAGCACCCGCCGCTTGGTTTCCGGATTAATGTCCTCCTTGCCATGAATTGCTCTTTCCACCGTACCAAGGGATACGCCAAGAGCCTTTGCAATATCCTTCAATGTGATTTGTTCCGCCATTTGATCTTTCCTTCTCCTAAAACGAATAATATCACCGCAGCACGGTGTTTTCTTTACCGTTAACGTTTACGCCAATATAGTTATTCGCCGTTTGTTGTCCAAATCCTCTTTTGCAAATAAAATTTGTATCCGGCGCCCTGACTCACCGGCAACCGGCCTGAAGGTCTTCAACCCTTAACGGAACCGATCAGCAGCCCTTTTGCAAAGTGTCTCTGCAGGAATGGGTATACAAAGGTGATGGGGATGACGGTGATAATGGTTATGGCCATTTTCAGGCTTTGCGGCGAAACAACCCGCGAATGAGTGTTGTTGTGATTTCCCTGCATTGTTGTTGTCGCTGAAAGTGTCTGATACAAAACATACTGGAGGGTAAAAAGCTTCCGGTTCATGGAATTGTAAAGCTGCGTATCAACAAAGGAATTCCAGTGTCCCACGGCCTCGAATAAGACAACGGCAGCAATGACAGGCGTGCAAATGGGAAAAATGATCTTCCAGTAGATGACAATATCATTGGCTCCGTCGATAAAGCCCGACTCTTCCAATTCTTTCGGCAGGCTTTCGATATAGGTTTTTATCAGGATCATATTAAAGACCGAGATGGCGGACGGAATGATATAGACGAGAAAAGATCCCGACAGGTGCAAGGTTTTGATCATCAGATAATAAGGGATCAAACCGCTGGAAAAGTATAAGGTAAAGACAAAGAACCTCCGGAAAAACCTGACCCCCGCCAGATCATTCCGTGTAAGGCAATATGCCGCCATGGACGTAAAAAACACCATGATGACGGGACCTGAAATGGTCCGTGCCATGGAAATAAAGAGTCCGCTCAGTGTGGAAGGATTGCTGAACACAAGCATGTAAGCATCCAGCGTGAACCCCCGGGGCCAGAGGATCATCCCCCCGGATATCTGTGACTGCTCACTGAACGAGTAACTGATGATATAAATAAACGGATAGGTGAAGATTAAAAAAAGCAATGCCATAAAAATAATATTGCATGAATCAAAAATGATGCTGCTTGTAGTTCTTTGCCGCATAGTGGCCTCCCCTTTTTTACATAATGCCTTTGCCGGATGTTCTTTTTGCAATTCGATTGACGGTCATAATAAGAAAAACGCTGACGATGGTCTTTAAAATCCCAACCGCTGTTGCATAAGGATAGTTGGTCAGCTTGACGCCGAATTTGTAAACATACATGTCAAGCACCTCCATCTTCTCCCAGTTCATGGAATTGGTAAAGAGGAAGTACATTTCAAAGTTGGAATTCAAAATCCACCCGCTGTTTAAAATGAGCAGGACGATGACTGTTGCCATCATGCCCGGTATGGTTATATACCGGATTTTATGCCAGCGGCTGGCGCCGTCCATCTCCGCAGCCTCGTACAGTTCTTCCGGTATGGAAGCAATAGCCGCGATGAATATCACACCATTGTACCCCAGTGTTTTCCACAGATTCACAAATACCGCCAAGCCCCATGAAAAATCCGGATTCCCGAGGATATCCATGCCTTCCTTGAGAATACCCCATTGGAGCAAGCTCTCATTGACTGCGCCGCTGGTTACTGAAAATAATGCGGAGGTAATGGAATATACAATCACCCAGGATATAAAAAAAGGAAAAAAGGATACCGTTTGTATCACTCTTGAAATCAGCCGCATTCTCAACTCGTTGAGTAAAATCGCAAAAACCATGGCTGCGCCAAGAATAATAATCAACATGGAAAAATTCATAACCAGCGTATTTCTTAATAAGTACAAATAGTCATTGTTGGCCAGGAGAAAGGATTTGAAATGGGTGAGGCCGACCCACTCGGCATCCCAGATGCTCAATCCCACCTGATAATTTTTAAAGGCAATAACCCATCCGCCCAGCGTAAGATAGTTAAAAATAAATACCAGCAGAAACGCCGGCGCCAGCATCAAAAACAGATATTTCTGTTTAGCGAGCTTTTGGCGCAAACCCTTGCGTTTTACTGTGACCTTCATACTTTCAACGGGTATAGTGTTCAAAATGCTTCTCCTCCCGGTTACTGGAAAAGAGCACCAAAGCATTTGAGTCTCCGGTGCTCTGTCCGATTATTCAATTTCCCGATCCGGTCACATGACCAATGTTATTTCATGTACTGCTCAAGCTTTACGATTCCCTCGGTATACAGCCTGTTATATTCGTCAACGACCTTCTGGGGCTGAAGCTTTTCATGTTCCTTAAGCAAGGTGTTATACAAATTCTCAAATTCTTCATCACTTTTGGCAAGCATGATTTTCGACGAGTATTTCAGGCGTAAATCCGCTATCTTCGCTTCCAGCGCGCCCAACTCCGTTGCCGGGTTGATACTGATCCCCGAGGCAATGCCTACATTCACGCCGACAGCATTGTCCTGCCACCACTGCATGGAATTTCTCCAGCCCATGGCCTTGTATGCATCTTTTACACGCTGGGGCAACAGCTCGTCTTTAACCTCGGGTATCATTCCAAGATCGTAGGGCTGCCCATCCACCGTGGAAGAGCATGCGGCATTACCGATCATACCTACCAGCGCTCCCAGTCCCTGTTTCTGCAAATAGTCTTTGTCGCTGGTAACACCCTTTTTATATTCTTCCGTCGGTACCCGCTTGCCATCGGCATTTCTGGTGTAATGAACCCCTTCGATACCGCTCTGGAGCAGTATCTGTCCCTCATCGCTGGACGCCCAATCCACAAGCTCCATGATTCTCTCCGGGTACTTGGCATTTTTCGTAATGACGACGGTGTCAAAGGGCCTGTTCACCGCTGTCATGATCATCCGCTTCTCATTGTTTGCGATCTGTTTGGGCGACTGGACCGGTAATGTAATATATTGCAGGTTCGCTTTCCCTGCCGTTTCAAGCTCGCTGTTCGCACCCGACGCAACCCAACGGATATACCAGCATCCAAGGGCCCGTCCGCTGTTCAGCTTTTCCATCACCTGGTCCATTTTATCCGTAAAGCTTTCCCTGTCCAGCACTCCATTTCTGTAAAGCTTGTTAAAGAATTGAAAACCCTCTTTTGTGTATTCATTTGCCACCATATCCACAAACTTCTTGTCGGGCTGGCTCCACGCCACTGCGCCATTGGCAACCTGGGTATACCTTCCCTTTTCATACATAATGGGGCCGATACCGGCCATCCCCCAGGACTCCCCAAAGGGGGCGACGATCCCAAGGGTTTTCTTGCCGTCGGTTAATGGATGTTTCTTTATGGCTTCCGAGAGCAGTGAGACATAATCATCCGATGAAACGATATTCGGCCAGCCCGCTTCCTCCAGAATATCGCTTCGTATTGCTATGTCGTTGTTCTCTGGAAAGTTGTTCAGATCCTGGGGCATCAAAATATTCCAGTTGTACAGCTTGCCATCCCCGGCTGCCAGCCTCCAGTAAGGTATGCTTTCCTTGTACAGCTCAACGAAATTCGGACACTTGTCAAGATAAGGATCCAAGGGAAGCAGCGCTCCCGCTTTAATATATTTATCCGTTGTGTCCTGATCCTCCAGCCGCAGCAACTCCGGATAATCCCCGGCTGCCAGCATCAGATTCAGCTTTTCCTTGTAATCTCCGACACCGGGAATCATTTCAAACACAATATTGAATTTTTCTTTGATCTTTTGATATACCGGAGTCTCATCACTTCTTTTAATAAGATTTGCGTTCCCGAAAACCGGAATGACATACAAAGGCTTTTCCTCTGTATTTCCGGCATTTTGACTGCTTGCCTGGCCCTCCGCCGGTCCTGTTGAAAGATTGCCGGCAGGCTCCTTTCCTTGACCGGAGCAGGCCGTTAAACCTGTTACTGTGGATGTAAGGAATATCAGCATGGCCAGCATTGCTATAATTTGCCCAGAGCATTTTTTCATTTCAATTTCCTCCATTCAAATTTAGATAAAACGCACATACAGGAAAAAGCAAAACAAACTTCCGCATAAACACCGGGATCCGGCAATTTATGGGTTTAGGAATTCCATAAAATAACGATGAACAGCTGTTTGATACCAGTATGCCATGAAATGCCTGCAGAATCACCCAACTTATTTTGGCTTGGGTATAAATGTTTTAGGTCATGGGATTACGGCGTATTTCTGTTTGGAGTACAGCTCCCTGTATTCCCCCGGAGTATGGCCCGTCTGCTCCTTGAAGACCTTGAAGAAATATTTTGTATTGCTGTAGCCGCATTTCCCGGCAATGTCATGGATCTTGTCCCTGGAATCCAGCAATAATTTTTTCGACTTTTCCAGCCGGTATTGCATCAGGTAGTCGGAGAAGGTCCGGCCCACCTTTATGGTAAACAAATTGCTGATGTAGCTGTAATTCATCGATAGCTCGTTTGCCGCCTGAGACAGTGAGATATCCTTATGAAAGTTGGTTTTGATATATTCCAGCAGATAATCGACGGGTTGCTTTGGATTATCACTTCCCTGATGCCGCCGGATATTATTGAACATAGCATCGATGATCTGCTTGACCTCCACCTTGATGTTAAAAATTTTTTTTGCATTGTGAAGCAGGCTCCGGGCTGCTTCTATGTCGCAAATCTCCGGATAGTCCTCCGTCAAATGCAGATAGAGATATTCCACCAGGTAGAGCATGGAATTTTCAATCTCACAAATACTGTAATTCTCCTTGTTCAGCTTGATAAAAAGCTCTTCCAGCCTTCGATCCAGCTCGCTCCTTATGCCGTTTTCCAGCAGTCCCAGGATTTCATCGCACCTGCGGCTGCTTATCAAGGATTGGGGATTTTTCTTTATTTCAGAATACGACATTATCCTGCATCCCCTGTACACGCATTCCCTGACAGCGATATGTGCCTGCCGGTACAGCTCTCTCAGGGAGTGTACTCCAGGCAGAACGGCACTCAATCCACAGCTGCTTTTTTTCACAAGATTATTCGGCATGAAGCGTGTCATTTCATCGATGAAGGCTTGATCCCCATGCTCAGGCAAGCTGATGATGCAGATAAGCTCATTGACTCCATTAAAACATGAAACTGCCGCATAGCCTTTCAGTTCCAACCGATAAGCCAGCTCCGTCCTTATGGCCTCCATTTCCTCCGCTTCCATTTTCTCCGTCTGCAGGAGGGCGATTGTGAAAAAAGTGTGCTCCGGGAGTATTCCTGCGTTTTTAAGAAGGCTTTGTACATTGATGAATATATCCTTGCCGGTCAGATATTCGGTCAGCAGCATGCTGCGGTAATGCTCCTCCTGCTTGCTTACCGTGCTGGAAATCTGCTTCTGCTTTTGAATGCTGCTGGTTACAGTCAAAAGTACGGAATAGAGTTCATTTTTCAAAACAGGCTTTAACAGGTAGTCATCCACCTTATAGTTGATGGCCTTTTTTGCATATCGAAAATCCTGGTGGGCGGACATAATGATGATATGACTTTCTATTTTTTCCTCCCGGATCTCGCGGATAAACTCCAACCCATCCAATCGCGGCATCATGATGTCCACAAGAATGATCTCCGGCTTATTCCCCCGAACCGCCTCCAGAGCTTCCATCCCGTCCGACGCTTCAAAAATACGGCCAATATCCAGCTTCATCTCATTGATCATATCCATTATATAAGTCCGCACAGGCTTCTGGTCATCTACTACTAGCACATCCTGCATTTTTTGCATCCCCTTCCCCCGACCGCTGCTATTTCGGATATCATTCATGGCATTCCCCACGGATGACAGGAACGGTCAGCGTAACACAGCTCCCGATCCCCGGGCAGCTTTCAATTTCAAGCCCGTATCCCGTCCCATGGTTGATGACAAGTCTCTCGTGAATATTCCTTAAACCGATACCGTTTCCCGAGGTTCTCAGCGTATAGTCCTTATGGTTCAAATTCAAGTACTCCTTTATCTCCCGCATCCTGGGTTCGGATATTCCCGTTCCGTTATCCTCGATCGTCAGCATCACAGCCTCCCCGTTACGCCGGGCATTGATAAAGATGCAGCACTCCCCCTGTTTCTTGCCAAAGCCATGTTTAATGGCGTTTTCCACCAGCGGCTGCAGTACAAATTTCAGGATGCGGTATTGCTCCAGCCTTTGATTCATTTCTCCGTCAACATGCATATGGATTTCAACCTTTCTTGCCTTCAATAAATTATGGAGTTCAACAAAATCGGAGGCATTTTTTAATTCCTCTTTTAAAGAGATGAATTTTTCCTTTGTTGAGATGTTGTAGACAACCGTATTCATCAGCCTTCCTACGATATTTGCTATTTCCGGCTGCTTTTCCTTTTCCGCCGTAACCCTGACCATGTCCAGCGCGTTGCAGAGAAAATGCGGATTCATCTGGTTTTCAAGGGCCTTATAAATCGCTTCCTTCTCTGACTTGCCGGACTCTTTCAGATTGTCTATCAGCTCTCTGATCCGTTTCACTATCGCGTTAAAATCCAATGCCAGCCTGTCTACCTCATCGGTGCCGCATACTGCCAGAGCTGTTTCAAGATTGCCCCTTTTAACGCTATCCATGGCCTGGGTCAGCTTTGTAAGCTTTCCAAGGATGAGCCTGATCAGAAAATATGCCAGAAAGCAAAGTGTAATCAATCCCGCAATTACGGCAAGTGCAAAGATCGCCTTATAGCCGTCGCCGGAACGCATGGCGCTTTGCGGTATGTAAAGGATAATCCAGCTTTGCAGAGCCTCAACATACCTTTTGGCCGCATAATATTGTTTACCGTCCAGGGCGAATGACTGGAATTTATCCTCGCTATGCAAATAATCCTTTGTCAGTCCTTCAAATCCTTGCCTGCTGCTGTACAAAACCTCCCCCTTTATTGAAACGAGGCTTGTTACCTCATATTTTGCATCATCGGTATGCATCAAGGGTTCCAGAATTAAATCATCCAGGATATCAATTTCAAGGATCCCCGCCATTTTGTTGAGATAGCCGTAGATAGGCCGGTAAACGGAGACTACATGCCTTTTCCCGGGATTGTCCCGATTAATAAAAAGGTTCTCATTATGAAAATGCTGGATGATCATATCGTCAAAGGCTGAAAGCTGTGCTGCTTTGTATTCCTCCAGCCTGCTTCCCCATATGCCGTTGCTTATGTTTTTATCGTAATACAACAGGTCTGCGACCCTTTCGATATTGGTATTGCTATGAATTACACGCAATTTATAGATATTCCTGTTCTGCATGCAGATGGATTCCAGCTTTGGTACGATATTATTGGCCAGCATGTCAACAAGGAGCTGGTCCTGCAAGTCGTCCTGAAGTACGTTGATCAGATCGTTGTCCCAGCGGATGGCATTGGTAGCCTGTCTGCAGGATTCAACCCTTTCGGTGATATTCCGTTCCATCTGGCTTAGCTGATTTTCCACCAACCAGGAAAAGTCCTTCCAGATGTTTTCCTGCATGGAATTGTAAATGAACAGTCCTCCCGCAACGGTTGGAATCAATACAATCGCCATGTAGGACAATATGAGCTTTTTGATGATGCTGGATTTCAATCTTTTGAGAAATGGTATTCCCATGAGCTCCACCCTGTCCAAAATCCCCTTCATCTGATTACCGGACTGTACATTTATCGTTAACGTTTACGGTATAATTGAATATTCGCTGTCCGATGGTAAAATTCCTTCTTATTTTATCGTTTGTATACATTCCCCATTTGTTTTACTATAATTATGCTGTTGACATGAAAAAGAGCGACCGGATAAAGAGGATGCGCTACTCTACGATTGGTTTATTTTGCGCCATTCAACCAAAGGTCGGTTGATGATTCTACCGCAATCATTAGAATATTTAGTATAGGACAAAGAAAGGTCAAGGATAACCATGAATAATGAAAAAATGGCTCAATTCATTTCCGACTTGCGAAAATCGAAAAAAATTACACAGAAGGAACTGGCACAACAGCTGGGAGTTACGGACAAGGCTGTTTCAAAATGGGAGCGCGGCCTTGGCTGCCCTGATATATCATTGCTTGCCCCGCTTTCCGATATTTTAGGCATTACCATCCGTGAGCTTTTGAACGGGGAAAGAGAAAATGCGTCTGCTCCGGAGGTAGAAGCAATGATTGAAACAACTCTTCAATATGCGGATACCGTAACAAAAAACAGGTCCAAAAACACACGGCTGGTGTATGCAGTCGTTACATCCGCTATTTTGCTGCTTGAGATGTTTATTTGCGTTATCTGTAACTTTGCTATCGCCGGAGAGGTGACATGGGCGTGGTTTCCCGTAAGTTCTACTATTTTTATATGGCTGGTGGCAATGCCCATGATAGCGTGGGGTAAGAAAGGCATTGCTGTCTCCCTTGTTCTATTGAGCCTGTCAATTATTCCTTTTTTGTTCGTCATCGAAAAGATTATTGGCATGGATCATAGGATTATGCCCATTGGCACCAGTGCTTGCGTCCTTTCGCTCATTTACTTATGGGTGTCATTTTTTGTGATTGTCAGGAGCAAACTGAAAAAATATGCTGCCGCATCCATCGTTGTTATGCTTGGCATCCCAGTATTAATAGGGATCAACGGTATTATTGCCAGATACGCAAACCAGCCGGTTACGGATATATGGGACATCCTCGCATATTTCATCTTGGCCGCCGCTTCCGTAATAATTTTTATATTCGGACATAGCAAACATAAAAATTAAAAAAACAAAGCAACCGACGAATAAAATTTGAAGTTCAACTTACCCTTAAAAATACCAATATGGGAGAGAGCAAAATTGAAAAAGAGGAAAAGGGACATCGTGCTGCAAATCATGTCGCTCTGCATTTTACTATCCATTGTGATCTCTGACGTTCAAGCAGTTGCCGCCAGACAACAAGCAGCCCGGACGGACGGCAAGGAAATAAGAAATTTTTCGGTTTCGTATATCCGGGATGGCATAGCCGTTACCTATGGAAATGATGGCGGAAAAGACACTTCCGAGATGATCTTTGAAGCAGGCTCAAACGGCAAAATGATAGCGGCGTATCTCTGCTTAAAGTTGCAAGAGGCGGGAAAATTAGCGCTGGACGATAAGATTACCGCATATCTCGACAAAAGGTGGATCACCAACGATGCAAGATTCTCTGAAATCACCGTTCGTCACCTTTTATCACATACCGCAGGATTTTCTCCCAGCTTTGAGCTGGGAGTCGACAAAAAAATATATTTTAATCCGGGAAGTCATTTTAGCTATTCCGGTGTCGGGTACATCTATTTACAAAAAGTGATCGAGGACATTACCGGGAAAAGTTTTGAAGATGCGGCGCAGGCCTACGTTTTTCAGCCTTTAAAAATGACCAGCAGCACCTTTTCCATCACACATACGGTAACGCCCTATGTCGATTCTTCAGCTTTTTTCCTCTATACCTGCGTTGTCTGGCTTATCTTGGGTCTGGTGATTTACAGCGTCGCCTTTCTTATGGGATTGCTTTTAAGAATCGCATTCTTCAAAAAACAAAACTTGTTTTATTTTAGCATTGCCTCCGGCTTTATTCTTCTGCTTTTATTGCTGACATTCATCCTGCCTCGTATGGTTGTTCCCGCCTTAATTTTGGGAGCGGCAAGCGCGTTTCTTTTGATAGCGGCACGGAAACGGGAAAAATCGAAATACCTGGCGTTTCTTCTATGCATCGCCACATTGATCATTTCGGGAATGCTGCTGCACCTCCCGCTGCCAATTGGCCCGGTACTTTCCAACAGGCCCCCCAATGCGGCATACTCCCTGAATACTTGCACGAAAGACATGACCTTGTTTGCGGAAGAACTACTAAAGATTTATAACACAGGGTCGCCGGCAATGAAGGAAATGTTCGTTGAGCAAACCCGCATTGATGCTGTAAATGGCTGGGGAGCTGGTATTGCAATCGAACACGGCGATAAGGCAACGACCTATTGGCATTCCGGAATCAATCCGGGGATGCAGAGTTTGTTTGTGTTATGTCCCGACCTGAACCGTGCGGTAATTGTCATGACCAACAGCGATTCAGGGTTGGGTTTTGCAAAAAAAAAGGTCCGGGATCTTCTTGGAATCCATGGAACCTGGGATATCGTGCGAACAGATTTAGCAGGATTAAGATGATGATGCTTGGGTTTAAAACCCTGCAACCAATATTTTTATCATCATGCCGATAAGTATCACCGCGCCGATGGCGGCAAAGATCCCGTATATTTTAACGGATTCCCTGTCGCCCTTTTCCTTTATGAGATAATATGTACCCGCCCCAACCAGTCCAACGCCAACAATTAAACCACACACTGTAATAATGATTGATTTCATTTTTAACGCTCCCTCCATTTTAATAATAAGGATGAGTTAATAATCACCGCCACCGAACCGACATTATGCACCAAGGCACCCAGAACAGGATTGAGAATGCCTGTCATTGCAAGAAGAATGGCCGCAAAATTCAGTACCATGGAAAGCGCCATATTCAGCTTGATGGTATGCATCGTTTTTTTGGACAAGGCAAGTAAATGGGGAATGCCCTTTATTTCATCACCGACAAGTGCAATGTCGGCGGCATCTACGGCGATATCGCTGCCAATGCCTCCCATTGCGATGCCGACATGGGCCTTTTTCAGCGCGGGCGCGTCATTTACACCGTCGCCCACCATGCAGACCAAATCGCCGTGGCTTTGATACCGTTGGATGACATCCATTTTATTCTCGGGCAGGCATTGGTTATGAACATCGCGAATGCCTGCAATCTTTGCCATATGAGAAGCGGCATGGCAGTTGTCACCCGTGAGCAGTACGCTTTTGACACCGATTTTCTCAATGCTTTTGATCATATCCACAGCCTCTGGACGCAAAGTGTCCGACAGGGCAATAAAGCCTGCCGCACGTCCGTCCACAGAAATATAGATGACGGTGCAACCGTCACTTCTGTACGCATCGGCTTTGTCCGCTATCCCTTGAGTAAGCGGAACAGAGCTGCCACACAGCATTTCCGCGTTACCTGCGAGTATCGCATGACCATTTATGGTTGCGGATACACCGCGCCCCGCAAGCATTTGAAAATCGTTGGGCTCCGGCAAAGCTTTCTTAGACGCGGCCTTGTAATGGGCGACAATGGCCTTCCCCAGGGGATGCTCGGAACGCAGTTCTGCGGAAGCTGTCAGGGATAGCAAGTCTTCACCGGACAGGCCGGGATCAAAGCTCTCGACGGCTACCACATCCGGTTTGCCATAGGTTAGTGTGCCTGTTTTGTCAAAGGCCACACGCTTGACCTCAGAAAGCCTTTCCAGTGCTTCTCCTTCGCGTATCAGGATGCCAAACCTGGTGGCGTTGCCGATGCCGGCCATAATTGCTGTCGGCGTCGCCAGCACTAAAGCGCAGGGGCAAAATACAACCAATATCGTCACGGCGCGTATGATCTCACCCGTGATAAACCATGTAGCCGCGGCGGAAACCAGTGCGATGACTACAATCCAGGTAGCCCATCTGTCCGCGATCCCGACGATCTTTGCTTTGCTGGCGTCCGCCGACTGCACCAGCCGGATCATTCTTTGCAAGGAGCTGTCCTGACCAACTTTGGTGGCTTTCATATCAAAGGTGCCGAATTGATTTACCGTACCGCTGGAAACCTCGTCTCCGGCGCTCTTGTCCACCGGCAGGGATTCCCCGGTCATCACCGCCTGATTGACAGAGGTTTGACCGTATGTAATAATGCCATCGACGGCAATGGTCTCGCCCGCAAGTACACGCAGGACATCGCCGACCTTGACCTGCTCGGCGGGTATGATGATTTCTTCTCTGTTTCGAATAACCCTAGCCGATGCCGGGGTGAGGTGCACCAATTTTTCAATGCCCGCGCGGGCTTTCGCTACGGTACGTTCTTCCAAATACGCGCCGACAGCCATAATAAAGGCTACTTCACCGGCAGCAAAGATTTCACCAATGATGACCGACGCAAGCAACGCAATGGATACCAAAACATCCGCTTTGATATCAAACTCGGTGACCAGGCCGACAATTGCACCTTTGATGATGGGTATGCCGCATAGTAAAATTGCCGCCCATGCGGCGTTAACGGGCAGATTTCCGATATCAAAGAGGCTAACAACAACCGACAGAAGCGATATGATCAGAAGTATGATGGTGCGCCTTTCGTCGTCTTTTAATAATCGTAGCAATGACATTCTCCTTCTATATACTTATAGGGGTATGGGTATATAATACCCCCATAGGTATCCCTTGTCAAGAGTTCACAGGCTTGCACCTTTGATTTTTATGGGTTACAATTAAAACCCCACATTATAACACCAGACTTTTATATGGTGATATTATGGTGCAATAGAACGGTGGTGAAAAAAATGAACACGTACAAGACATCTGAAATTGCACATGGCATTGGAATCCATCCCAATACTGTGCGGCTTTATGAAGAACTTGAACTGATTCCCAAACCGGAGCGTAGAGAAAATGGCTATCGTGTCTTTACAGATCTTCATATGGAGCAGTTTAAATTTGCGAGAATTGCGCTAAAGGTTGAAGTCCTGCAAAATGGTCTGAGGAAGCAAGCCATTACTATTATTAAAACTTCCGCGCTTGGGGATTTTGGCAAGGCAATTTGCTTGACGGAATATTATCTGCAACAGATTGGAAATGAGCAAAGAAATGCCGAAGAAGCTGTATCCATTGCTGAAAAGCTGTTATCAGGCAACAGTCAGGAAACAAGCACTACATTTTTAACCAGAAAAGAAGCAGCCGATTATTTGCAAATCTCAATAGACGCTTTGAGAAATTGGGAAATGAACGGATTACTTACTGTAAAGCGAAAACAAAATGGTTATCGCGTTTATGGTGACGAAGATATTCGACGGCTGAAAATCATACGTTCCTTGCGTTGTGCCAATTACTCCCTTTCAGCAATTTTGCGAATGCTGAATACCCTATCTCAAAATCCCGAAGCAAACATTCGGCAGGTAATTGACACACCAAAGCAAAATGACGATATTATTTCCATATGCGATAAGCTGCTCACATCATTGCATTGCGCAGAACAAAACGCAAAAGTTATGCTTGCTCAGCTTGAAAAAATGAAAAAACAATTTCATAAAAACCCTACACTTTAACACCAGACTTTGTTCTGGTGTTATTCTTTTTATGCAAAGAAAAGGAGGGATTTAACCGCATGGAAACAACGATTGATGTAAAAAACCTATGCAAATCTTACGACCACATCAAAGCGGTGGAGAATATCAATATCTCCATTTGCCGAGGAGAAGTATTTGGCTTGCTGGGTGCAAATGGTGCAGGCAAAAGCACCACACTTGAATGTATTTTAGGAACAAAGAAGCCCGACAGCGGAACCATATCTATTCTGGAAATGAATCCGCAAAAAGAGCGCACAAGATTATTTGAGAAGGTGGGCGTTCAATTTCAGGAAGCGACCTATCAGGACAAAATAAGGGTGGATGAACTATGTGAAGTCACTGCTTCGCTTTACAAAACCGCTCTGGATTATGACGATCTTTTAAAGCAATTCGGACTTTCTGACAAGCTGAAAAGCCTGGTCAGCGAGCTTTCGGGAGGTCAGAAGCAGCGGCTTTTTATCGTGCTGGCACTAATCCCAAATCCCGAGGTCGTATTCCTGGACGAGCTAACCACCGGCCTGGACGCTAAAGCACGGCGGGATGTGTGGAAAAGCCTTGTCGAATTAAAAGCGAAAGGGATTTCAATTTTATTAACCTCTCATTTCATGGACGAGGTGGAAGCACTTTGCAACAAAATCATGATATTGAAAAAGGGAGAAAGTATTTTTTACGGGACAGTACAAGAAGCAATCACTGCCAGTCCTTATGAAAAATTTGAGGACGCATATCTTTGGTTCACCGACGAGGAGGTAGAGAATGAAAGCCTTTAGAGCCTTGCTGAAAACAGAAATCAGGTTATCCCTCCGTGGGATGGACATGTTCATTTTTGCTATCTGTATGCCTGTTGTCGTCGTCATTATCTTGGGAGCGGTGTTTGGAAATAAGCCTGCTTTCGACGGCGCGGAATATACCTTTTTGGAACAATCTTTCGGCGCGGTATCAACCATTGCCATTTGTGCCGGAGGTGTGATGGGGCTTCCCTTAGTTGTATCGGATTATCGAAGCAGAAAAATATTAAAGCGGTTCAAAGTCACACCTACCAGTCCTGCTCTTATTTTGGCGGTACAGGTTGTCATTTACGCACTTTATTCGATTATTTCCCTTATCCTTGTCTATGCAACAGGGGCAATATTTTTCGGCTATCAGCTATACGGCTCATGGCTTCAATTCTTAGGAGCATACTTACTGGTTATGCTGTCAATGTTCAGCATTGGGCTGCTGGTGGGAGGAATTGCCCCAAACATTAAAATAGCAAGTGTCGCTGCCAGCCTGCTTTATTTTCCAATGCTTATTTTTTCAGGCGCTACGCTGCCTTACGAAGTGATGCCCGTTGCACTACAAAAAGTAGCCGATCTATTGCCACTGACTCAAGGAATAAAACTTCTCAAAACTGCTTCACTCGGTCTGCCAATCGGTAGTGTTTTTATTCCGGTGGTTGTGATGATTGTAATTGCAGTACTATGTACTACTGTTTCTCTCCGCTTTTTTAAGTGGGAATAGACTTCCGCCATTAATTTGATATAAATTTTCCATTATACCGGCCGGTAGTTTAATGAAAATATGGCGTAGCCTTACGCTACGCCATGCTTTCAGAACTTATTGATACTATTTACGAATGACTGGCTCATCCAGCTTCCTTTTTGCGCCTGCCATGAATATTTTTAATGTTATGACATTCTTGAAAAATGTTCTACCGCTTTGGTGAAATCAGCAATGGTTTTATCTGCATCCCCATGCTCAATCCCTTCTTTGACGCAATGGTTTATATGACCTTCCAGAACAACCTGCCCGACTTTATGCAAGGCGCTTTTAACCGCGTTTATTTGAATCAGGACATCCTCACAAGGAATATCCTCGTCAATCATCTTGTCGATTGCCTTAATTTGGCCTATTATTTTATTCATTCTTCTATGCAGATTCTCCGAGTCCATACATTGACGCATATTATCATGCTCCCTTCTGCACAACGCCATACCCATAGGGGTATAGAACAGTATATCATTTTCTGAATGGAACGTCAAGAAATTAGCCTGCCCATCTGAAATACATCCCAGACAATAAGTCTGAGAATGGAACTGGCAAAGCTGTTTATGAGGCAAGACCACTTATAGGGTTGAGACCTTCTCAGCCGTTGACTTCCTCGCCCCGCCTGACCACACACATCCCCAATAAACAAGAGCAGACTGTCCGTTATTACGGTTATTATTCCAATAAGTCACGCGGCGTGAGAGCAAAGGCTAAAGCCGCTTCCGGTTCTTTGTCCGGCACACCTTGCAGTCATGGTCACGCTAGACAATGCCCAAAGGTATGACAAGACTGTGCCTTTCGTTGCATATCTGAACCTCGCTGATATGCACGTTAACGGAAAAGCTGTCCCGCATGTTCTCGCAGTTGACCACTTCTTTGGTATCACCAAAAATGCTCTGTCCCTGTTTGTTAAGAATCAGGGATTTATTGGAGATTTTTAGTGCGTGAGCAGGGTAATGCGTATTAAATATCGAAGAAATGCCTCTGGTCTTGGCAATTTCCTTTATAATTTCCAGTATTATCAGTTGATTTTTAAAATCAAGATTGGATTCCGGCTCATCCAGAACAAGCATGGCGGGTTCTGTGGTCAGTGCCCTGGCAATCAGAACCATTTGGAGCTCACCGCCGCTAATGCGGTTGCACGCCTTTCCCCTCAGATAGGATATACCTACCGCATCCATCGCCGCCTTCACTTTTTCATGATCTTCAATCGAAGGCTGGCTTATGATCCCGATGTGGGCACTCCGTCCCAGCAAAACCATTTCCTCGGTTGTATAAGCAAAAACAGAGCTTTTTGCCTGAGGCACATAGGCAATTTTCTGCCATAGCCTCCGATGGCTCATCCTGGCTATGTCCTCACCGTCAATATAGCTTCCGCCGCTATTCCATTTTAATAAACCCATCATGCATTTGAGCAAGGTTGTTTTCCCAACGCCATTGGGACCGAGAATAGAAAGCACATCCCCCTTTCCTATAGAAAATTGGATATTTTTGAGGATATCTCTCCCTTTTGCATATCTGAAGCCGCCGCCTCGCACTTCGAAAATCACATCCAGGCACCTCCCGTCCTTCTAAGAAGGAAAATAAAAAATGGCGCGCCAATGGTTGCCGTAAGTATGGAGACAGGTATTTCCGCCGCGGTAGCGCTCCTGGCAGCCGTATCGATTACAAGCATAAACACTGCGCCAAAGCTTATACTTGCAGGAATAACAAACCGGTTATTGCTTCCGAACATCATGCGTGCAATATGGGGAATAAGCAGTCCGATCCATCCTACCTGCCCGCACATGGAGATTGCAGAGGCTGTTATCATTGTGGCCGCAAATATTATCAGCAGCCGCAGTTGTTTGACATTGACGCCCATAGATCGGGCTTCATCCTCACTGAGAGAAATTACATTAAGCTTCCAGCGTAATGCAAAAACCAGTACTATTCCCACAATAATAAACGGAGCACCTATCAGAAGGCTTCTATAGGTTATGCTGGACAAACTCCCCATCAGCCAATATGTGATTGCCGGAAGCTTGTCTTCCGGATCGGCAAGGTACTTAATCAATGAGACAAAGGCTTGAAACATAGACGATATTACTATTCCTGAAAGAATCATCATGATAAGGGTAGACTTTTCTCTCAGCCTGCTGATGGAATATGTGAGCAAAACCGCCATGAGTCCCATCAACAAAGCGATCGCCTGAACCCATATCAAATTGTCCCATACAAGCAGCGCCAGTACCGCTCCAAAGGAAGCTCCCGCTGCAACTCCCAAAGTATCGGGAGTTGCAAGGGGATTGGTAAAAAGCGACTGGAAGGAGGCACCCGAAACGGCAAGTCCCGCACCACACAACAAAGCAAGTATGATGCGAGGCAGGCGAATCATTATGATTACACTGTAGCTTTGCAAATCTACGGATTCTTTTCCGAAAAGCAAACTTCTGGACAGAACCGCGAAGGATTCACCGATGGAAAGTGAATATCTCCCTATTCCAATGCATACAAGAGCGGTCAGCAAAGGCAATGCGACAAGTACAAGGATAAAATGCAGCCTGTTATTTTTTAACGCCTCCATTTACTATACTCCATCTGCCCCTTCTCTTGCCGGATGAAAGATGGTGTTCACTTCACCGTCCGTAAGCTTTATCTTATAAAATTTTTCATAGTACTCCTTTACCTTCTGTTCCAGGTCAATGTCCTTAAACAGCTCCGGATGGTTTGTTTTTGCCAGAAACCACAGGCAAAGCGGTGAATCGGAGGAAGGCGGAAACCACCGGTACATTCCAAGGGGATATTTATAGACCTTTTTTTCCTTGACAGCCTTTACCCCGCTCCAGTCATGGCCCTCCAACGCCTTGTTGGCAAACAGGTCCTCCGGCATATATTGGGAAAAATTCGTTATGTAAATTATATCCGGATTCCATTCATACACTTGCTCCATGTTGATATCCACCATCCCGCTGAGCCCTGATGCTACATTGATTGCTCCGGATGCTTCACACCAGTATTGTCCGAAAAAATTGCTTCCCGAGGTTTGAAATTGCGTATCGCTGTACTTGAACAAAATCAAAACTCTCGGCTTGTCTTTCTCACCCACACTCTTGAGCCGGCTCTGGATTTCGGTATAAACTTCATTGCCATATTCCGTGATACCCTTCGCCTTATCTTCTTCATTAAAAATAACGCCAAGCTGCTGAACCCATTGATTAACGGTTTCAACCGTATTGAATTTTGCGATGGACGTACTGAAGCCCACTGCCGGGATCCCTGCTTTTTCAAGAATCTCTTTTTCCACCGTATTCGACGCACTGTAGAAAACTACGTCCGGGTCCAGTTTTATTAGTTCTTCCACATTAATTTCCCCGTTTTGAATAAAACCTGTTTCTACATCCTTGATCTCCGGAGCTACTTTGGTGAGCATTGAATACTTGGCGGCACTTAACGACGCCGGATGCATCCCCACCAGCTTATCGGCGGAACCCTGGAAAAGTACATAAACCGACGGAAGCGGCCATATGGAAGTAATTACTACCCGTTCAATATCTACAGGAATTTCCACCTCGTTGCCTGCCTGGTCTACAATGACGCGTGTCCCTTTTTCTGCGGCTTTATCTGCAGTCCCCGTCAAACCCGACGTCTGATTGGAAGTCTCTTCAATTTGTCCGGAGGATTTTTCCACCTGCCCGGCCGGTGTATCTGTCTGCTGTGTGCAGGCGGTGGCAGACAAAATGCACATACATAAAGCCAGTAATAGCGTAACTAATTTTTTCATTTACATGATTCCTTTCAAAATTGTATTTATTTTTTCTCCCGCAAGCTCCGGAGGCTTATTCCAATGTATCTTGCTGGATACTGCCACATGAGGAAGCGGGGTAAAATGCATGGTTTTTTTACATAACTGCTGTAAAAGCGGATCGGCAACAAGATGGGTATATCCGCCGCTGTTTACCGCATTGCTGATGGCTTTTTCCGAAGCCAGCGAAATATCCGACGAGGCTGTAATATCCGGTATGGAATTGAACAGACAGCCGAGGTTTGCTCCAATCATGTCAAAATCCTCGTACAGGCAAGCCCTCAGTGAATGCATCGTTACTTGTTCTCCAATGAAAAGAATGTGGGCATCTTGCTTTTCAGGAATTATGTTTGCCAGCTTTTGCCCTGTTCTGCCCGCCCTTTCAACCAGCTGGCAAAGCTTGTCTGAATTTTTCTTCCCTATGGGCTGTCCTATCACATAGGGGGTATTAAAGGTTTTGTAAAAATGCTGGGCCAATGGCAGGCCGCTTGCCGAAATGACTACATTGACAGTGGCAGCACTGCTCTCTTTTATTTGCTCCAGACTGCAATCCATGGCAAATACGGAAAGCACCTCAAGGCCCCGGGCTTGAAATTCTCTCCTGAAGTCTTTTATGTTGCTGCCTGCAGCAAAGTCAATGGGCGTGGCGCCGAGCAGATTGACCGTGTGTGGCCTTTTTTTATGCGCGTTTGTCACAAAGCGTTTTGATACGGCTAAAAATGCATCCGACACCCCCCTGTCATAATACCGTAGTCCCGTCGTCTGGAACCCAAAAGCAGGAATGCCGGTCAGCGATTCAATTTCCAGCGCAATCCCCTCAAGATCACTGCCTATGACCATGGGTACCGGACTCCCCAGCATGCATATGAACGCAGGATTCAGTTCAACCGCCGCATTGGCTATTTTCTCAATGAATTTGCTGTCATTGCCCATAACAGCGTCAATTTCCCTCAGCGCAGAGCAATACACAAAAGATTTGGAATCATACCAGCGCGGCTCGTCGTATCCCGTATAATTTCCCGTACAGCCTGACGCATCATGGATAACCATCATCCCGCCCACTTCAAATAACGCCGAGCATACACCGGAGTAATCCGGGGAAAAGGGGGGCAATTTTACTGCCAATTTGTTCATACCTGTACCTCCGATAAACTTTTGAAATTAATACAGCTTTCCCTGGAGCCTTAAATGCTTTCATGTTTTTTTCAAATGACCAGGCCATACTGATTAATCAGAGAAAGCAGGTCTGTCTTTGACCTGGTTGCACAAACCATCATATCCATAAGCTTTTCTATGCCATGATAACCGTAGAGCGTTTCATCATTGGCAAGATTGACCACATGCCTTGCTCCGGATAAATAAGCTCCTTCAAAGCCAATGGCAAGACATTCCCTTTCCTGCTTCCGCACAACGGGAGCTCTCGGATGCTCCGGCTGGAGAATTTTAATACCGGGTGCATTTTCAGAAAGCCACAAGTAACTTTTCTTCTCTATTTCAATGCATTGCTGAGCATAAATCTCCCCCACGTGAAATCCGAAGGAAACCAGGAGTTTTGCCAGAGTAAACGGCCGAACCGTCGCCGAACCGTCAATAACGACAGGCATCTCCCCTATTTCAATTTTTGCAGATGAAATGGCAGACATGGCCTTGTTCCGGTACTTTGAAAAATCCATTTTACTCTTTGCTTTCGAAAGAATTTTTTCATAATACCTGTCAATTTCTTCAAACTCATAGCTTACAGGCATGTATACATATTCTATACCCAGCTTCTCCATTACATCCTTGGCAGCTGCAAGGCCTACAGGCGTTGGGACCATGTTCAGACTCCCCCTGGCCAGCTTTTGAAATTCGGCAAAGGTTGCACATTTTGAAATATGCTTTACTTCTGTGTACCCCGATGCCGACAGCACCTCAAAAACCTCACTGTTTAAGTCGATCGCCACATTGTTCCCTATGAATGCAGCCTGTTCAAGGACCGGCTCTTGGGACCGTTCCAGTAAGCCATACATTTTTCTTTGAATATTGACCGGTGGAGGTACATTGCCGTCAAGAGAAATCGGATTCATATGG
Organism: Bacillota bacterium; assembly: GCA_023433505.1. GTDB lineage: Bacteria > Bacillota > Clostridia > Acetivibrionales > DTU013 > MnB-11. The sequence goes on along the minus strand of JAEZCO010000048.1, from coordinate 15,211 downwards.
CATACGGTGAATCTTATCTCCTTATGACTCCGGCGCAATGTTTGCAATATTGCATCATGGTCAGTGCCAAGCAAATCGTCAATGCAGCTTACAAAGATCATAAGCACTTTGGGTCTGGTCTCCAATTCATTGAGAAGCTCTTCAACTGCTTCGCATATAAGCTGCTCATACCCTCCTGACACAATATCCGCCTCATCGATGTACAGGTATGAAAGCCTGTGCTTTAATCCTTGAACAATGGCGCCGATAGCACCATGCCGTCCGCATGCAAAGGGACAAACGAAAAGCTGATAGCTCTCCGGTACAAGCATGCCCATCCTGACCACTCCCCAGCCCCCATGGGATGGAGAACAATACCTTACCGTGTCCGTAAAATGCGCAGACAGTTTTGTTTGCTGCTCTTCAGTCAATTGCATCTATTCACACACCTCCAGTACCTTTTTTGCCATCTCCCTGTATTCCATAGCCATGGGACTGTCCGGAAACGCATCTACGACGGTTTTATTTTGTTCTTCAGCTTTTTGCACATAGGGGCTCCGGCTCAGTACACTGATAATCTCACTGCCTATGACCTCTGCCAGACTGGAAACAAGTTCATGTTCTTTTTCAATGTTTCGGGAGTTCAGTATTATACCGGAAAGACGGGCATACCCCCTGTTTTTAAAATTGTTTACCGCTGCTGCAATATTTGCCGCTGCATAGAGGGACATTTTTTCACCAGACGTCACAATAAACACATCCCTGGCATACCCGCCCCGGATGGGCATGGCAAACCCTCCGCATACGACATCGCCAAGGACGTCATAGAGGACAATGTCCGGTTTATATGTTTCATAAGCATGAAGCTCTTCCAGTTTTTCAAAGGCAGTGATTATTCCCCGGCCTGCACAGCCGATACCTGGAGTGGGACCACCCGCTTCCACACAAAGAATTCCGCCGGATCCTTCAAAAACAATATCCTCCAGGGTGATTCCCTCAGGTTTGGAACGTATAACATCGAGCACTGTAGGAATGGGGATTCCCCCGCTGAGACTATTTGTAGAATCTGCCTTCGGATCACATCCGATCTGCATGATTTTATAACCGCTTTTTGACAAAGCAGCCGACAAATTGGATGTGGTTGTGGATTTGCCTATGCCGCCCTTTCCATAAATCGCAATTCTATGCACGCTATCAATCTCCTATGTAAATTAGTTAGACTAGTCTAACTTTTTGCTTAAAATAATGTTAGACTTTTCTAACATTTAAGATTATATTCTTGTTTTTCCTTCAAGTCAAGTATTTTTATTTCATACTTTATCACAACAGATGCTCAAGAAAGACAAAGTCATCCGTCTTGCTGTTATCAATAATATGGCAACCTGGCAGCATTCCGGTTTTAACATTCACTGAGGTTTCCCTGTCAGCTTTTCAGATACCGACGCTATAGAAAGGCTTGCCCGCTATATTATCCGAGCACCCATTTCTCTGGAACGTCTGAAATACATCCAGACAATAAGTCTGAGAATGGAATTGGCAAAGCTGTTTATAAGGCATAGACGCATAATTTATAGAACCATGGCTGTTTTTTACATTTTTATCCAGAATCGTTCTTGCCTCGATACAAAATCACCGATATAATAAAAAGCAAGTTCCTATCCACTATTCCTGAGAATATGATGCGGGGTTATAACGACCCCAATGAAAAACGAGAGGCACAATATTGTACAAATATGTGCCTCTCATTTTTAATCGTTACTTAAGATAAGGATTTAATTTCCCTTTATCTTTCATTTTCAAAATACATTGAATAAAATCCGGTAAGCACTTTCCCGGACGGCTTTCTCCTCCAGCAAATATGCTTCATTCAATGGAAAAAGCTTTACGCCATTGCCCTCATATCTGCCGTTTCCCTTGTACGTAAGCGAAACCGGCTCGATATTTAGCGGAGCTTCCTCAAGCTTTGCCCCCAGCACCAAAGTTCCATGGCGTACCGTTTTAAGGCCTTTTCCCGCATGAAGCATCCCTATGGTATCGGATGCGTATATAGGAATATCGAAATGCAGATTGAGTCTATCGCCTTTGTTAAAGCAGGCAGCAAATACAACAAAGCCATTAATCTCCTCGAAAGGTATTTGTCTGCCATTTTGAAAGACCTCCGGCTTTTGGGCCCAGGGTGGCAGGTACAGCTTCAGCGTATAATTCTTACCGTTGCCTTCCAGCACCTCCAACTGCACCGCTCCCTCTAAAGGATAGTGTGAAGTCTCTCGGATAACTGTTTCGGAGCCGTCCTGGAGAGTAATAATGCTATCCAGATAGAATGGCAGGAGCAAAGTGTCCTCCTCCTTATACAGGCTGAAGCGTGAGATGGAAGACAGACCTTCGCCGCCGCGCATGGTGCAGCACCAATACGCCTCATAATAATTACTGTAAACGCGCAAGGTGCCGTCGGTAACACATTGATCACAGCCGAATCCGCCGTTGGGCCTTTGCCCGCGGCATACCCCGTTGTACCAAATATTATGGGCGTCTTCCAGATAGGCAGCTTCACCGGTATATTGCCACAAGGACGCCGCCAGCATAAATGCGTCGATTATGCCGCAGGGTTCGGTCCATTCCGGTTTGCAGAACCAATTGTAATTGGCAAAATTTTCAGTCATGCCCTCAAGCTTATATAATCCGAATATCCTGCGTACAGCCTCCAGCAGCTCCGGACGCCGGTCAAGGGTATACATCCTCAGGATGCCCCTTGTGGCAGTTAATGTGGCATGGGTCTGCATCGTTATTCCTATAAAGTCAATTTTCAGGAAGGTGTTGATCATCTCATCAATAAGCTGGCCCAATGCCGGACCGCCAAAAAGCTCATAGACCTGTGTAAGGCCGTCAAGCGCGATAAAGGCACAGCCTGTGTCACTGGATATGCGCCAGCCGCCGACGGTTTCCCCCGTAAGGTCCCCCGCCGCCTTTCCTTCATATCCCCCTCTGTCTTCAGGCTGCGCAGGATAACTGGAAAACCGTCCTGCGAGAGGAAGGTAAAGAGAATTCACAATACGTTCAATGGCTGTTTTTATCTTCCCGTCGCCTTTCCATAGATAAACCTCGGCCAGGCCGCGGAGCAGCCATCCATGTCCGGCCAGCTGCTGTTCGTTTATTGATCCATGCTCCAGCAAATCGCCCCTGTACCCACCGGCATTGAGCCCGGACAGGATATCGGTGATGATTTCCTCCAGGTATGCCGGGTCCGCCTTAAGGTTCTGCCCCATCAGCGTGAGCGCCAGAATCGTCCGCCCCTCCCAATCCCCTGGCCAGCCGACGTTTTCGGCCTCGGAGCTGCCAACGACTCCGGGTGTGTAAAATCGGTCATGCAGCCGGGCAAAATTCTTTATCCCCCGTGCCGCAACCTCTCCTTTTAAAACGATATCCTTATATTGAATAGCCTCCATTTGAATACGCTCCCATGAAATTTTTTATAAAACAATACGGCTCATTCCTTTACGCTGCCCAGCGTGATACCGGTTGCAAAATACCTCTGCAGGAACGGGTACACCAGAAATATGGGGATGGTGCCCAGGATAACCTGGGATGCCCTTAAATTGTTATTAGAAAGCTTGTTATAGTCAAGAACGGTTTTATCGTGAGAAACAGACGACAGGTCCATCTTGATGACCAGCACCTGCAAATAACTCTGCAGAGGATAATTCTTATTTGAGTTCATATAAATAATCCCATCAAACCAGGAATTCCAATGGCCGATAAAAGAGAAAAGCGCTATCGTCGAAAGAGCCGCCGCAGACAGCGGCACATAGACCCTCCACAGTATCGTCCAATGCCCTGCGCCATCCATTTTGGCGGCCTCCTCCATTTCCTTCGGAATGCTTCTGAAGAAATTCAGCAGCAAAACAATATTGAACACAGGCACGGCCCCGGGTAAAACCAACGACCATATTTTATCGATAAGCCCGGTCTTATAGACAACCATGAAGGTGGGAATAAGACCGCCGCCGAACAGGATGGTAAATACAAATATCCATGCATACAGCGTGCGTCCCTTGAAAGTTTTACCCTCCTTGGATAACGGGTAGGCAGCAAGAATGGTCAGAATCATATTGACAGGGATACCCAGCAAAATTCTTTCGGCCGATACCATTAATGAACGTAAAAACTCCTGTTTTTTAAGGCAATAATCGTAGGCTGCCATGGTAAATTTTTTAGGAATGAAAAATACCTCACCTGCCGAAATTGCAGCGCTGGAGCTGAAGGACAGCGCCAATATATGAACCAGAGGCGCTATGCAAAGCAAAGCGAAACAGATCAAAAAAATGTAATTGAAAACAGTAAAGGTTTTCTCAGGCCAGCTTGACCTATTCATACCGCAAACACCTCCTTCAGAAAATTCTGTAATTCGCCAGGCGGTAGGCAAGAAAATAAGATAACGATACCAGCGTCAAGGATACGAAGGACTTGAACAAGCCCACGGCAGCAGCCAGCGAATACCTCGCCTGAACCAGGCCAAGCCTGTAAACAAAGGTATCGATGATATCTCCCGTTTCATATACCACAGGATTGTAAAGGGTCATCACCTGCTCAAAACCTGCATTCAGCAAATTTCCTATGCTGAGAACACTAACAAGGATGATGACGGGAGCCATTCCCGGTAAAGTTACATGCCAGGTAAGCTTCAACTTCCCGGCGCCGTCAATTTTACCAGCTTCATACAGCGTAGGATTTATACCGGTTAAAGATGCAAGCAACACAATGGTGGCGAAACCGACTTCCTTCCATATGTGAGAAAAAATAAGCGTCCAGGGAAAAACTTTCGGATCCCCGAGAAATGGAACCTGGGCTATTCCTATTCCCGTGAGCATCCGATTTACAATTCCATCCTCCAGGGAAAGCACCTCCAGTAAAATTCCGCCCATGATAACCCATGAAAGAAAATGAGGCAAATAAATGATGGTTTGAATGCCGCCCTTTATATAGCGGTTATAGACTTCATTCAGCAAAAGAGTAATAACGATAGCCAGGACCTGGCCGATTACGATCTCCATAAATGAAATGAATAGCGTGTTCCATAGTACTTTCACAAAATTCGGCAGAAGAAAAATATAGGAGAAATTCTCCAGCCCTACCCACTCTGAATGCAACCAGCCGCTGGCAGGATTAAATTCCTGAAATGCCATGACCAATCCAAGCATTGGACCATACGCATAGATAACTATGAGTATAAGCGCCGGTAATATCATCAGGTGTAGCTGTGTTTGCAATTTCAATGACTGTTGCCTGATCCTCATTTTGTATCCCCTTGTGTTGCATCCAGCCTCAGGCCATCGGGGGAAAGCCTCCGCTTTCCCCTCATACGATGCCTTACTGCCTGCAATCACTCTAATTCACGTTTTGATATGACTCGTTGACTTCTTTTGTGATATCGTCTCCGCCCATCTTCTTCCAGTTTTCCACAAATTTATCGAATTCACTGATGGAAGCTCCCATGATGATTTTTGTGAACGTCTGCTCCTCAAGATCCTTCAGAGCCGCCTGCTTCTTAACCATGCTGGGTGTCGGCGCCTTATACCATTTATCCTGCATATAGTGCTTTGTGTTGATATAATTCTCATCTAAAAATGACAGGGTAGATTCCGGGGCAAAAATTTTCGTCAGGGCATAATCCATTTTATCAACGCTCCCGCTATTGAACCGCTGAATATTGTCATAATTCTGTTTGGCTTGAATGGGCAACCCGGATGGGTCGTTTTTCTTAATCGCTTCGGCAATAAGACGCTGATTGATGGAATTGTTTTCAGGAGTGCTTATATTTGCCGGCGCATACATAAACACCCATCTGGCATCCTTATCCTGAATGTACTCGGCAGCGTTGGACTGTTTATCCACAAACATGTTCACCAGCTTGACCATGGCTTCAGGATGCTCCCATCCTTTTCTGGCCACGATATAATATCCGAACCCATTCCCGATCTGTGCCACTGCCGGATAGGAATCCGCCTTCACCGAAGGAAGGGTATAAGGCTCCCAATCAATGCTGTGGTCCTTGTCCCACCCATCCATGATCCTGAGCGGAGTAATGAAATTATCATACAATACGCCGACTTTGTTTGTGTTCAAATCCTGAACGGCATTGTCATAGGATTTTGTGTAATAGTCCTTATCGATCAGACCCTCTTTAAACATTTGCTGAATCTTGGAAAGCGCTTCCTTCATTTCGGGCTGGACGCTTCCATAGACAAGCTTTCCTGCACTGTCCGGCATCCAGATCCCCTTGTATGCATTGAAGCCGTTGTATAATCCGTTGAAGCCTATTGCCTGGGATATTCCGACGCCATAGGTATCCTTCTTGCTGTTCCCGTCAGGGTCCTTGTCTTTCATGGCCCTGGCTACCTCAATCAGCTCATCGATTGTCTTGGGAGCGCTCAGGTTGAGCTTTTTCAGCCAGTCATTTCTCAGCCAGAGGTACTGCGCGCCATTGGATACATTGTCCTGGGCCTGTGCAAGAGCATAAAGCTTGCCACCGCTGGTACCCGCTTTAATCGCATTTTCATCCAGGCTCATTCTTTCCATTAAGGCCTGGGATGCATAATTTTTATAAGCATCGGTCAAATCTCCGAGCAGACCCGACTTCATCGCCAATTCATAACTGCTTACATCCAGATTGAAAAAGTCCGGGATATCGTTGGAGGCAAGCATCAGGGATATCTTGTCCGGATATTGCGCCGTAGGGGCAGTCCATTTATACTTGATAACAATACCGTATTCTTCCAGCGCCGCCTTTGTCCAGATATTATTTTCAATATCCTCCCCCTGGGCAAAAGTCACCGTAGGGTCTAAGACTCTTACGCTTGTGACAGTTACAGGTGTGTCGTATTTTTGCTTGCCCGGCGTTGCAAATTTTGATTCGGGAGCCGTTTCCCCCTGGCCTGCAGAAACTGCTTGCGTGGTTGCTTCGCCCGTTGCTGCCTGACTCGTCGTATCCTGCACATTACTTCCGGTATTACCGCATCCGGCAAAAGATAATACAAGCGTTACCAACAAAAAAACCAGAAAACTTTTTTGTATTCCCCTTAATTTCATAAGAAATCCTCCTGTTTGGTAAAATGAGGTTGAATTGATCCTTCCGGTGCTCCAGTCTGTCCGGACAGAATATGCTTGGAAACCCGGATATTTTGGATGGATAAGCGGCCAGCCGTACTGTTTTCAGTATATCAGGAGCAATTGTGCATTGCTAGTTGCAATCCTTTACATTAGGTATCCGGTATTGACATGTTGTTAACAGGCAGATAGCTATTCCGATACTCCTGCGGAGTCACCCCCTGGGATTTTTTAAACAAACGGGCAAAGGATTTGGGAGAGTCGTAACCAACCGCAAGTGCGATTTCATGTACTTTCAACCGATTCTCCTCAAGAAGTCTTTTGCCCTGCTCAATCCGTTTATTGAAAATGTAATCGGATAAATTAATTCCCAGACCCGCCTTAAAAAGCCTGGACAAGTAGGAGGAATTGAAGTGGAATATATCCGCCAGCCTGATCAGCGAGAGGTCCTTGTCCAGATTGTTGTCAATATACTGCCTGATTTGGGCGGCTTCATTCATGGCTTGCGTTTCCGCGGTGAAATCCCGGATACGAAAGATCTCCTCCTGAATCCTGTACAAATAATCCACCGCAGCCGACCATGTATCATGGCCGTCGGCACTGGCGAGTTTTTGCAGGTCCGGCCCATTTTCTATCCTATCTGCCAGATTCCTTCGATTCAGATACGATAAAAAGATGAGTGCAATTGAATTATACAACTCAACGGCAGGCAAACAACTCCTGCTTTGAATTTCCCTTAACCCTTCAATGATGCTTGAAAGCTGCTTTTGAAACTGCTCTTTCTGCCCGGCTTCAAGATAATTTTCCAATATTCTGCTCTGTCCCGCCTTTAAACCTGCCAGCCTGACCTGCAGGGCTTCATGCTTATCGGCGCCTGCCTCCTCCTGACCTTGCCGGTATTCCTTTTTAAACAGGATGATCTCATTTCCGCTTCTTCTGCTGTTGAAGAGCATGGACTTCAACTGGGCGTATTTACCGGGCGCTTCATCAAGGGAAAACTCTTCGTCACTCAATAGAAACGATACATTCAATGCAAGTGAATCCGCGCATATATCCTGTACCTTTTCAAGCGCGCCTTTAAGCAATATTTCCGCTTTGCGCCCGTCATCGCCGGAGAATTCAAGCCTTTCGCATGGATCGGTATTTTTTCTTTGGATAAACCATAGCATATGGAACTGATCATCAACGGTTTGAATACTGGAAAAGCATTCCGGCATATTCTGGTCCACCAATAGCTTTACTGCAAAAATGAGGCGGTTCTTATGGCTATAGGAAATATGGGCAGGAATATTTTCTATGGCGCAAAGAATAATTGAAACAGGCCTTTCAGGGTCCAACGGAATATCCAGCTGTCTGAAAAGTTCGCTGCCTTCAGATAATCCCGCCCCATAGAGCAGATTCAGCAAAAATTCCTTCCGCATCAGGGGTTTCGCTTCTTCCACCTGTTTTTTGGAGTCGTTCAATATTCTTTCCAATTCGATACTATCATCAATTTCCTTGATTGTCCTTGCTACCGCCTCGACGATTTTTTCGTCTTTTTCCGTTTTTAAAAGATACTTTACCTCGCTATATTGAATGGCCTCGTAGACATAGTCGAATTGACTCATTCCGGTCAGAAAAATGACCTTGCAGCCGGGCCAATTCCTCCTGACATTGTTAAGGAGCTGAAGTCCGCTCATACCGGGCATGTTTATATCGGTTAACACGATATCGATTCGTGTCTTATTGATTATCTCCCATGCCTTGCTGCCGGAGCGAGCCGTATAAATGTCCAGGTCAAGCTCTTCATTTTCCTTGAAAAGATGATACAGCCAATCCAGTATATAGGTTTCATCGTCTACGATCAGAAGCTTGTACATGGAGATTTCCCCTTTCTACTCTTCATTCCTGCAGCATAAGAATGATTTTTGCAGTTAACCCGCCCATTTCATTCCTGGATATTACCAATCCGCTTCCTGGTTCATAGGACATTCTTATTCTGTTGTGAATATTGATAACCGCCGTACTCTCCATTTCGGTTTCCTGAATATCAAGGTTTTCATTCAGTTCTTTAAGCTTCCCGTCATCAATACCGGCGCCATTATCTTCTACAAGAATATCCAATTGTTTTTCCGACGCAACAAAGGATAGGACAATAAGACCCTGATCCTCCTTATCCTTGAGGCCATGGACAATGGCATTCTCGATCAGCGGCTGTATGATCAGCCTTGGGACTTTTAAACCGGCATATTGATCCGGGATATCGTCAAAACTGATTTGAATCCTGTCACCGAAACGCACGGCTTGTATTTCGGAATAGGTCCTGGCGTGAAATACCTCCTTTTCAAGGGTTATACTGTCGGAAGCATTTCTTGTGACAAATTGAAAATAATTACCCAGATGCTCGACAAATTCCAGAGAATTGTCATAATCCCTGGTCTTGATCATCCTCTCCAGTATAAAAAAGCTGTTGAACAGAAAATGCGGGTTGATTTGCGTTTGGTATTGCTTCAGTTCAGACCTTTGAAGCAGTATTTTCTGTTTATACGTCTGGTTTATCAGGTAGTCTATCCTCGACACCATTTCATTGAATTTTTGATACAGGTAGGTGAATTCATCCTTATGCATGTGCTCGATGGATATCTTCAGGTCGCCTTTTCCCACTTCCTTAAATGATTTTATCAACCTGCCGAGGGGTATCTGGATAAAATTGTAGGTGGATAGGGAATAGATCACAATGATAATGATGGAGGCCACCAGGAATATCCATAAAAGGGACCGGTAGAAATCCAATTGCCTGTATACCTCATCCTCCGGAATGTATCGAAGGATGGATAATCCAAGGTATTTTGATGACGTATGCAGGGTGATATATTTCATACCGCCTGCTTCAACCGTGCCTGTATAGCTTTCGCTTTCCCTGTTTGTATTATTTGCGGAACTAAGGATTAACTCCTGTATTTCATTGTCGGTGCCGCTTTTTACAGCATACCCCGTCGCCGTATTTAAAAGTAAAAATCCACCGCCCTTGTAGGTATTTAATTCCTTGAACGTATTAACCAGCTCGTTTTTAGAAAATTCTATTCCCAGCAAGCATTGCGGTCCATCCTGCAAAAGGCCCTGAGACTTCAGTAAAAACTTTGAAGGATACATATCGATGAGATAAATTCCTTCCTCCTGAAAAATGAACTCAAGGTCGGACTCGGTATGAAAGGATATTAAAGACGTATACATGCTTTCGTTTAAATATAGCGTTCCATCCTTCAATATGGAATATTGTTTTTGGAGGGTCGGGAGATACAGGGTTATATCTTTGATCAACGAGCTGCTTAAATAAATGGCATTTAACTTATTCTCAATATTTAAAAATGCCTGGTTCTTTTCATCATCGGACATTATTTCAGAGATGTTTACCAGATTGACCACATTCCGGTCCTTTAAACAATTACCCTGCAGCACTTTCAGCTTTTGAACCTCCGACTCCAGTTTGTCCAGAATAAATTTTTCCTTGGAGAGCATGGATGAGGTTATTTCTTTGTGAATAGCGCCAAAACCCCAATAATAAATGCCCAGGCCGATGGCATAAATAGGGATCATTATTACCAGGAAAGTAATAAAAAGCCTGCCAAAAATGGAGACTTTCCATGTGCTTTTAGAAGTATTGCAAAGATTACTTCCTGTTTTTCTGAAAATGCCGGCGCTCCAAGACTGCATTTTCAGAAATCTATACGGGAAGTTATATTTGCACCGGTACTTAGCTTTTCCCATAAGGCGCCACTCACTTTATCATATTTTTACTATAGCGAAGCAACCCTCCACCGACTGCTTTTTCATTCGGTAACCCCACCTGAGAGGAGGGAGAATGTTACGTTGTTGATCCGCATTGATGGCCTTGCGGAACTTCGCCGGCGCTTCGGCGCATTCTTCCTCAAGGATAAAATAGAATGCTTCGCTATAGTATCAGGTGCTTAAAATTATAATATAGAATGCGCATTTGTAAAATGGTTTTTGCGTGGAAGATATCATTTCCAGCGCCTCCATCAAATTACAAAGCCTTCCGCGTACCTGTCATTGAGCTTTTATTCCATAATATCCGGTGCAATTCCCGGCAGATATTTGAAAGCTTCGGTCATCACAGGGATGATTTTCCCGTGAACTCCGACAACATGGTGAATGTACGGACCTTCTATGATTTTTCTTTCCAGGGACGGCCAATCCCTGAACTCCACCCACACATAAGTACCTCTGCAGCGCGGGCCGTCAACCCCTTTTCCCTCCGCCAGCAAAAAGGAATATTTGCCGCTGCAGCCATCAAAACGGCATATGGTAATATCTCCTCCTTTGATCTCCCATTCCGCTACGCCGGGGCACTTGCTTTCCAGTACGTAATGTTCCCCGATTTTTGCATTTGCACCATCCTTTTTAAGGCTATAAGGGAACGGCCCGCAATGCCAAAGCAGTTCGGCATTATTATTTTCCGGGTGCCTGATTGTAAGATCGGCAAAAAATACAGGGGTCTGCTGCTGCACAGCTGCCTGCACGGCCGCCGCCGTAACAGCTCCGCATATATCCGTTTCACAGACAATGGGTAAGCCTTCATCGGTCAATTCGGAATCCGCAAAGCAGGGCATAATTCCGGTAATGCTTTGCAGCGCATCCCAGCACTGAATGGCGACTGCCGACAAGCTTTTCTCTTCAGCCCAATCCTTGATTGCATATTTAAGCGCGGCTGTTTTTGAGAAGAAATCCTGTTGATTGCCGGCAAAATTGATTCTCGCTTTATAGTCTTCAATGGCTGACATAACCCTTTCGTCGTCCTTTTTCAGAAGAAGGTTCATTTTATCCGCAATCTCTATTAATGTAACCGGAATGACCTCAATTCCGAATTTCTCCAATAATTCACCTTCACTGCACATTACGGAAAGAAAGGATTCGGGCCTTGTATCGATTTGTCCGATACGCATGCTTTTGAAGCTTTTAACAACCGCTGCCGCAGCGATGAAGTCTTTCACTCCCGACGCAAACACCGGGTCATCGATCCTGCAGTTTTCCATATAGGTGAACGGAACTCCAAACCTTTTCAACACCTTGCTTGTAGCGAAGAGCCCGCACTGGGAATCCCTGAGCCTGCTTCCGTCAGCCAGCGGCGCCTCATCCCTGGGTCCCCATAAAAGAAGCGGCTTATTCAGGCTTTTTCCCAGCTTCGCAACCGCTTCTTCCGTACCAAAATTGCAATGCGGCGTAAAAACGGCGTCTACTTGCTCCTCCTGAAATTTTTTCACAACTTTCCCCACATCCCTGGCGTCAAACAGCAGCCCTTCACTATTCAGCCATTCCAGACCGATAAAATCAATACCGGACTGCTCCAGCTTTTTTATGATCCGATTCTTGTACTCAATTGCATCCGCCTTGCTGAAGATATCTCTCCTTGTAGGTGCAAAACCAAGCTTTACAACTTTCTTTTCCATAGAATCACCTCGTCCGTAATTTTGCTTCCAGCTTTGAATATCCAAGGACATCCAGTATTTCTTCCATAACCTCCGCCGCTTTTTCAACAGAATCATACAGGTATTGCCTTGACTCGGCGTCCTCGAAATCGCCGTTTTTGATGCCGCCGATCCGTTCCATCACCCTGTTGGCGGCGTACTGTCCGGCTTCTCTGGCAATCCTAGTCCACATGTTGACCCTTATAATACCATCCTGGGCCAACGTGGTCATCTGATGCTTATCAAGGCAGGAGGTTCCATGGAGTACAAGCATCGGTTTCCCCAAAGACGCCGTCAATTGTTTTGCCCGATCCCCCCGGTAGGAGCACTTTCCGGCAACGGATGACTGCTGCTCCGTGCCAAGGTCCGCCACCAAAAAATCAACCTTTGTGCTTGAAATGTACTTTAACGCTTTTTCTATATAGGCATCGTCTCCCTGGCCTTTTGAATTTCCTTCGACACTCAGCTCTTCCATGATCCCCTCAATCAAGACCTTCTGTTTGCAGCTCTCAACATATTCCTTTGTTAAAGCGATATTCTCCTCATAGGGATATTTCTGCGCATCAAACATCACACTGGCCAGATAGTCCAGGCCTTCCGTCAGCGCCCATTGATCCTTAACCGGATCGGCATGGTCGAGGTGAGGGAGCACCACTACATTGGAATAGGTTGAATTTTCTCCGCCGCAAAGTACTTTTAAATGCTCCATGACGGATATGAAGCCTTCTTTTGGATTCCTTCCATAGGTAACCCTGCTGGCTTGCGGCATATACTTATAATTGAATGTTAAAGCAATTGCCAGAGGGATTCTTTCAATATCATGCTTTTTTGCATAACGGCTTGCCGCAAGCAATATCGCCTCTGTATTCCAGTGGCTGGCCGTGCAGAAAATAGCCATGCTGATTTTATTTTCCCTGCACTGCTCAATGACCTCCAAAGCCTTGAGCTTATCTGTAATGACCGACATGATTCCAACCTCCTAAACCTTATAAATAGCTTTTGAAGCCTGATATAACCTTTTGTAATTGGCGTAATTTTCATCATAGATGCCCCGGGTCTTTTCATTGGGGTAATATACTTTTTTTGTTTTAACCAGTTTGTCTACAGCCTTATTAATGGACGGATAAACTCCGGAAGCCACTCCTGCCAGTATTGCGGCGCCAAGGGTACCCGCCTCGCCGATATCCAGTGTTTCTATCTTTCTCCCCATGATATCCGCCTTGATTTGAAGCCATAATTCCGACCTTGCCCCTCCCCCGACGGCTCTCAGGCAATGGGCCTCAATTCCTGAACCCTTCAAGCATTCAAGGTTATACCGCATTTCGTAGGTAACTCCTTCAAGGATTGCACGGTATAATTGCGAAGCACCGGTATCAAGTGTCAGCCCTGTTATGGCGCCTTTGGAAAAAGGGTCCATATAGGGCGTGCCCGAGCCCGAAAAATGAGGCAAAACCAAAATAGACGTCGGCTCTTTAGCCGCCTTCATATCAAGTAATTCGTATACACTGATGCTTTTTGCCCTGGCCTCGGCAATTTCAGCAGCGGCAAAGCAATCCCTGTACCATTTCACCAGGGAACCCCCTGAAAATGTAAACGAGAGGGTAAGATACATGCCTTCCAGCGTATGCGGTTCGCAGTTGAAATGATTCTTAAGCATTCCCTGATCAAGCACGGGCTGACGGAATGCTGCGGTGATACACTCCGCCGTACCCATGCCATAAACAGCCGAGCCTTCGGACAGGATACCTGCGCCAAGCGCGGCACAGGCCTGGTCGTGCCCGCCTGTTGAAACAAGGGTATCCGGACTGATATCAAGCTCCTGGGCAATATCCTTTTTGATTTTCCCTACAATCGTTCCCGAAGGCCGGGCTTCTGAAAAAAGACCTTCGGAAATGCCGACTGCCTCGAGAATCCCGGAATCCCACTCTTTTTCAAGTAAATTAAAGGCCATTGTACGTGAAGCCAGCGAATAATCGATGACCGGCAATCCGGTAAGCCTGTAGATGATAAAATCTTCAAACAGGAGAAACTTCCACATATTCCGGTATACCTCGGGCAAATTCTCTTTCATCCACATCAGCTTGTTTATGGAATACATACAGTGGACTGGTATGCCGGTAAGTTCCATTATTTTCTCCGCGCCAAGGCGCTCTGAAAGAAAATCAGCCTGCTCATAGCCCCTGCTGTCCGTATAAAGGATGCTGTTATACAAAATGCTGCCGCTATGGTCTACGGGGACGCCGGCTTCCCCAAAAGAAGAAATGGATAGGATAGAGACATCTTCTTCCAAAGGCTCTGCGCCATTTTTGTGAAATGCCTGATACATAACGGTTTTTACAGCCTCCCAGACTTTTTGAGGATTTAACTCGAATTGACCTCTTCCGGGACTTTCCACGAAATATTCCTGATAGGCGAAAGATTTTATATTTCCGTCAAAATCAAACAGCGTACATTTGCATCCTGTAGTTCCTATATCCAGACCGATAAGCGGCATATCCTCATCCTCCGCAAAATTCCCCTTGCAATTTCCAGTTTGTTTGTAAGCGTCAAATAGGGCCAGACCTGTTCGCTAAATAATATCAGGCATCTTCCTACCCTGCCATTCATCAAGCGCATTGGAGATTTCAATCCTAAACTCTTCATCTGACAGGCCAAGGTTATATCCA
>JAEZCO010000029.1 GCA_023433505.1 Bacillota bacterium | reverse complement strand
CAAGACTCCCTCTCCGCCTCCGGAACCAAAACTGCGTCGGACTCCTCAGCTTCCTTTGTAATTGACATCGACCCTCAGATAACCTTTCAGCAGATGGACGGTTTTGGCGCGTCTCTGACGGACGCATCCGCATGGCTGATGGCCAAAGCTCTGGATGTAAACAGCCGCATAGAACTGATGAAAAGGCTATTTGATAAAAACGACGGTATCGGCATTTCCTTTTTACGACAGCCTATGGGAGCCACGGACTTTACCACAAAGCTGTATACCTATGACGATGTCCCCAAAGGAAGCACCGACCCGAACCTGGAGCATTTTTCAATCGGACATGACAGAGAGTATATCCTTCCTTTATTAAAAGAAGCAGCCAAAATACGGCCCGAACTTAAAATCATGGCCTCGCCCTGGAGTCCTCCCGCATGGATGAAAACCTCAGATAATCTGATCGGAGGACTGCTGTCACCCGATAACTATGAAGCGTATTCCAAGTATTTTGTAAAATTTATAAAGGCGTATGAAGCAGAAGGTTTGCCCATATATGCAATCACACCGCAAAATGAACCGATGTACGTACCCGAAGATTATCCCGGGATGAAAATGGAGTTTTCGTCCCAAGCCAAATTCATAAACGAATTTCTCGGGCCGGAGTTTGAAAAAAATGATATCGCAACAAAAATCATTGCTTATGACCACAATTGGGATAATGTCGCCTATCCTTCCATGGTACTCCGGGATGCCGGTAAATATACCGCCGGAACTGCGTGGCACTGTTACGGAGGAAAGCATGAAGCCATGACTAAAGTGCATGACCTGTATCCGGATAAGGATATCTGGTTTACCGAAGCCTCGGGCGGCGAGTGGGTCCCGCCGTTTAACGATGCTTTTGCGGACCAGATGATGCATGTCCTGCGCGCCACCAGAAATTATGCGAAAACCGTGGTTTGGTGGAACATTGCCCTGGACCAGAATAACGGGCCGACCGTCTTAAAGCATAGTACCTGCAGAGGCTTGGTAAAAATAGATACGGCTACGGGAGAGATCACCTATAATGTTGATTACTATACGATGGGACACATTAGCAAATTTGTCGAGCCCGGAGCCTACCGAATCGAATCTTCCAATTTTTATAATCAATTGGAAACCACCGCTTTTAAAAATCCTGACGGTTCCACTGTTCTGATCGCCCAAAACCGGTTGCCGGAGGACAAAGCGGTTACCGTCCGGTATGGCGCATCTGAGTTTACGTATACTTTACCCGGAAAAGCAGCCGCTACCTTTAAATGGGAATAGCTTGCGCATTCACGCAGATCACCGTTGATTTGTCAGGTCTTTCTGTCAACAATCACTGGCAGATTAACCGGTTAACAAATGGCTAAAGGGCTTTGCGAGGTCATACCTCGCAAAGCCCCCACCCGAGACTCATTGCGCTTAGCGAATTTCCCAGATCCGTACCGCTCAAATCCGGATATTCTTTCACTACCTGCAAAACCGGTTTCGCCTCTACTCCCGGCTGAGGCACCCTATGGGACGGAACTTGAATCCATTCGGCCGAGCCTTCCGGTAAATACCAAAGCTCAAAGATGTAAAAGCCCGGCAAAAAAGCGCTGTCCAATTCCATATAACTTTTTACATAAGATATCCTGTTTTCCAGATGCTTTGTCTTTTGAGGAAAAACGCCCTGGCTGAGAGTATATCCTGAATCAAGCTTAACAGGCTCGCCTTTTTCCACCCAGGCAGGGTCATCCAGCTTATACAGCTTCAAATGATAGCTCATGCCCTCCGCACCTACGATATTTATCATTGCCCTGTCTTCAAGGGCAATCATTTTGGGGCCTTCAAAAAATACCGGCTGCCGTGCAGGGAAGAATTCCTCGCTCTTCGGCCATTCCTCCGGTTTTGCACTTGCCCTTTTGTAGTGGGACATTCCTTTGAAGCTAACCTCTTCGTCCTGCAGCAGCTTTTTCAGCAAGTCTGCAACGCGCTCAAACGGATTGTCCACACCATTGTGCCCATATCTGTATCCAATCTGGAGATGGGTTTCTACTCCTTGCGCAAGAAGGTTTTCAGCCAGATCGATGATGGAATCCTTTGTATTGAAGGCATCATGGGTTCCGGTATAGAGAAACACCCCCGTACCCCTTTCCTTCATATTTCGTGCAAAAATATATGAAAGAGGACTCAAAACCTCATTGGCGACATTCCTGTCCATGCTGCCGATCAAATTGTGAAGCAGCAGCCGCTCTCCTGAAAGTCCGGTCTCAGGATCTCTCCATTCCTTTTTCCATGCATATTTGTACCCGGTATCATCACATGCTACAGCGTATATCATCGGACAAGTAGGATTCATCATACCGACCTCTTTATCGCCGAACTTTAAAATCGGGTTGAATGCTGCCACATATTTGATCCGGTAATTGTCATGATATGGGTTCCCGGCTGCGGCAAGTGCTGTAATGGCGCCCCTTGAGCCTCCCATAGCAATGATTTTTGTTGTGTCGGCAGCAAATTCACTGCGTGCAGTATCGAATACGGCCGAAATGTTGTGATAGGCAGAAAGGTGATATGTCCGCGTTCCTAAAGCTCCGCCTCCGTTCCACAAAACTCCGATTGCCGGATGGTTGGTTTCCTTTATACCTTTCCATAGGCTATGGATAAAATGGATGCCACTGATTCTGTAAAAATTTTCGTTATTGTCATAAAACCCGGTAAATAGGACCGGATACGGCTTTTCAGGTTTTTGCCTCCAATACGGAGGAATAATGTAGGTTGCAAGGCTGGGATGATCAGGATCAACCGCCGCAATACAGCTGTTTACAATTTGGAAAGCAGGAAGCTCCTGCTTCAATCCGTATTGAGGATAATTCAGATATACAAGCGGATAGCCGGTTTCCTGGAGTACCTTGTCCGAAAGCCAGACTGCAAGCAAATCGGTCACTTTCATCAGGCTAAAGCCTTCGCCGATGTACCGTTCATAGCCGGGAACCTTGAAATGCCCGTCTTTGGCCCGAGAGGACAGAAGATTGTACCGGCCGGTCAAATACTGATAGGGACTTGACGGGTCGGTATCGATAATTGGAAGCTCACTTGTGATTTCTCCTTTATCAAGGTCTACGTCCAGCAGACCCGGAGCATCGGAAGCTCCGGGACAAAACCCTCCCCATCCTCCGTGAAGAGTCTTGTCCCAGTGAGTAACCACGGGCAAGCTGTTCTTAAAGGTTTCCGATACTGCGGTAAAAACACATTCCTTCTCTGCAGTAAAGTATACCAGGCCTTTTTCCATATCAATACCGGCAGGTTTCAAAAACTCAATCCCGGTTTCATCGCTGGCTGCAATAAATACCTCCTGCTCCGTCTTATGAATATATTTCAAGATTTCAGGCTCCACGTGAAGTACTTGCATTTCTTTATTGCAGCCGCAGCAGTCAAATTTACTCAGCGGAACATAGCTGCCCGGAACAAAAACCTGCGCTTTTATACTCATCTCAATCTCTCCAGCTCATATTTTCTAAAATGGACTCATTGCCTGCTACCCAGTCTCTCTTATCCTGTAAATGCTATTGCCGATTTCTCTTCGTCACATCATTTTCATTCGTCACGTAGTACTATTGTTTATGATCCGGTCATAAAAGGCCGCAGCACAGAGTTTGTCGCAAAGGCCTGTCTCCTCCGCCACAAGCAGCATGTATTCACTCTCAGCCGTCATTCCGTCATAAGTTGTTTCCAGCCGGATACGGAAGCAGCGGTCAAAAGTGATTTCAAAATGCAGCGTGCCCATAAGCGCACTGGCATTTGCAGCACTGTTCCCGGTAAACTTCCACTCGTTTAGGCTCCGGCCGTCAAAATCCATCAGCTCCGCCCTGACCTCGGCAATATAGGCATCCACATCACTGCTAAGGTAGATCTCTCCGCTGAATTCCGTCCCCTTCCGGTATACCAGGGTATCATATTTCATATTTGGCGTTACTGAGCGGTAAGCATCTTTCAGCGTATAATAAGCCAGCTTCCTGTTGCCGTAATAATCTACGAGGTTTGTACCCGACAGGTTGGGCCAGGGCTCGTTGAACTGCCAGACGATGTTGCCGCAGTTACGGAACGCCCTGCGCCGGTTGGCCTCCAGAGCGTACCGCAGGCCCTCGGCCTGGATGAACTGGCTGCATTTGACGTACAGCTCAAGCTCCCTGGGATCAAACCGTCCGAAAATCTCCTCTTCCCGTGAAAAGGTATCCCACCAATCCCCTCCGTGGTGCCGCCAGACATAATTTTCTTTCATCGATACTACGCCCAGGTTCTGAGGAGACAATACCCTGGCAAAGGTCGACCAATGGTTCATGCCGTCTACGCCGAATTCACTGTGCAGCAGGCTGTCCGAACGGTTGTACAGGTCATATTGTCCTTGCACGCCTACGTACTTCCAGGGTCCATGGACGTCATGGTTCTGTCCCGGACGGTCGGGGTTGGCAAACTCCAGGGGACCCGACGCGGACGTAGGCAGCATGAAGGTCTCCGGGTTATGGCGCTGCACAATGTCCCGCAGCATAGCGATGTTGACATCGTCATAAGTAGACGGTACGGCTTCTTTGTCGGTCAGCTCATTTCCCCCGCTCCAAAAAGTCATCGAAACATGGTTCCTTTTTATTTTCACCGCCTCTTCCGCGCTTGCGGCCAGAGCTTTTAAAAAATCGGGGTCTTTGGAGGGTACGTTGCTGATTCCCGAACTGGATTGGATGAATTCCTGCCAGATCATTATTCCATTCCTGTCGCACAGTTCATAAAGCGCTTCCCTTTCTATCAGGCCGCCTCCCCATACCCGGATCAGGTTGATATTGGCTTCTTTTATCCTTGTAATAATCTTTTCATACCGGTCTCTGGTGACATCACCGTACATGATATCAAGCGGCACCAGGTTTACACCCTTGATATAGATACGTTTGCCGTTAATAGACACAGAATATGGCAGGCTATCCTCAGGGGCACCGTCACATCGGGAATATGAAATGCTCCTTATGCCTACCTCATAGGTTTTCGTATCCGACAATCCGCTTCCGTCATATATTTCCACTTTGAGAGTATATAAGGGTTGTTCCCCGAAACCGTTGGGATACCAGAGCTTCGGGTTCTCCAATGTTAATACGGCGTCAATGCTGTTTGCACCCTTCTGCAGACAAGCCTTATCATCTGCACTGGACACCATTTTCCCTTCATAATACAACACATACTTTACTTCAACTTCATCTGCTTCAAAAGCGGTTATATCCAGGCTGCAGCTAATTTCAGCCTTTTGCTCCTGCACCCGGGTACAAATTTTAGCATATTCAATGGCACATGAACCAAAATCTTCGACAAATACGGGCTCATGCAAGCCTAACTGCACCATGCGGGCGGAAAAATCCCATTTATAAGGGAAACGCGCCTTCTGGGTATGTGTCCTGTCGGTATAGCCGATTTGTGACATCTCATCGGGTGCATTTTCCAGAATTACCGCAAGGATGTTTTCCTCTCCCCACCGGAGGTTCTTTGCAGGGTCAATAACAAAAGGCGTATACATATTGGCATGTTCTCCAAGCATAACGCCGTTCAATTCCACTGTCCCTTTATAATCCATTCCACAAATCCTGAGCCTTAAATTGCGTCCTTTCAAGCTGTCCGAAAGGGTAAATCCGGTATAATACTTCCACCACCGGTCTTTCACCCACTCACATTGAAGGCTGTTCATTTCAAAATAAGGGTCCGGAATCAGTCCTTCCTCCATGAGAGCCGAATAGACGCTTCCCGGAACCCTGGCTTTCATCGGATAAAACATATCCTGCATTAATTCACCGGTCTCAAAACTCCGGTGAAAAGTAGGAACATACGGATAATACGCTTTCAGTTTCCAATCCGTTAATTGCTGCGAAATCATAACTATCCCTCTTCTGCCTTATTTTTTGTTTATTGCCGGCGGACCCAATAATCCGTTTACCGTCATAACACACAGGGAGGCATCAAGCCTCCCCGTCGCTTACATATTTTATGAAACTATTTTGCAAAGGCCTTGTTCAATTCATCGGTGGATATCTGCACCGCTTTTTCCTTGGATTTAACGAATTTATCCCATTCCTTTGCAGGATCCTTTGAAACTACGGCCTTGATTACTGCATCTCGTGTCTCCGCCTCCAAAGGCCCGGCGTTGGCATCATATTCCTTGGATGAGAAATAGACCACGTCGTAATCTGTCGGTGTATAAGAGGGGTTGGTATCATACATATTCATCATGCCGTGATATAAGTCTTCAACACAATATTTTGATACCAGCGGATTTCCGGGAAGCCAGGTTTCCATTCCCTCCAGCACGAAAAACTTCTGGAAGTGCAGGCGTTCATCGTTTATATAGGCTTTGGGTCCACCTTCCTGCGTTTCTTCCGGCTTCCAGTTTATCTTTACCGTGTCGCCTTCTCTTGTCCAATCCACGTCCTTGACTCCATAAGCAGCAGTTTCAATCTGTTCCTGCTCCAGCATCCAGTTGCCTACCGTAAGCCAGCGGTCCATGACCTCATCCCTGCAGTTGTTGCTGAAAGCAAAGGAAGCCCACCATTCCGGCTTTTGGCCAACCTTGAACTTCCCGTCTTCCCCTTTGATGCAGAAAACGCCGAAATTCGTCTCAGGAAGCTTTAAATTTGTATTAATTCCCAAAAATAACGTTTGCAGGATACTGGGGACAATGGGTCCCATAATGGTCGCAGAACGTCCGGCTGTGAATCTGTCCGCACCTGCCATCGTCTTGTCGGCGTAGCTGTCCTTAGCCAGCAAGCCCTCTTCATACAGGCTGTGCATATCCATTATCCCTTGAAGCGAGCCTGCGTCATTGCCGCCCCAGGCGTATTTACCATCAACTTTTTTAAACGTATAGAGATAAGGATTGTATTGCCAGCCAACCCAGCTATACCAGCTTAGTCCGCCGTGAGCCAGGTCAAAGGGCACAAGCTTATCCCCAAGCTTTCCCGGGTCCTTGGCTTTGATATCCTTTAAGTATGCAATAAAGTCTTTCATGGTTATATCCTGAACATCGGCAAAATTATACCCGGCCTCTTTTGCCCAGTCCTTGCGGTAAACGACCATATTCTGTGAATATTCGTTCCAGGGGTTGTTATTCATGACCTTCGGGAAGGCATACAGTTTTCCGTCAACCTTGAGTTTATTAAAAATTGAATACTCCTGGGTAAGGGTTTGCAAATTGGGGTACTTTGACATATCCTCCGGCAGTGCCTTGAATACGCCCTGCTTTACCCAATTTGTATACTCGCCGTACAACAGATTGTACCAGGCCAGCACTTCGGGCAGGCCGTTGGTGGCAACCAGGGTGCGTGTAGTTTCGTCCCAGTTGTCCCACGCAACCTGCTGGATTTTGAAGTCGAAATTAAACTTTTCCATGGCATCCTTTACAAGAGGCCAGGTCATGAAATCCGGCTGATCATCCAGGGAAAAAATAGTAAAGGACAGATGCTCCGGTTTTTGCGGTTGGGAGATTCCCGAATCGGACTGCACTGCTGTTGTCTGGTTTGAAGCCTTATCCGGGCCTTTATTCGTCCCTCCGCAGCCGGCCAGCATTGTAAGCGTAAACACGGCCACCAGCATGAATGCCATCAATCTTTTTTTCATTGTAGTCTTCACTCCTTCAACTTTTTTTATTTTCTGAGATTTGTTATCAACCTATACCTTTAAATACGGTTTCACCCCTCTCTGTGACTTAAGATTTTATGGCTCCGATCATCACGCCTTTGACAAAATATTTTTGAAGGAACGGATATACACACATCACCGGCAGCATGGTTACGATGACCGAAGCTGCCTTCAGGCCTTCGGAAAACACTTTTCTTCCGGCCTCCGGAGGTATATTCTGCGCAAATGAACCGGTAGCCCACAGCACCTGCCGCAAAGTCAGCTGGATCGGCCATAGTTTGCTGTCGCCGAGGAAGAGACTGGAGAAAAACCATTCATTCCAGCGGTCTACGGCATAAAAAAGTACGATGGTAGCAAGCGCAGGCTTGATCAATGGCAGGTGTATCCGGACAAAAACCGTCAGCGGACCTGCCCCGTCAATGACGGCGGACTCCTCCAGGTCCGGCGGGAGGTGCTCAAAAAAGCTTCTCAAGATGATCATATTGAATAAATTCAAGCCCAGAGGAATGATTACCGCCGCACGGGAGTTCATCAGCCCCAGATTCTTGACGATCAGGAAAAAAGGGACCAAGCCTCCGTTGAAAAACATCGTAAACACCACCATGTTTTGCAGCAGTTTCCGGCCGGGGAATTTCTTCTTTGAGAGCCCGTAGGACAAAGTTACCGTCAGGACCATGCTGTAAAGCACTCCTGCTACGGTGTAGAGCATTGAATTAAAGTATCCCTCTCCGATTCTGCCGGTTGCAAATAAGCTGGTATAATTACTCAGCACCGGCCGTGAGGGAAAAAGTATGCCTCCGCCGCTGAAGGCAAAATCACTGGCGCTCATAAGAGATTCAACAATCATATAGTAGTAAGGTCCCAGCACCAGAAGCATAAAGAACCCAAGAGTGATTATGTTAAACAAGTCAAATCCGGTGACTTTCTTTCTCTTTCCCTGCATTACATGATCCCTCCTTCTCCAAACAGCTTTGCTATTTTATTGGCGGACAACAGGAAAACAAAATTTATAATGGATTTGGAAAGACCCATGGCCGTGGAAAATCCGTAGTCCGGAGCAGACTGGAAGGTCCTTCTGTAGATATACGTGTCCAGAACCTCGGTAGCGTCCTTTACCACCGGATTGACCATGTTCAAGATCTGGTCCAGGCCATTGTTCATGATGCCTCCAAAGGACAAAATCAATAGGATTACCGCTGTGGGCTTGATTCCGGGCCAGGTAATATGAAGCATTTTCCGGAACCGGTTGGCGCCGTCAATGTCAGCAGCTTCATATAGCTCCGGATTTATTCCGGCCATTGCGGCCATGTAAATAATTGAAGACCATCCGGCGCTCTTCCATATCGCACTGCCATAAAGAATCGGCCGTATCAGCGAAGTATTGGTCAATATATCCGCTTTTTCTCCGCCAAATGCCGTGATAATCGCGTTGATAAACCCCTCAGAGGATAAAAAGCCAACCATCAGCCCGCCTACAATAACCCAGGAAAGGAAATTGGGGATGGTAAAAATTGTTTGCAGCACTTTCTTGTACCGCGGGAACCGCAGCTCGTTCATGAGCAGTGCCAGCAGGATGGGGGCGGGAAATCCCGAAACAATGTACCAGAAGCCCATCCTGAAGGTATTGGCAAATGCGTTCAGAAAATTTTCGTCTTCAAGAATGAGTCTGAAATTATTAAACAGCGGGTCCGACCAGGGGCTCCCCAAAATACCTCCCCTGATGGTAAAATCCTTGAAAGCCAGGACAATACCGTACATGGGCCAATAGCTGAAAAGAATCAAAAAAACAAGACCTGGAATAACAAAGATATAGGTCCAACGATTTTGATAGATCAACGACTTAAGTGATTTATTCATATAAATATCTGTACTCCGCATTATCGGTTCACCTCAGTAGAAATTACAGGATAGTTCTATTTAAACATGGATTGGCCCCTCTCACAATGCGATTTTTTTGGAACACTGTGTGAATATTTCGGTTCGAGCATAAAACTTGACGGGGAACACAAAATGTAGTAAATATAATATGTAAGACAAAGGATTGAGGTATCTCATGTACACAGCATTATTGGTCGATGATGAAATCATGGCTCTGGTTGCAACTCAGGCGTCCTTCGATTGGGACACATATCATTTTTCACAGATTCATGAAACATCCGAAGCCTCCAAAGCACTGGACATACTTAAAAATAAACGTATTGACGCAGCCTTTGTGGATATCCGTATGCCTGAAATGAGCGGGCTGGATTTGATCGAGATATGCAAAAACAGCGGCATTCAAACAAAATTCATTATTGTCTCGGGCTATTCGGATTTTTCTTATGCTAAAACGGCGATCCGGCTGGATGTCATCGACTATTGCCTGAAGCCGGTGGACATGGAGGAAACCTCGCCGCTCATGCGGAAAATAAGCGGCGAGATCCGGAAAATAAGGCTGCTTAATGACAGCCATGTTTACAATTCGGTCAAAAACGCTCAAAATACCGAGGCAATGCTCTCCTATATGGGGTTGGATATCTCCGGAAAATATTACAGAGGAATCTACTGGAACGGGGATATTGAAGACTGTTGGGCCAAGCTCAATAAATCTTCTTTGGATTTAAGCATTATCACCTTCTTTCTAGAGGAAAAGAGTGCTTTCTTCATCCTGAGCAGCAACCAGGAAATCACTGTCGATTTCAGTGGTTTGGAGAATTATTCCGCCGCCGTAAGCGCAAGTACCCAGGACCTTCATAAGATTCCCCCTATTACACAGCAGGCGGAAACCGTCATGCGCTCCGGCAAACCGGGCCGCACTGATTTCGAGCTTACCCTGCGCCCCAATGAATATTTCAATCAATTGCTTCAATACATCAATAATAATTATACCCGTGACCTCAATCTGAAGCAGATTGCGGAACAGTTTGCCTTAAATTACACCTATTGCTCCGACTTATTTAAGAAAATGACCGGTTTTCCTTTTACAGTATATGTAACCAGACTGCGCGTAAACAAAGCCTGCCTGCTGTTAAAGGATACGGATACCTCCATTGAGCATATCTGTCTCAGCACAGGCTTTAGCGATTATCACTATTTTGCCGGAGTATTCAAAAAACAGACGGGGCTGACTCCTTCACAATACCGGGAAAATATGAGGAAAGGCATCCATCATGAGAACGATAAAAGCCTTTAGAAACTCCAAACTTCAGACACAGCTTGGAATCCTGCTGGTATTGGTGATCATAGTGCTGCTTTCATCAATCCTTATTTACAGTATCTTTGTAAAAAACATCCTGTTGAAAAAGGAAAAGACGTATTTGCATAGTACCCTTGCCCAGATATCGAATAATGTCGAGGGTCTCTCCTCAAAAATAAAAATGGTAACCGAGATTCTGCTCTATAACCATTCGACCGGCGATATCCTGAAACCGGACGAACCGTTGGACAAGTTTAATGACAATGCCATCCTGTCCTCCATTGTAGCCAATATTTCGCTCTATAACTCCAATATATTAAACATATCCCTGGTGGACAGGGATTTTAATATCCTTGGCTTCAACCGCAAATATTTGATCACCGCCGATTATCTGGAAGCCAACTATAAGTTTTCCGATCCCGAAAGCCAAATGGACCTGTTTACCGGCTACATACCCAAGACAAGCGACGGCGGCGGCAATTGCTATTGCTATATCCGCTCTGTCATGAATCAGGAAATCGGAGCGGAGGTGCGGACAAAAATCGGGACCTATCTGGTTTTTTGCAATATCAAGCCTCTGCAGGTTTTTCTGGATCAGATCTCGCTGACGCAGAATTCGGTATTCCTGATCCTTGATTCCAAGAATGAATTGATCACCGCAAGCAATAATCTGCAAGAAGGTCAGGACAAGCTCCGGCTAATGAATGAGTTAAAAGCTTATTTGCCGGGTTCCGACCAGAACCTTGAGATCAAGACGCTGCTTGGAAAAGACTTTCTCGTCATGTACCAGCAGCTGCCTCAAACCGGCTGGAAGGTAGTAGGCATTGCTCCTGTCAGCGAAATCAATTCCGATGTTAATTTCCTGATGATTCTCGGGACGATATTCTCTTCCCTCATGTGCCTGGCGCTGCTGCTGATGGGTCTGCAAATGCTGCACGGCATAATGCGGCCTATCGGCAAAATCGTCTTATTCATGGAAAAGGGCGCGCATTATGGCTTGCACAACCGTCTTCAACTGGAGGAAAAAAATGAAATCGGACAATTGTGTATCCATATAAACGGCTTGTTGGATGAAATCGATTCGGTCATTAGGACCAGCTTTGCCAATCAGTCCCGGATGTATGAGGCAGAGCTTTCAAAGCACAAAGCAGAATTCGCCGCGCTGCAGAGCCAGATCAACCCCCATTTTCTTTACAATACCCTGAACTGTATCAAAGGCTACGGACATTTGCTGGGCAGCAATGAAATCGTAAAAATCTCCACCGATCTTTCCGCCCTTTTGAGGTATTCCATCAAAGGTCCGGAAGAAGTAAGGGTTGAGGAGGAAATAAAATGTATCAGCCGATACCTGGATATTATCGCGATCCGCTACCCTGGCAGATACCGCATTGAATACAATATTGACCCCGGCATCCTTCACTTTTTTATGTTCCGCTTCCTCCTCCAGCCTATTGTGGAAAATGCAATCTATCATGGCATGGAGCCCAAAAATAAAAATGGGGTGCTGGAGGTTAACGGCTTTATTGAGGAAGGCAACACACTATGCTTTCAGGTTGCAGACAATGGCGTAGGCATGCGGCCGGAAAAGCTGCAGGAAATCAATGAACAGCTCCAGTACATGACTGACTCCACTATCCTTACTTTTAATTCGGAATCCGGTATCGGCATTCTGAATATCGCTCAGCGCATTAAGCTTAAATACGGAAGCAACTATGGCCTCAGCCTTTCTGCCAATCCACAGGGCGGATTGACCGTCACCATAAAGATTCCCGCTAAAGAAAATCCGCAGAATGAAAGCACAGACATCGTACCCGGATGATTATGGGCTAGAACTACTGCATTACAGTGCATAGGAGGATCCGCTCGATTCAGCTATATGCAATAAGGATATATGAGCTGTGTTTTATATTATTTATCTGTAGGAATTTATAAATGAAGTGTAAACAAGTCTTCCTTAGGAAGCAGCATCATCTGAAAATACAGCCGTGGACATCTCAATCCATACTTTTTCTTCATATCAAGTCTGCTGATAAAAGAAAATCCTAAAGATTCAATAAGTTTCCGGGAAGGTATGTTATGTTTTTCAACAGCCGCATATATTTCCACAAGACCAACTCCCTGCTGAATTTTCTTTATAACATCCTGTATGAGTCCTTTTGCAATTCCCATCCTTCTATACTCCGGAAGAACTGCAAGCCAGAAAAGATATCCTATCTTTTTTTCTTCAACCCCAAGTATCCTCCAATTCATTACCCCAACTACTTTGCCCTTATCTTCTGCGACAAGCACATTATCAAGCCTTACAAAGCTCTTCTGCGCATAATAAGCATACGTCGGTGTGAAAGACTTCACCAGGACTTCTTTTATATCTTCCCTGTCACTTTTGTCCGCCTGTCGGTAATTCAAATAAAACACCTGTTTCCGTAAAAAAATTACATACCTATATTATACAGAAATATTTTACTTTTATAAACAATTAAGGCTCCGGGATTACCGGAGCTCTTATAAAGAATATATTAAAAAGGAGGAACAATCAAAAAATGCCTATGAATAAATAATAGCAGCAAAATGTTATAGAAGTACTAACAGTATGTGAATTTTATGTTAATAAGCCTGCTTACAATGTAACCTTCTGCTAT
The DNA here is from genome assembly GCA_023433505.1 of Bacillota bacterium. GTDB lineage: Bacteria > Bacillota > Clostridia > Acetivibrionales > DTU013 > MnB-11. Next base: position 3,263 of record JAEZCO010000029.1, on the reverse strand, counting down.
ATTTTATGTTTTTAAAGAAGTCTTTCAAATTATTACAGAAATCGAATCCATAGAATATTACAGAAGTAAGTCAAAGAAGACGTGAATTTTTTGAAGTTGTTGATATTACGGAAAAGAACGATAATACCCGTCTTTTTATTTGCAATAATAATATTAGGCTTTATAAGCCTTTACACAACTACAACGTTTGTTAGTGCCAATAAAAGGTTTGAGGCCTTTCAAACGTATTTTGAGCCTGGAGAACCTTCTGAAGGTTCATTGGCAGAAGTATATCAAGACATTTTTGTTATGCTCTTAATGCCATATATTGATCAAGCTGTTGATGAATACTATAAAACTCCATATACTGAAGGACTCTTGCGGAGCGTTATCCCAGCAGTTCGCCTTTCTGGACATCGACTGCCTTAATTCGCTGTTTTTAATCAGCTGTATAAAACTAAGACTAGTGTAATGTGACCCTTGATCACTGTGAATTAGGGTTTCTGCCGTTAAAGAAATTCCATGTTTCTCAATGAGCTGATTCACTGTCTCAAGTACAAAATCGACTTCCAGAGACGGACTCACTACCCATGCCAGCAGTTCTTTTGTACAGGCATCCATAATAGTAGACATATAGCATTGAGGTGCTCTACCGTTAATAATGTAGGTGATATCTGTAAGTAAAACTTTCCGGGGTCCATGTTCCTCAAACTCGCGATTCAGGAGATTTGGAACAACATAGGAAGTACCTATCGCTTTTGCAATACGTCTATATGGATTTGCTTTGCGAATTGGGCATTTTAATCCATACTTCTTCATAAGACGCCTTTATCTTTTTTATGTTCATGACAACTGGTGGGGTTCGATGCAGCAATCTCATATAAATACCACGTGTACCCTTATCATATCCTCTGTGTTGATACGCCTCTATGATGAGAAGAAAATCCTGTTGATACTGTTCTTCCTTCTGTTCCCGAGATTCTTCCGTAGAGAGATAGTGATAATAGCCGGATCTAGAGACACCAGCGATTTCGCACAGGACAGAAACATTTAAAAGATTCCCCTGCAAAACTACTGTTTCTTGTATGATTTTATACTTGGCATTTGCAGGAATGATCATGATTCCCGTGCATCCGGATCTAAAGATACAATTTTTTTTAGAAACTCTATCTCCTGTTCCTTATATGCCAGTTGCATCTCCAGGTAATTAATCCTGTTTTCCGCTGACATATAACCATTTCCAGCCTGCATATAAGTATTCAAGTCACGGAATCCATCCCCTTTTCTAACCTCATTACGAACCATTGTTTTTAGACCGCCAAGCCTTATTTCTCCCAATATTTTAGGATTAATTCCAAGGGACTGAACAATATCTTTCGGTAATTTACCTTGCATTAATCCATTCCAGAATTCTTTTTTAAATTCTGCACAGAAGTGCACAATGCTTGGTGATACATCTAAAACATACTTGCTATTCCTTAACTCGGACATTTCTTCTGTGGTAAATTTCTTATTTGCCATATGTGCCTCCAATTCAACTATGTTTATTGTAATATGCATATGAATTGAAGTCAAAAACTGCTCTTGTCCAGAATATAGGGTTTTGAAAAAATATGTGTCCGAGCAATAGGGATTATATATAATCTATTGTCCGGAATGTAGGGTTTTTACAAAAACCTAATGTCCGATGATAAGGGTTTTGAAAACCCAAAGTGTCCAAGCTATAGGGTACATTATACTACCGTCCAATTGCCAGATATAAATATCCGGCTGAAAATCTACAAAAAAGAAGTCGGAGCCTCTTTTCAAGGTTTAACACCAGAAGATTCAGCAGGATCGCTGATTCGCTTGTTTCCTTTAACTTTGCCATAATGCAGTCCATGGTGAATTTTCGTTTTCCTGTTCCAAATTTGCCTTCTACTTCATTTCGTTCTCTGGAATCCGGATAAGCCTGCTTCTTTGCTTCCTTTTTCTCATCCTCAGAAGTCCGTCCCAACTTCGGCCCACTCAACCGTATTCCCCTTGATTTGCAATAATCACGGTTATCCTTGGTCCGATATATTTTGTCTGCCAGCACAGCTTCAGGATAAAATCCATTTTTCGTTTTATACCGTTCAAGGGAATCTATCAAAGTGCCGCCTTCATTGTGCCGCCTTCATTGTATGCATCCCACTCCAGCTTCTCACAGAATATAAATCCATCTACCACACTCACCGAAAGCTTTGCTCCGAATTCCACTGACGCTGAGGCTTTCCTACGTACAATCGGCCTTACATGCGGTTGGCTTATGCATACAATCCGGTCTTCCTTGCGATACAGCCGATGCTCATACATGTCATGCTGTTGCCGGTATAATTCTTGTATCACTAGAAGATTTTTGTACTGTTGCTGGCTCAATAGTTCCAAGCCATTTCTTCCCGCCAATGTTTCTATGATCTTCAGATCCCTGCGCACATATCTTAAGAGTTTACCCCTCATTCTGCGGATGACTGCCGGTTTTGGCTTCCGTTGCTTTGTAAAGGCAAGATAGCTTTCATGCGCTTTCTGCCGGTACGTCCGGGCTTTTTCCCGATTTCCTTGTTTCGGCTTATGCAGCACATCAATGATCTCTTCCAGTTTTTCACGCGCATCATTCAATAGCCTTGTATCTGTCGGATACTGTATATCTGCTGGTGTGCAGGTCGCATCCAGTATCATTTTGCCGGACTTCCTGCAGTTTACTCCTTCGTCATCCGACGACTCCAATCCGCCACTGGAGGATGGTGTCTTGTCATTGTCATCTCTCTTTTTCGGCTTTGCAGCCAGTGCAATCTTTTCGTTTACTTCATTCAATATATTTGCACTGAAACGCTTACGGAAATGCGTGATCAGAGAAGATACAAAAGGGTGGCCTTCCCGAAACCTGGGATACCCTAAAAAATATTGCAGGTACGGATTTTCCGCTATTTGATTTACCGTTTCTTCATCCGAAATTCCTAGTTTTGTTTTGATAATCAATGTTCTGAGGGCTACTCTCACCGATAATGCCTCTTCTCCTGTGTTGGACAGCTTGAAATTTTCTCTATATTTGTCCTCAAATTCCCACCAAGGAATTATATTTGCAAGCTTGACCCAACGATTCTCTTTGTTGAGTTTACCGCCAAACGGCAAGAAAAAGGTAAGCGTCAAATAGGGCCAGACCTGTTCGCTAAATAATATCAGGCATCTTCCTACCCTGCCATTCATCAAGCGCATTGGAGATTTCAATCCTAAACTCTTCATCTGACAGGCCAAGGTTATATCCA
>JAEZCO010000112.1 GCA_023433505.1 Bacillota bacterium | reverse complement strand
AGTTTATTTAAAAACTTCACCGGCTCGCTATATAGAAGGGAGGAACCCTACTATATTTATATTACCCCGTATTTTTTAATTTACTATGAATATTTTGTTAAAACTCATACATTCGACCCCTGAATTTACAGCGTTGTCTCAGGCTACTTTCCAATATCCGATGTGCAGTGGGGACATTTTACGGCCTTAATATGTATGGTGCTCTGGCAGTATGGACAGGCCTTGGTTGTAGCTTCAACGACTACCTTGGGTTTGAATCGGTTAATTTGTTTAATGATAATGAAAATGGCAAAGGCAATGATCAAAAAATCGATTACGCTGGTTATAAAAAGGCCATAATTGATAGTGGCAAGTTTATCTGCGTGCGCATCTGCTATGGTATTATAAATTTTAGTATTCCCCTTCTCCCTTCCTAAAACGATAAACAAATTTTCAAAATTAATTTTCCCCGTGATTATGCTTAACAACGGCATGATCAAATCATTGACAAGCGAGCTCACAATCTTTCCAAAAGCCGCACCAATAATAACGCCCGTAGCGAGATCGATAACATTCCCCTTTATGGCAAATTCTTTAAATTCCTTCAGCATAAACAAAACCTCCCGTTTCTTTTTTTGCTTAAATAGACTAAGCACGTAGAATTATTTTATCATAACCCGTCCGATTATCACAACCGGTGTTGCTTCAAAACGTATATTGTATTATTATTAATGATAAGCGTAATAATGAACATAATAATATATCTGGCAAGCTAAAAACCTAACTCCGGGAGTAAATAGAATGAATTGTGACAAAAGGTTGAAGATTTCCATCACGGGTGATCTGGGAAGCGGTAAGAGCACCGTATGCAAGAATATTATGGAGCAATACGGGCTAAAGGTTTATTCGATAGGAGGTATCCAGAGATCCCTTGCTCAGAAGTACAACATGTCCATCTACAATTTCAACAAATATATGGAGACCCACACGGAAATAGACGAAGAAATTGACAATGAGCTGACCGAAATAGGCCGGAGGGATGAGGACATGCTTCTGGATTCGCGTATGGCCTGGCATTTTGTTCCCCAGTCCTTCAAGGTATATCTGGCGGTGGATATTGATACCGCGGCGCAAAGGATCTGCGCTGCCGACAGAGGCGATGTGGAATCCTACACCAGCCTCGAAGATGCCAGGACAAAAATACTCCAGAGAAAAGCAAGTGAGAATTACCGGTATTTATCCAAATACATGGTCGACTGCTCGGATATGAAGAATTACGATATCGTCATCGATACCACCTTCCGTACGCCCCAGCAAATAGCCGACATCATCATGGAGGCTGTCAAATCCGGGAGTTGATCCTATGCGGCGGCAGTCGCTATCGCCTTATTCATTGAAAAGTATTTTCTCATAAAAGGATATCTCTTAAATCACAAGGACTCAAGGGTCCCTGTGATTTTTATTTTGCCCCAAATACCGTTCCCAAAGGATTTGCAGCTTCATATTATGTATTAAATTATGTAAATCAAAGGGATGGTATCAATGGACACGCTGAAAATCGGTGACATCGTTGCAAGAAAATCGTACGGGGGAGATGTTTACTTCAAGATAACGGATATAACCGCCCGGAGCGACGGTAAAAAAGTTTATATGCTCAGGGGTCTTCTGTTCAGGATAGAAGCGGACTCAATCGAAGAAGACCTGGTAGTACAGGACACCGGGAAGGTTCAAAGGGATATGCAAAGAAGTCTGGACACGGCGGGTCTCAGCAGGACCGGCACAAGCAAGGGAAACTATACACGTCTATATAACTGGTTCAGGGGCACCGCGGGCAGAATCCTTCATATTGACTCGAGCTCCGAGTACCTGGACATGTGCTTGAAATTCTACCGGAAATCCGGTTTGAGAGTCACAGGCAAAGTAGTGCCCGAAAGTGACCAGCCTGGCAGGATAAGAGGCTTACTGACAGAATCCCGGGCAGATATTTTGATCATCACAGGCCATGACGGTATCAAGAAGAATGCCTCCAATCTCAATTCTCTGGACAGCTACAGAAATTCACGGTATTATGTCCAGTCCGTGAAGGAGGCCCGGAGATATGAACCCAACATGGATAATTTATGCATATTCGCAGGAGCCTGCCAATCTTATTACGAAGGCATCATGAATGCCGGCGCAAATTTTGCCAGCTCACCCGGCAGGATACTTATTCACGCCCTTGACCCCGGAAAGGTCGGCGACCGTGTGGCCCTTACCGATTCCAGGAGAGCGGTGACCCAGGAAAAAATCGCCGAACTGACCGAATCCGGCTTGAGAGGTATCGGGGGGATCCGGACAAAAGGACATTACATTGTTTAGGTTTTTGCCGGTATTCTTGCAAATTCCCAGATTCTTGTTTGTCTTAAAGGAAAATACTTGCTATAATAAAGTCTGTGCCCCTGTGAGGCGCGCAGACTTTTTTTATTGTAGGAGGTTTATCATGATAAAATGGAAAGACGATTTCAGCTGCAATATCGCGGAAATAGATCATCAGCACAAGAAGCTGTTTGAAATTGGCGGCAGAATATATTACGCAGCATCCATCAATGACGGATATGACCACTATGATGAGATCATGGGAATCGTTCGTGAACTGGTGGAGTATACCGTTTACCATTTCAACTATGAAGAGGATTTATTAACAAGGCACGGCTACTCGGAGTTCGAAGCCCACAAGATCGAGCACGATTTCTTTATAAAAAGAGTAAAAAAAATTGCCGGTAAAGACTTTGAGAGCAGCCAGTATGATACGATTCTGGAGCTGGTGAATTTTGTCTCAAACTGGATTGCGGAGCACATCCTCAAATCCGATTTTGCTTATAAAGGCTTTCTAAATGCCAAGGGTATCTATTAAAACAAGATTTGAGGTAATCGATGAAGCACCTGTTTATTCTTAACCCGGCTGCCGGAAAGGGCAGGACCTTGAAGCTCATGCCTGCGATCAAGGCTTATTTTGCAGCGTCCGAAGAGGACTATGCCGTTGAAGTCACAAAGTATCCCTGCCACGCCACCGAAATAGCCGCCGCTTATTCCTCCAAGGGACCTTGCCGGATTTATTCCGTCGGGGGAGACGGGACCTTAAACGAGGTCCTGAACGGTATGGCCGGCAGCGGCAGCAGTCTCGGCGTTATCCCCGCCGGCTCCGGCAATGATTTCATAAAAAGCATCGGGCCTGACGGTGATTTGAAAAGTTTAATCGCCAGGACCGTAGAAGGGACCGAAGGGCTTATAGATATTGCCAGAGTCAATGACAAATTTTTCATCAACATTGCCTCCCTGGGCTTCGACGCCCAGGTGGTACATACAACACAGCATTTTAAGAAGCTGCCGCTGATTACCGGTAAAATGGCGTACATTCTGGGTATCCTTACAACAATCCTTCAGCGGAAGACCAATCTGCTGGAAATAAGAATTGATGACCGCTTTATAAAAAACGATACGCTGTTAATTGCCATCGGCAACGGCAAATATTATGGCGGCGGAATACTGGCGGTACCGGAGGCTGAAATAACCGACGGTCTGTTTGACATATGCCTCGTTGACAATATTTCCAGGATGAAGATCCTTCATTTGTTTCCTCTGTACATGAAAGGCCAGCACGGCATACTCAGCGCAGTCCGCTTTTATAAAGGCAAGAGGGTGGAGATTAAAAGCGCCTCGCCCATCGCCATGAATTCCGATGGAGAAATATCCATTGTGAATGAGGCAGTGTTTGAAATACTGCCCCAGGCCCTGTCTTTCATCTTTCCCAAGGGCTGATGAAAAAAAATAAGTTCAGCCTTCCATAGAATTGTACTAAGTGAAAATGCAAAAGCCGTTTCCTCAGAAAACAAGGAGACGGCTTTTTTACCTGCCAGAGTCTATATCGCCTCAAGCAGCCTGTACTGTGCGGTATAAAGATTCCAGTAGGCTCCTCTTAATTTTATCAGCTCGTCATGGGTTCCTTGCTCTATAACGCGGCCATCGTCGATGTACATGATCCGGCTGGCATTTTTAATCGTAGAAAGCCTGTGGGCGATAATAAAGGAGGTTCTGCCCTTCAGCAGCTTTTCCAGACCTTCCTGCAGCGCAAGCTCCGTCTTGGTGTCAATGCTGGAGGTGGCTTCATCAAGGATGAGGATCCTGGGGTCGGCAAGAAGCGCCCTGGCAAAGGAGATCAGTTGTCTCTGCCCTGTAGAAAGCCGTGAGCCTCTCTCATTCACCTCGGTTTGATAGCCTTCCTTAAGGCCTGCAATGAAGTCATGGGCTTTTACGGCTTTCGCCGCTGCAATTGCCTGCTCATCCGTTGCGTCCAGCCTGCTGTACTTTATATTGTCCATAATGGTCCCGGAAAAAATGAAGGTATCCTGAAGCATGATCCCCATTTGTTTTCTCAAGGATTCCAGCGTGACTTTCCGTATATCGACGTCATCAATCAGGACGCTGCCGTTCTCAATGTCATAGAATCTGCTTATAAGGTTGACGACCGTTGTCTTACCGGCGCCGGTAGAGCCTACAAGGGCAATGGTCTCCCCCGGTTTCACCGCAAAGCTGACCTGATTCAGGATTCTTTCCCCTTTTTCATAGCAGAAGTCGACATCCTTAAATTCCACTTTTCCTGTGATCGAAGGCATTTCAAAAGCTCCCGGGAGATTTGCCACCAGCGGTTTTTCATCGATGGTCTCAAAGATTCTTTCCAGGTATGCGATGGCGTTTATGATGGAATTGTAGAAGTTGCCCAGATTGGCTACCGGCTCCCAGAACCTCCAGATATAGCTCATAAACGCGATCATTATTCCTACCGTTACTTCCTTTGTCCCAATCCAGCTTATGCCTGCGATGAAAACGGTAACCACACCTGCAACCGATACAATGTCAATGACGGGCCATAAAAGAAATTGAACCTTTACGGCTTTCATCCAGGAATCCCGGTATTCCGTGCTTTGGTTCCTGAAAATTTTCAGGTTCTCCTCTTCCCTTGCAAAAGATTGCGTCACTTTGATGCCGCAAATGCTTTCATGAATGTACGCATTCAGGTTCGCCTGTTTTCGGCTGACCTTCTGCCATGCTTTTCTTTGAGCATTCTTTATCAGCATGATTGCAGCGAACAGAATCGGCAGACCCACCATGCAGATCAGTGTCAGCTTCACATTCAGGAAGAGCATGAATATGACAATTGCAATAAGGGTAAACATGTCTGTAATCAAATTGATTATTCCGTTGGAAAGCAAATCGCTGAGGGAGTTTACATAGTTCACTACCCTTACCAGGATCTTGCCATGAGGCCTGCTGTCATAAAACGAAAAAGGAAGCTTCTGCAGATGGACAAAAAGATCCTTTCTTATGTCGTGGATAACACTCTGGCCGATAAACGACATGGTCCGGATTCTGAATTTCATACAGATTGTGTTTATCAGCAGCGTGGCTAAAAAGATTCCTGCCAGCAGCAGAAGCCCTGGAATATTTCTCCCGGGAATCATGTCATCAACAGCCACCTTCACAAGGTATGGCCCAAGCAGTGCCAGCGCGCTGGCAGTCAGCATCAGCAGCACGGTAAAACCGACTTTGTATTTAAAAGGCTTCAAATATGCAAGCATTCGCTTCAGTTGCTTGAAATCAAATTTCGTGTCCAGTTCTTCATCAATATCGAATTTGTTCCTTGCCATAAGTCCCTCCTGACTTTTACCCTACCAGCTCCGGGGAGGAGTCGTCGAAATCACCGTATTGGTTTGCAAATACACTGTAATAATATCCTCTTTGGGAAAGAAGCTCTTCATGGGTTCCCCGTTCCGCGATTTTGCCATGATCAAGTACAAGGATCAAATCCGCATTTTTCACCGAGGATATCCTGTGCGCGATTACAAAAGTGGTCTTATCGCTGTAATAGTCCTTCAACGTCTTATGAATTTCGTGCTCTGTCTCTATATCAACGCTGGAGGTCGTGTCGTCAAGTATCAGAATCGCCGGGTCTTTAATGATGGCCCTTGCCAGGGCTATTCTTTGCTTCTGACCGCCTGAGAGCCCTACTCCGCGCTCTCCTATAATGGTATCGTACCCTTCGTTGAAGCCGGAAATAAAGCCATGGGCATCGGCCATTCCCGCCGCCCATTCCACCCGGTCCATGGCAATATCCGGCACCCCGTATGCAATGTTTCCCTCGATGGTATCTGAAAAGAGAAAGATGTCCTGCATTGCAACGGCAACATTTTCTCGCAGCCTCCGCAGATCATATTTTTTGATGTTTGTGCCATCAATCAATACTTCTCCCTCCGTGCAGTCATAAAATCTTGTGATAAGATTTACAAGGCTGGATTTTCCGGCGCCCGTAGGTCCGATCACTGCGATTGTCTGCCCTGGCTTAGCCTTAAAGCTTATACCTTCCAGAATTCCTTCCTCGCCATAGGCGAAGCCTACATTTCTGAACTCTACCAACCCGGCCATCTTTGACTTTTCCAAAGGCTTTTCCTCATTTGCCACTTTGGGCTCCCTGCCTAAAAGGAGCATAATTTTCTCTGCCGACGCCGCAAACCTCTGCGTATCGTTAATCAGCCAGCCCGCCATCCTCATGGGCCCGTTCAACGCCCAGACAAAACCGTTGAAGGTGACAAGCTGTCCCAGGGTTATTTTATCGTTGATTACCAGAATACCTCCCACAACAATAATAACTACCGACAGTACGCCGGCCAGGGAATCAAGGACCGGCAGGTATTTTTCCCAGATCGAGGAAGCCTTCAGGTTCTTCTCTTTAAAGCCTTCATTCTCACGGGAGAATTTGTAAATTTCATACTCTTCTCTGGCAAAGGCTTTGATGACCCTGTTGCCGCTTATATTCTCCTGTACTACGGAATTGAGCTTTGAAAACTGTTCCCTGATATCGGAAAAAGCCGGTTTAACAGCCGTTGCCAGCTTGTAGGTCAGTATGCCTATAAATGGAGCTACGGCCAAAAGGGCAAGGGTAAACAATGCATTAATCGAAAACAGAATACTGATGACCGTAACAAAAGTCACTATATTTGTAAACATCGAAAAAATGACAAATGCCGTAAAATGTCTCACTGCCTCAAGGTCACCGGTCATACGGGACATGATGTCGCCGGTCTTGGTCTTGTCGAAAAACTCGAAGTCCAGCTCCTGCACCTTGCTGTAGATATCCTCCCGGATATCAAAAATCGTACCCTGTGAGATGATCTCCGTCATACACTGTTGGATGTATCTGAAAACGGACTTGAGGATCGTTGAGCCTATCATTATCATGACCAGGGTAAGAAGAATCCCACTCTCTCCTCCATTGATGACACGGTCAACGATCATTCCCTGGATAAAGGGGTTGACCAGATTGAGGAGAATGACGGAAACGATAAAAAAGAAAGCTGCGAAAAACATACGTTTGCGTTTCTTGAGAAATTGCCATATCCACTTGAATTCAGCCATAACCATCCCTGCCTTTGGTAACTACGGCGAAAACCTTACAGATTAATCATTCCGGTCGTTTTCGCTGTAGCATATTTGATTGGTTTCTACCATTATGAACTATAAAAATCCTCAATAAAATGTACTATATTCATCAAATGATGTATAATCTTATATAGAATTTTAAATTGAATAAAGCCTGATCATTTTACTACGGGAATAAATTTTATGTGCAATTTGGGTATCCATACCGATAGCTTTAACCCCAGGGTGCTTTATACAATGAAAAAGAAATTCATTGAAACCAGCATTGCACCCTATCATACGCATGATTTCATTTCAATGATTTATATATTGTCCGGAGCCTGTACCTATAACATCAACGATACTTTATACCATGTCAAAAAAGGCGATATGATCATCTGCAATCCGGGCGTATACCACGGAAAAATCATAAATTCAGGCGAAGAAATCATGGAATTCCATATAGGGCTTACGAATATAGCCCTGGAGGGTTTGCCGAAGAATCATCTGATCTCTTGCGGCACCTGCCCCGTAATCGTCATTACAAGACTGGAGCAGGATATTCTAAAATGCTATAGCGATATTTTTCTTGAACAGGAAAAGCCCGAGGCCGGCAGTGAAGCCCTGCTGAAAATTTACGTCATGGCGCTGGTAGTTACATTTTTGAGAGCAACAGGCACCGACATCCCCTCCCGCAAGGTGCCTGACTTTTCCTTCGAGACCTATGACAAAGCGATCATTGTCAATACGCTGGTATCTTTCATCAATGAAAACTACATGAAGGAAATAACCCTGGATACCATCTCCAAAAATATGTATCTCAGCCCGGCGTACATATCCAAGGTCTTTAAAGAAGAGATGGGTGAATCACCCATCAACTATCTGATCAAGGTGCGGCTTGCCAAGGCCCATGAACTTCTGCTGGCAGGCGGTATCCCCATTAAAGCGGTGGCAAGGTCCGTAGGCTATGACGATGCCTATCATTTCAGCAAGTTGTACAAAAAATATTACAACGAGCCGCCCTTGAAAAGCAAAAGATCCGAAACCGTATAAGGGAGAGACAAATGGGGACGCACCTTATTTGTCAACTATGTTAACCAAAATGTTACGAATGCGTACAAAACAAAAGAAAGCATTCGCACCTTCCTCCTGCTCCCATAATCGCATCCGTAATTAACTATAAATGAGCAAAATGCCTAATTTGCTTATATCACTAAATAAAACTTTATAAGTATATATGTGCAGCATGCTGGTCACAAAGGACAGAAGCGCAGCGCAGTAATTTTTTTCAGCCATGCAAAAATATTTTCAAACCCTATTGACAGAACAAACTACGTTCCGTAGAATATTATCATCTACATGATGTAGTTCTTAAGGATGCGGGAGGAAATGATATGGGTAAACTTCAAAAAATGTCGGACGCAGAAAAGGAAGTCATGCGGTTTGTTTGGGCGGCAGGCGCTTCTATTTCCTCCGCAAAGCTGCTGGATGACCTAAAGGCGGTTAACAAGGAATGGAAACCGAACACGGTTTTAACCTTCCTTGCCCGGCTGATTGAAAAAGGCGTACTGACTTCTATCAGGCATGGGCGGTCAAACGAATACATACCGCTTGTCACAAAGAGTGAGTACAAACAGTTTGAAACCCGGTCATTTCTAAACGCTGTGCATGACGGCTCAGTAAAGAGTTTTATCACGGCGCTATATGAGAACAACGACTTGACCGCTACGGAAATTACCGAGCTTAAAGAATGGTTCTCCCAAAAGGAGGAGGGGAAATGAACACAGTTTTTATTGCCATTCTTTTAATGTCCGCAACAGGCGGATGGCTTGTATTATGCCTGTCACTTTTGCATCACCTGACAGAAAAAGTCTTTAGCGCAGCATGGCATTATCATATGCACAAGCTTGTGGTGTTGTTTTTGCTTGTTCCGATCGGGATTGGCGGCAGCAATCTTTTTGTAAGCCTAAAGAATGCGACGTATCAAGCGCTACCAAACGTCCCTGCTATACTCAACGCCATGATAACCGTACCGCAGACAGTACGGGCATCGTCACCACAGGCCGGGCAGATATTGGAGCAAGCGGCAGCGGGCTCTGTACCGGCTGACACGATTGTTGCGCAAACCTTTACCATTAACGTAATTTTGTCCTATCTGCCACTTATTTGGATTGCCGGTACTTTCCTATTTATTATCTGGCATGGTATCCAGTATGTCCGGTTTAAGAAGAAAATCACACGGACATGTTTTCAAGTGGAAGATACAGCGAAACTGCTGGTTCTTCACGACGCAATGGTAGAAATGGATATCAAGGGCAGGCCTGGGTTGTTTTCAAACGAATTCATCAAGACTCCTATGCTCTTTGGCCTGATCAAAACATATTTGATACTGCCGGAAGTGGATATGAGCAGCAGAGAGCTTAAAGTCATTTTAAAGCACGAGCTTATCCATTACAAACGCCGTGATTTATGGGTAAAATCGGCGGCGCTGGCGGCAAATGCCATCCATTGGTTTAATCCTGCCGCATACAAGCTGAAAAAGAGTATCGATATCTACTGCGAGCTTTCCTGTGACGAAGGGGTGGTATCCGATATGAGCGTGGAAGAACGCCGTTTTTACGGCGAAACGATACTCAATGTCCTATGCCGGGTCGTTAATCTGCATACCGGCGTATACGCCACACTTGCCGAATCTAAAAAATGGATGGAAAGGAGATTAACTCACATAATGAATTTTAAGAAAAACCCAAAGCGGATTATGATTATTTCAGTTGTAGCCGCTGTTGTTCTTGGTATTTCGGGCTGCGCTGCGGCGTCGGTAATCAATATGAAGGGGGAGAATATAGACAATCCTTCAGCCTTAAGCACCGATATCAATAGTGAACCTGCCATAGAAATTGAAAACGCCAATCTTTTGGAAGGCGATGGCGATACGCAGTATTATTGGACGGTTGAAGGAGATAACTGCGTGCTGTATGCTCTTGATAAAAACAAATCGGCCACAAAACAGCTTGCTAGCTTTCCGCCGCTCAAAAATGAGGGTTCTGCTCCTACGCTGAACGCTATTGTTGACTTTGGCATATGCGGCAACTGGATTATCGTAAGCGTAGGGCATTATGAGGGAAGCGGCGGTTATTTTTACGGTGATTTTGCGCGAATGAAAAAAGATGGCAGTGAGCTGGAACATTTTTGGCTGACAGATGATGATACATTCGTCATTGTTGACGAGTGGATTTATTACAATTTCTGGACTGTAAAAAATAGTCCGGCTGATGGAGATGGATGCTATCGTATCCGCCCGGATGGTACAGACAACGAATATATGGGGGACATCCTCTATTCCATTTTTCTCTACGGCCAGGATGGCTATGTGTACGGAGAACAGGATACCGGCAAAACAATCGACCACTGGAATCCTATGACTGATTTGATTCGTTGCAAGCCGGACGGAAGCGGACTTACAACTCTCTTTTCAGGAGAAAGCCTGCCTACGTTCGATAACTCGGACTATATGCGCTATTCAGATATTGAAATAAACAAGGATTATATCGCATTTACTACCTCTGTCCACGGGTATAGCGATGGCGACAGTTGGGGCGGACACTATAATTACATAGCTGATTACCGTGTCAACAAAGATGGCAGTAATCTGACGTTATTGCGTGAAGAATACCCGATGTCGCCGAAAAATGAATGAGCGACATTCGACTGGAGTTTGAGCAACTCCTCCGTTGCTTTTACCTGGCAGGTTCGCCAAAGTACTCTATCCAATCCACAGCAAAGAAGCTTTCGCAAAGATTCGGAATTGATTCCCGGAGTATTGGTAACAACAATTCCCCTTTGCTCTGCTGCGTTTATATCTACACGGCCATAGCCGGCGCCATACCTTGATATCACCTTGAGGGATGGCGGCGCTTTCCGTATCACCGCTGCCGTAATATAATCAAGTCCTGCAATATAGCCATCCTCACCTTCCAGCAAAGGTCCGATTTCTTCGGCAGCCAGCGGCCTTCCATAAGGATTATCCGCGATTACGGATAATCCTCATCCACGTCAAACAGTCGAAGCAGCTTATCCGACCATTCAAGCTTATGAACATCTGTTCGACAATTCCGGAAAAGGACTGATCAGCCGCGATGCCTCAAAGCCTTCGGCAATAACGTTTCCATCGGTATCAGACAACGAGGTTTTGGTACCCTATGTCCCGATGTCAACACCAATCAGGAAGTTTTTCGCCATATATCCATCCTCCGTACCCTGAGAACCTGATATCTCAATCCATATAGATTACGTTTTTCAGTCCTTTTGCATCGGCTGCAAGCTCAAATCCTCTTGCTATCTCCGACAACGGCAGCTTGTTTGAAAATTAAATTAACTTTTCCAGATACTTCCTTCCCAGTTCCAGTCCTTCTTTTACTTTGGCCTCGCTGCCTTCATACAGCGGATCCTCGTGCTCAATGCTCAATACGCCGTCGTAGCCGGCGTCCTTCAACGCTTTTACCATTTCGGCAAATTTGACCTGGCCCAGACCCGGCATGCGGTATCTCCAGTATCCGTCGCCCCAGCTTTTGCTGAACTGCCGGTCAAAGATGCCATAGTATGCCAGCTTGTCGTCAAATACCTCGGCATCCTTGGCATGCACATGGAAAATCCTGTCCTTGAAAGCAGCAATAGGTGCAATATAATCAATCAGCTGCATTCTTAAATGGGACGGGTCATAATTCAGGCCGAAATTCTTATTGGGGACTCTTTTGAACATTTCCTCCCACAATTCCGGCGAGAAGGAGATGGTCCCCGGCAATCCTTTAACCTGCCAGCTTTCCATAGGGCAGTTTTCAATGATGATTTGTATTCCCTTCTGCTCCGCATAGCCTACGAGTTTCCCGAAAACCTCTTCAAACTCATCAAAGTTGTCAGCGATGGTCTTGTCGATATTTCGTCCGACAAAAGTGCCCACTGCCGGTACGCCCAGCATTACCGCCGCATCAATGCACTTTTTTACATGCTCATTCACAAAGGCTCTTTGCACGGGATCATTGTGCAGATTATTATCATAATAGGCAAGGGATGAAATGGTCAGCCCAAATCCCTTCACATAGCTTTTAATTTCATCCGCTTCCTCTTGCGTGAGCTTTGCCACATCGATATCGCTGGCCGAATAATCCCTGTCGTTGGCCCTTGGCCAGCATGCAATCTCCAGTGATTTAAATCCGTTTTTCGCAGCCCACTCGGCTTTTTCCCTTAAGGGTATATTTTCCAGGCATACCGTCAAAAATCCAAGATGCATCTCGTTGCCTCCCTAAATCAATTTCATTTTTTTCAGATTATCAATACAGATCCGTGCGCTTTCCAGTGTGGGGCGCGGGCATGTATCCATTTCCGCAACAAGCCATTCCGAGCCTGCCGCTTCTGCCGCCTTAACAATGGCTGCAATATCGATGATCCCATCTCCCAGTTCAATCATTTCAACAGGAACTTTGGACTTAAGGTCCTTTAAATGAATGATGGGACATCTGCCCTTATATTTTTCTATATACTCCACCGGATCGGCGCCGGCATAAAAAACCCAGCAGGTGTCAAACTCGGCAACCAGATTTTCCGGAGAGGTGTTCCCGTATAAAATATCCAATCCGTATTCACCGTCAAATTTCGTAAATTCAAAATCATGATTGTGATAGGCCAATTGAATACCCCTTGCCTTACATTTGGCGCCGGCTTCATTAAATAAGCGGGCCGCCTCCACGTAGTCCTCCTTTGTCTTGAAAGGAGCCCACGGGCAGATTACATATTTGTTGCCTATTTCCAGATTGTATTCAATGACGTCCTCCAGCTTTTCCTTGATCAAATCTATGCCCGTGTGGCTGCCTGCAGCCTTCAGGCCAAGTCTGTCCAGCGTTGCCTTCATCTCTTTTGCCGGGATGTTTCCAAAGCCTGCAAATTCCACCCCTTTATAGCCCATGGCAGCAACCTTTTCCAGGGTCCCGATAAAGTCTTTTTCCGTCTCATCTCTTACAGTATATAACTGCAATGCAATTGGCAGCGGCATAATGCACACCTCCTGATTTAAAATAGGATCCTTTTATGCGTTTTCCCCGACTCATAAATGGCACAAATCATCTTCTGTGTTTTAACGGCTTCCTTCCCGGTGATTTCCGGTTTTACGCCCTTTGCAAGGCACTCATAGTAATTGCCGATCTGCTTTGTATGGCTGGTACCCCAGTAGCTTTTTACGCCATTGCCGTAATTAAAGGTCTCGTTGGGGTTTACGTCAGCGGCATATTCCCTGCCGTCGGTAAAGCGTATTGTTCCCCGGTCGCCCACCATTTTGGCAATTCCCTTCTCACAGTGAAGCTCAATTTCAACGGGGGCGTCATAGGTAAAGTAGTTTATGGTAAAGAAGCCTGTAACAACACCGTTTTTGAATTTTACCACGCCTTCGGCAACATCTTCGACTTCAATGATGTTATGGGCCCTGTTGCCTATATTTGCGTCAACATAATCAATCTCACTGTCCACAAACCACCGCATAAGGTCCAGGGTATGAATGGCCTGGTCGATGATTACTCCGCCGCCTTCCTTATCCCAGGTACCCTTCCAATCGCTTTTGCTGTAATACTCATCCGAGCGGTCCCAGGTGACGATCACCTTCGCTGAAAGGATCCTGCCCAGCGCGCCTGATTGCAAGGTCTCTTTGATCAGCTTCGAGCCGTTGTTATACCTGTTCTGGAAAATAACTCCCAGGGTGGTCTTGCTGTCGTCGGCAGCCTTAATCATCGCCTCCGCATCCTGCAATGCTATTGACATGGGCTTCTCCGTCAGGACATTTTTCCCTGCATTGGAAGCGTAAATTGAGATAGGAGCATGCATATAATGCGGCGTGCATATATGTACGACATCCAGTTCCTCTTTATCGATCATTTCCTTGTAATCCAGATAGTACTTACAGTTAAATTCCTTTGCCCTTGCCTTTGCACGGTCTTCCTTAACGTCGCATACCGCAACAAGTTCCACATTCTCCTGCTTGCTGATTGACACGGCATGCATGGGAAAAATGTTTCCGCACCCAACAATACCTGCTTTAAACTTTTTCATAAGACCTCTCCTTTATAAATAAAGTTTTCATCCGCAATGCAAAAATCCCTGACCGCCTTTCCGAAGGAATGCGTGAATCACCGCAATGCTTCCGAAAGGCGCTTCAAGAATAGATGTTCCGCTGCAGAATTTATTTGAAATACACTGCCTTGCCGGTTTTACTCGATTTGTAGATGGCCTCGAGAATTTCCGTAACCACCAGCGCCTCTTCCGGTTTTACCATGGGCTCCGTGTCATTGAGAATACTGTCAATCCACATTTGGGCTTCAAGCTCTTCCGGCTTTACGCTTGAACCGCCGTAAAAATCCACGCCTGTAGCATTCATATCAGGTTTTGTCGTATAGAGCTTTCCGTATTTTTCGCCGTTGATCTTAAGACCATCCCACATATCGGCTCCGGCTTCGGTCCCGCACAGTGTGGTAATGGCTTCACCCACTTGAAGGTTATTGATGGCCCAGCTGGACTCAAGGGAAATGATGGCTCCGTTTTCCATTGTGATAAAACCAAAGGCGGAATCTTCAACGGTGAATTTATCCGGATCCCATGACCCCCATGCATTGGCGGCATCCTTCTTTTTACCGAGCTTGTAGAATGCGCTTCCCATAACGCTCTTGGGCTTATAGTTATTCATCATCCACAAAGTAAGGTCCAGCGCATGGGTACCGATATCAATCAAAGGTCCTCCGCCCTGTTGGTCTTCATTCAGGAAAACTCCCCAGGTAGGAACGGCACGCCTGCGGATGGCATGGGCTTTGGCATAATAAATTTCACCCAGCTCGCCTTCGCTGCAAAGCTGGTGGAGATAAAGAGAATCCTGCCTGTAACGGTTCTGATAGCCTATCGTGAGCTTTTTGCCGGTGCGCTTGGCGGCTTCTACCATCCTTCTCGCATCCGCAGCCGTTTTTGCCATAGGCTTTTCGCACATCACATGTTTGCCCGCCTCCAGGGAGTCCACGGTAATATCCGCATGGGATTTGTTGGGAGTGCAGACATGGATCACATCGATGGTCTTATCCTTAAGCAGCAGCTTGTAATCCGTGTATACCTTGGCGTCGCTAGTCCCGTATTTTTGGGCTGCTTCTTCGGCTCTTTCCTGTATAATGTCACAGAAAGCCGTCATTTGGACGCTGGGCACCTTGGCAAGACTTGGCATATGTTTGCCGTTTGCGATACCTCCGCATCCGATGATTGCTACCTTGAGGACCGTGTTCTTCTTTTTTGCCGGCATGATAAATACCTCCTGAAAAATTTGTGATTTTTTTATAGTAAAAGTTTAATTACACCTAACAGTGCTCAACCCATCTGCGGTATACTAACCTTCGATCCCCTGTATTTTCTCCAGCGGCTTGGCATTAACACACTCGAGTTTTTCCGTGCAATTAACGGGCTTTGCCCATTTGACCGCATTTTTAATTACCGTAATCACTTCCTCCTGATGGTATACGGGATAGGTCTCGTGACCGGGCTGGAAATAGAATATTTTACCATACCCCCGGTGATAGCAGCAGCCGCTTCTGAAAACTTCACCGCCCTGAAACCATCCAAGCAGCACCAGTGCGTCCGGCGCGGGAACATCAAATCTTTCCCCGTACATCTCCTCGTGCGGAATTTCAAAGTACTCTCCCAGCCCTTGCGCAATGGGATGTCCGGGTTCTACAACCCATACCCTCTCCTTTTCGCTGATTTCACGCCATCGAAGATTGCAGGTCGTCCCCATCAGCTTTCTGAAGATCTTGGAATGGTGCCCGGAATGCAGCACAATAAGGCCCATGCCGCTTAACACACGGTTTTGTACCCTCTCGACAATCTCATCCCTGACTTCCCCATGAGCGCAGTGCCCCCACCATATAAGTACATCCGTATTGTTCAGCACCTCGTCCGTCAGGCCGTGGTCAGGGTCATCCAAGGTTGCGGTACCGGCCGTGATCTCCGCATCCTTGTTTAAATTCGCCGCTATGGTTTTGTGGATACCCTCCGGATATATTTCTGCGACGCTGCTCATTTTCTTTTCGTGTCTAAACTCATTCCAAACAGTAACTCTCACACTCATAATAAATGTCCCTCCATTTTCTGCTTTTTATTTTACTGTTGATTCTCTGATGACCATTTCATATTCAAGCAATATATCTTTCGGCTCTTTCAATTCTCCCCGGATCTGCTGAAGCAGCAATTCCATGGCGATGCAGCCCATATCATATTTGGGCTGGGAGATGGTCGTAAGGGTAGGGTTGCACATGGAAGCGAAATTGATATTGTCGAAGCCCGCGACGGCCATATCTTCGGGCACTTTCAGATTGTTTTCCCTGATAGCCCTCAAAGCGCCGATTGCCATAATGTCCGATATTGCGAAAATAGCCGTCGGCCTGTTACTCATGGATACAAACTGGTTTGCCGCCCGCAGGCCGCTGTTGAAGCTGTAATCCCCGTACTTTATTAAATCCTCCCGGAATTCAATACCGGAATCCGCAAGCGCATTTTTAAATCCCATTTCCCTTTGCAGGATAGAAACCACCGAGCCCCGGCAGCTAATCATTCCTATTCTTTTGTGTCCTGTTGAAATCAGATGCTTCGTCACTTTATAGGCGGCCGCAAAATTGTCGATGGAAACATGGGAAACCTGGGCGCCTTCGGTATATTCACAGCATTGCACCACCGGAAAGCTTTGGCCGATCTCCGAAAGGCCTTCCTTGCCAAGCACCGGCGCCATAAATATCACGCCGTCCGCAAGCCTGTTCTTTAGAAGCTCCAGATACATCTTTTCCCGGTCCGCATTTGAATCGGTATTGCAAAGCATTACATTATACCCGTTTTTGTGGGCCACGTCCTCAATTCCCTTTACGATCCGCGCATAAAAGGGATTTCCGATGTTGGGCAGAAGGACCAGCAGGCGCTTGGTCTCCGTCCTTCTCAGGTTTCGGCCCAAGAGATTGGGCTGGTAATTCAGCATTTTTATGGCTGCCATCACGGTTTTTCTGGTACTTTCCGTAACCGCCTCACTGTTGTTTATCACTCTCGAAACGGTTGCTACCGAAACCCCTGCTGCTTTAGCCACATCCTGTATGGTTGATGCCGACATTTTCTCCTCCAACCCTCTTGCTATGTAATGGTTTACATGCGCTGATCAAAGCATTTACATGCGCTATTGCGCACTAAATGTAACGGATTACATTTGTATTAT
Source organism: Bacillota bacterium (assembly GCA_023433505.1). Lineage (GTDB taxonomy): Bacteria > Bacillota > Clostridia > Acetivibrionales > DTU013 > MnB-11. The sequence continues at coordinate 2,014 of JAEZCO010000112.1, read as the reverse complement.
AATGCCGATAAAAGAAAATATCAATAGGCTCTTAAAGAAAAAATCAGAAATTTTTTTCCTGTAAATGATGGAAAATGTTATTTGGATATCTGAAGCCTGGAAGTGACTATTCTGAAAATATTCAGCAGCTTACAGCCGCAGTAGACGACAGCTGTTGCAAACATTAAATCAAAACAGACGTTGAAAAGGAACAGATGCTTGCTGAGATCCGCTTCACCGTCCCCAATGATGGGCATAACAAATTGCATCATCCCCGTAAGGCAAATGAAAGCCATCAGCTCAATAAACAGCCGGGCTTTAACTTCCCTGTTCCTGAAATATTCCACCGCCAGCAAAAAGATAAAACCGGCAAGGAAAACAGACAGAAAGAGCAATGTGTGGGGCAGCGCCTCCAGCTTGAAATTGCTCCAGAAGCTTAGAACATTTGCAGTCGTTTTGTAGGCTATCCCAGGATACTTTTCATAATTGCCAAAGCCCTGTTTTAGCTTAAAACCATTCATCGCCGCCACCTCAAGCTTATCAAGCAGCCTTCCCGGATGTTTAAGATAAAAGCCGGCAATTTTCAGATGATCGATTTTTGTATCAATTTCTTTTTTAAATTCCGGCGTCCGGATATCAATAGGATACTCGTCCATAAAGTAGTTGGTTCCTGCCAGCACTTTGTACCTGGGGTCCAACCCCAGTTCCTTCAAGTCTCCTGCCGCGTCGGGAGAATCTTTCAGGATACCGTAAAAGACTGTCTGGTACTTGTTGCAGGTCTTGATATCTCTTGAAATTGTAAAGTAGGATAAGGCCGATACGACAATAACCAGGACTGTTGAAAAAATAACCGTGAGCCTCCACCAACCGTCCTTTCTGAGTCTTACAAACCTTAAACCCAATAACGCAGCCAACAGTCCCGCGGGACTGTTTTGAACCTTTGCCCCTGCAAAAAACGCAGCTCCCGCGAAAAACAGAATCAGCACCGCAAGCTTTGGTTTTTCATCGATTGCAAGGTATATTCCCGCGCCAATCATCAAAAGAAGAAAAGCCAATGTCACCGCTTCACCATAAAAAGAGTTGAAATAGGAAACATACGCCATATCGGAAAATACGAGCACGACAACCGCCGCAGTCAACCATCCCGCCCAACCCCATTTTTTCCTTATGCCCAGCACTATAAGAAACAAAGCTGCAATAAAAACCAATATGTAAACCAAAGATAGATACCTTATATCAAAAATCCCCGAAGGAAGTACCGACTGGCTTAATAAGACTGCTACAGCCACTATGAAAATCTCGGTAGAAAAGTATCCCCCGCCAAAAGGTATGGGAATGCCCAAGTTGTATTCCCGGTTGACGTAACCGAAGTACCTGTCGTCAAAAGCGGAAGACATATAATTAAGGCCGGTAGAGCCCATGATTCTTCCAAAGTCTCCGTTATCAGCCACCCCTATAACCGGGCGCAGCATGAGGACATAAATCAATATGAACAGGCAGGCAAAGACGGAAACAATCTCAGGCCTCACAAATTTCAGCTTCATCAGACATACTCCAATGCAAATATTTTTTCACGTTATAATATTCCTCAGAACTTGCTGCATTATCCACAGTATGAAAAGAATGTACAATCAGCACGTATCATTGCGAGTGGAATGAAGTGAAGCGCGGCAATCTCAGCTTTTACATCAAAGAAAGTAGGAAGAAGGTCTGACCTTAAAGACTCCGGTGAAAAAGAAAGACCCTTCTAAATCTACATCCCTTATGCTCCCTATCACAGTAAAGCAAAATGGGTGAGCATGGCTGCGAATAAATGCGTCATGTGGAGTCATGGCTGCAGGCTGTTTGTTCAGGCGAAGTTCGAATGCGGGACCCCAGAGGAATACCCGTAACACCTTCGGCACGGACGCCGAAGACGCTTGTCTTTGAGCCAGGGATGGCGAATGACAAGCGCCCGCATTGAGTACTACATCGCTCATATCAGTTAAAATAATATTTCATAATGAGCGATGTAGTATTCTGAACGAGCCTGGAC
>JAEZCO010000045.1 GCA_023433505.1 Bacillota bacterium | reverse complement strand
GACCGTTACCGTATCCATACCTGTTGCTAGGTTACTCTTGACGGAACAAGAGGTTCGTTGTATACTTGGAACATAGTCATACCAAGCCTTTCGGACATTTATCTGCACGACCTCGTGTCGTAATTATTCAGTTATGGCTCCTGTTTTTAGAATCCTAATGAGTTTATAACTCCAGTCAGTTTTCTCATCGGCTTCCCATGCCGTATACAGTACACTTAAAATGAAGTTTAAGGTGAAACTTTTCTTCCATTCAGACGCCTAAGAGAGTCGCCAGGTTGTTTGAATATTCCCGGATGTCCGTTCTAACAGGCAGTGGTCTCTGTTTTCTGCTATAAATAATTCTTTTCATAGTCATATTGTTGGACTTTTACCGATGAATTATATAAAATAGAATACGATCAGCTAAAGGAGATGAATGGATAAATGTCAATAAAAAGCAGCATTGTAGAAGTATCCAGGTTACTGTATTCTAAAAATCTGGCGACTGCATTTGAAGGCAATATCTCAGTAATTGAGGATAATAAAATCTATATCACCCCAAGCGGCATATGCAAAGGCTTTGTGACGGAAGAAATGCTTGTGGTCATGGACCTGGACGGGAATGTGCTGGAAGGGGACTACAAGCCTTCTTCCGAGGCAAAGATGCATTTTGCGGCATACAGGAACAGGCCGGATATCAAGGCCGTCGTCCACGCCCACCCTCCGTACGCAACGGCCTTTGCACTGGCAAACAAGCCCATTGAAACCAAAGCATATCCGGAGATGATCGTGTTATTTGGAAAAATACCGCTGGCCGCTTATGGCACACCGTCTACGGACGAAATATATTACGGTATGGAGCAGCCTATAAAGGAGTACGATATCATTCTCCTTGCAAACCATGGTGTAATTGCCGTGGGCAGTGACGTTTACAATGCATTTTTCAAGCTGGAATCCGCGGAAGGAATAGCAAAGGTGCTAACATTGGCGGGACAATTGGGGGGAGCAAGAGAGCTGCCGCCAAACAAGCTGGAAGAGCTATATGCAATGAGAAAGAAGCCTAGAGATGACTAAACTTCTTTAGCCTGGAAATATAGCAGGGAAGGCAGTGACGAGGGAATCTCATGGAGCGGAAAAGCTGGATCAATAAATATGAACCGGGGTACCAATAGTGATCTTATTATATAATTCTTCCGCATCCTTGTTATACATCCGGACACATCCATGGGATACCGACTGGCCTATGGACCAGGGCTTGTTCGTCCCGTGGATGCCGTAAATACCCCAGGGCACGCTTAATTGCATAAAATGGCCCCCGAACTGCTCTCCCCACAGCGCTTTTTTGGTTATGGTCCAATTGCCGGGAGGAGTTTGCGTAGACGATTTGCCTACAGCCACAGAGTATTCCTTAATTTGCTTTCCGTTTTCAAAAAGCTTGAGTACATGGTTTTTTGTATCGATTTCAATGTTATACATAGAAAACACCTCTACTTACATTCTATTCGAAAGAAGAAGGAGAGTTCCCAGGCGGACAGGAAATATTCCGCAGTAAAGGACACTCCTGTACTGTATAATGAGGATACACAAAAATAGTCCAGAGGAGTTTGGAGGTTGCGTATGAAGCCAATACGGAATTCGGCAAAGGCAGTGATAATAAAGGACGGAAGGATTTTGCTGACAAAGAATACGGATGATTTCGGATCTTTCTACCTGCTCCCCGGCGGCGGGGTGGAACCGGGTGAGAATCTTCATGAAGCGCTTGCAAGGGAGTGCATGGAAGAAGTATCCGCGAAGATTGAAATTGGCGATATTCTTTTTATCCGGGATTATATCGGCCGGAATCATGAATTTGCCAAGTGGGACGCCGATATGCACCAGGTGGAGTTTATGTTTGCATGCAGGGTCTTAAACGAAAACGAGCTTGGAAACGGTACGGCTCCCGACAGCGCGCAGACGGGTGTGGAATGGCTGGAGATCAGGCGGCTGGCGGAGTATAGGATTTACCCGTCAGTTTTAAAGGATGTCCTCGGTGAAAATGGGAAGAAGGTAAATACGGTATATCTGGGGGATATTTTGTAAAAGGTCCTGCTAACGGTTAATGTTGTCCTGTAAATGGTAATATATAAAGCATAAAACAGACCATGGGAATGTTTTATAATTTATTGAATCAGCAGGAGGGACCTATGCAAAAAATAGTTCCACATTTATGGTATGACAAGGAAGCAAAAGAGGCGGCTGCATTTTATATAAGTTTATTCGACCGATCCGGGATTATAAGTCAATCCGTTATCGGAGACACTCCTTCGGGGGATGCGGAAATCGTAAGCTTTGAACTGGCAGGGCAGCGGTTTGATGCCATCAGCGCAGGCCCTTACTTCCGGTTTAACCCGTCCATTTCCTTAATGGTGGCCTGTGACTCGGTAGAGGAGGTAAATGCCAAGTGGGAAGCATTGTCGCAAGGCGGGCAGGAATTAATGCCGCTGGGAGAATACCCTTTCAACAAGTGGTACGGCTGGATACAGGACCGCTACGGCCTGTCCTGGCAGCTGATGCTTTCGGAGAATGGCCAGGCGGTTCAAAAGATCACCCCGGACTTTCTCTTCTCCGATGGCTCCTGCGGGAAAGCGGAAGAGGCGGTAAAGTACTATACAGAGGTTTTTGGAGGTTCGGAAATCGGGATGCTCAGCCGGTATAGGGCCGGTGAAGCACAGTCACCGAAGGCCAAAGTGAATTATGCTACGTTTACGCTTGAAGGCATGAGCTTTGCGGCAATGGATAACGGCTTTGACGTAGATTTTAATTTTAATGAGGCTTTTTCACTCATTGTAAATTGTGATGACCAAAAGGAGATTGATTATTATTGGGACAAGCTTTCCGCCGTACCTGAAGCGGAGCAGTGCGGTTGGGTCAAGGACAAATTCGGCGTATCCTGGCAGATCGTTCCGTCAAACATGGACGAAATTCTTTTTAATGGCACAGAGGATGAAATTAAAAGGGTGACGGAGGCTTTTCTTAAAATGAAAAAATTTGATTTGAAAGCCTTGGAACAAGCGCGTCTGGGACATTGACAGGAAGCGGGCCGGCCAGGCAAGGCGTGTGGGGACGGTTTAAAGGAGGCATCCTATGTACGAGTTAAAGACAAAGCTGAATAATGGAAGTGTGCTTGAGTTTATTATGAAGGTTGAGCATGACCGGCGGCGGGAGGATGCGCTGAAACTATTGGATATCTTCAGGGAAGCCACCGGTGAAGAACCGAAAATGTGGGGTGAAAGCATTGTCGGCTATGGCACCTACCATTATAAGTATGCATCCGGCCAGGAGGGAGACTGGATGCGTACGGGATTTTCGCCCAGGAAGCAGGCCTTGACACTCTATGTCATGTATGGGCTTTTATCCGGTGAAGAGCTGCTGGCCGGCCTGGGTAAGTACAAAACGGGCAAAGGCTGTCTGTATGTCAACAAGCTTGAAGACATAGACTTAGAGGTTTTAAAGAAGCTGATCAAGGGAGCTTTTGAAAAGGTCCAATAACGAAATACAGCATCCGGCAGAAATTTCTATTTTATTATTCCACAACTTCGCCGGGGGTAAGCAAAAGCTCCCGGATTTCCTTCCTCACGTTGGGATGCTCCCGCTTTTGAAGCTCCTCGCTCAACGATTCTTTATTTCCATACCGGCCTACGGCCACGATGGTTATTATATCGTAATCCCCGGGAATGTCAAAAGCAACGCGGGCATCATCGCGGCTAAAGCCTCCCATGGCATGGGCTATCAAATTCCGTCTTTGGGCTTCCAGGGAAAAATACCCCCAGGCTGTGCCTGCATCAAACATATGCCAGTAGTTTTCCTTGCCGTTGGAAGAAAATGCCTTTAAAGAGGCAATCAGTATCAGTGCCGGCGCTTTGTCGGCCCATGTCTGGTTGGAGGGTGCTAAAACGCTCCGCATTTTGTTTAATGCCTGCTCCTCATCGGCAACAATGAAGCGCCAGGGTTGTTCGTTTATACAGGAAGGGGCATACCTTGCCGCTTCCAGCAGTGCCATTAGCTCGTCCCTGCTTACCGGTCCGCTGTCAAAGGCTCGTGCCGACCACCTTTGCTTGATTTCCGGCATAATTTCATAGGTAAATGTTCTCATTCGCGAAGAGGCCTCCTTTGCTTATTTCATTGTCAAAGTTATGAAAACACATAGGATGTCATGGAAAGACTGCCACCCACGCAAGACTTATTATACAGCGCAATATTGTCTGTCTCCCTTGTTGCGCCGAGAATGTACAGCAGGGGATTGAAGTGGTCTGTCGTGGGGACTGCGAGTCTTGCCGCATCTCCCAGGCGTGTATACTCCAGGATGCTTTTGAAATCCCTTTGCCGGATTTTTTCCGTAATAAAATCGTCAAAGGTATATGCCCAATCAAAGCCGCCGTTGATGGAAAAGTCCAAAAGCCCCAGATTGTGAACGATGTTTCCGCTTCCCAGAATAAGCACGCCTTCGTCCCGCAAGGGAAGAAGCCTTGCTCCCAGATTGTAAAGGTCCAGGGGCGGAGCCTGCCGGTCGATGCTCATTTGATACACGGGAATATCGGCTTCCGGATACATAACATTCAACACGCTCCAGGTGCCGTGGTCAATTCCCCAGCTTTTATCCCCGACAGCCGTACCTCCGGATAATCCGATGGTCCTTTCCGCCAGCTGGGGACATCCTTTGGCTTTGTACTCCACCTCAAACAGAGCCCTGGGAAATCCGTAAAAATCATGGATGGTAGTGGGATTTTCCAGCGTTGACACCTTTGTCCCTTTGGTCAGCCAATGGGCGGAGATGGACAAAATAGCTCCGGGCCTGGGAATAAATGCGGCAAGCTTTTTCCATTCTTTCGTGAATTCATTGATTTCTATGGCGTTCATCGGTGTTCCGTGTCCGATAAATATCGTTGGCAGCATATTTTTTACTCCAATCCGCAATAGTAAGATAAAAAGCGGTCAATTTCCTGAAGACCGGGATTGCAATCTTCTAATGTTATTACCCTCACCGGAAGGGATTAAACCAAATATGTTCAAAGGAAAATAAGTTTTTTCTTGTGCTGCAGGCAGTGCATTTACCGTCATTTTATGCATTTCTTGTGGAAATAAAAAACAAAATGCGGTATAATGGCAGAATCTGAATACTTTTCGGAGAATTAATTATAACGAGGCAGCAAAAAATGCCCCCACCTCTGTTAGGCGGCGGGTACCGAATGGGTATTCAGGCGGTGAGCATATTTCCAGCCTCGTTGAAACTCCGCTGCTGTAAGGAAATTTGTCTACAAACGACAAATTTCCTTTGAATTAGGTCGTTATAAAAGATGTTATATTATGGATTTTACTGGGTAGAAATTTAGCAAAGCGATATCCCACGTTTGCCGTTACCCATAATGTCCGGAATATTGTGTGGTTACATTGTATATGAAAAGGAAAATGTGACGCAGAGGCAGCCATTGGCCGTTTGCCCATGACAGCAGTCAAAGGAGAGCCGCTGCGTTTTTTCATATTCAAGAACGCTCATGCGGTATGGACATTCCAAGGAGAAAAGGAAAGTGCCTGCAGCGGCACTTGATTCGTTTGGGAGGAAGTGGCTGTGATTAAAAGAATATGGAAAAAAATTGTTTCTCTTTTTACGAAAAACGCCCGGCACAAATTCATGCTGGTACCGGTGAAAGTCACCCTGATTTATTTTATTGCAAGCTTTTTATGGATTCTCTTTTCGGACAGGCTTGCCAACAGGTTAATCAACGGCAAGGAGCTGCTTACCGCCGTCAATACCTATAAAGGCTGGATCTATGTCGCTGTTATCTCCGCCGTATTATTTTGGACGCTGAAAAGGGCCTTTGAAAGGGTGGAGATGACGGAAAGCAAGCTTATTGAAAGCTATGAAGAGCTGACTGCCACCCACGAGGAGCTTGAGGCGGCGAACGAAGAACTATGTGCTTCCGAAGAGGAATTGAAAGAAAAATATATCGAATTGAAAGCCAGTGAAAACAGGCTGAAAAGGGCACAGGCCATAGCCCATGTAGGCAATTGGGAGCTGGATGTTTCCGATTGGACCATGTGGGCCTCGGAGGAAGCCTTTCGGATATACGGCATCGCCTATGATTCGCCCTATCTTCCTTTAACACTTGTTCAAAGCGTGGTCCACCCGGATGACAGGTCCAGGCTCAATACTGCACTGAAGCGGCTCATTTCCGAAAATGACAAGTATGATATTGAATTCCGGATTCAACGGGTGGATGACCAGCAGGAAAGAATAATGCATTCGGTGGCCGAAGTGGAGTATGATGAAGGGGGCCGGCCGAAAAAAGTATTGGGAGTTATCAGGGACATCACCGACAGCAAGGAAAATGAAACCCGGATTTATACGATGGCGTACAGGGATGTGCTGACCGGATTACCCAACCGATTAAAGCTGGAAGAGACGGTAAAGGAGGTCGTGAGCGGCAGCACTTCAAACATTGCGCTTTTATTTATCGATCTGGATGATTTCAAATATATCAACGATACCTTCGGGCATTTGTTAGGGGATGATGTGCTGAAGGTCATGGCCCAAAGGCTGCTTTCGGTGATCGATAACAAGGATTTCCTGTTCAGGCTCGGCGGAGACGAATTTGCCATATTGCTGATGGATACGGGAAAACAGGAGATTTTTAAGGAACATGTAAAAAGAATACTCAACAGCATGAAAATCGACTTCTGCATCAAAAATATCCAGGTCCAGATAACGGCAAGTATAGGCGTTGCATATTATCCCGAGCATGGAAGCGATTTTGAGGAGCTTATGAAAAATGCCGACACTGCCATGTATGAGGCGAAAAACCTGGGAAAGAACTGTTATACGGTTTTCGACCATTCAATGAATGCCTTGCTGTATGAGAAAGTCAGGATGGAAAGCAACTTGAGGAATGCCGTCATCAATAACGAATTTGTGCTTTACTACCAACCGCTGTATTCCTTGAGCTCGGGCACCATCTTCGGACTGGAAGCCCTGGTGCGGTGGAACAGTCCCATCTATGGGCTGGTGCCTCCCGGTGATTTTATTCCTTTTGCCGAAGAGACAGGACTGATCATCCATATAGGAAAATGGGTTTTGAAAGCCGCCTGCGAATATATAAATAAATTGCGGCGCATCGGGCTGGGCGATATTACGGTCTCGGTAAACATTTCCGTCCGGCAGCTGGCACAGGATAATTTTGTGGAATCCGTGCTGGAGGCCATTGATGAGACTGGGATAGATACAGCCCGGCTGCAACTGGAGATTACCGAATCGGTGCTAATGGAAAATATCGGGTCCAACCTGAAGAAAATTGATTTGCTTAAAGAGCATGGAATCAGTATAGCCCTGGATGATTTCGGTTCCGGATACTCCTCCCTTACTTATTTGAAAAGACTGCCCATCTCCACCCTGAAGGTGGAAAAAACCTTTATCGATGAAATCGAAAGTGATCCGACCAAAAGCGATATTGCAAAAGCCATCATAATGCTGGCCCATACCCTCAAACTGAAGGTGGTTGCGGAAGGCGTCGAAACCAAGGCGCAACTGGATTGCCTTGCCGCATATGACTGCGACCTGATCCAGGGCTATTATATAAGCCAGCCGCTGCCGGAAGAGGCCGTGGAAGGCTTTTTTGCAACCTTTAAATGAGTTTTATATTTCGTACTCTTCGCCATTGTCCAGATGTCCGATTAATTCATTGGCTGCAAAGGAGAGCGGGACATCTTTCAGCCAGGTGGCTCCGATAGCCCTGGGCGGAATGCTTTCAATGGGCTTGATCTCATACAGTCCGCCCTTTGTCAACTCGTCCTTAATAAAATTTCTTATGACACAGGCTATTCCAAAGTCATATTTGGCAAAATGAATAAGCAGGTCCATATTGCCAAGCTCAAAATCCGGTACGGCAGTTATCGAATTATCCTTGAAATACCGGTCGATATACAGGCGGGAATTGCTGTTCCTCTCCAGCAGAAGAAGGGGGTATCTTACCAGCTCGCTTACCGGCTGCATTTTAATGGACAGGTGTTTGTACTTTTCTCCCGTCACGAAACAGTCCTGAACACGCATAAGGCTTTTGAAAACCAACTGTTCGTCAGTATAGGGCATATTGATTATGCCGAAGTCAATCCTGCCTGATTTAAGAAGGCTGATGATGCCCGGAGTCGTGGGGCATATAACGTGGATTTTAATGGCGGGATGCAGGGTTTTGAACAGCTTGAGGTAGGGTACCAGATAATGCTTGCACAGGGTGTCGCTTACACCGATCCTTACCTCTCCGCTGAGAAGGTTTTTAAAATCGCTGATTTTCTTTTCTGCAGCAGCGATGAAATTAAACGCCTGATCCATGTACTGATAAAGGATTTCCCCCTCCCGGGTCAGCTTGACTCCTTTGGGCGTCCTGGAAAACAGCATGCAGTCCATCTCAGCCTCAAGCTGCTTTATGGCCCTGCTCACGGCCGGCTGTGTTATATACAGGTGTTCCGCGGCTCTGGAAATGCTTCCGCGCTTTGCAATGAAGTAAAATGTTTTATATAGCTCAAGATTCATACCTATAACCTGCCTTTATATCTGTCATAAAGAATATGCATTTTATTTATATCACATCTTCTATTATAATTAAATCATACTAAATGACAAGGAGGTTTTGATTATGCGTACGAAAATAGGAATTAACGGTTTTGGAAGAATCGGCAGGAACACTTTCAAGGTCATACTGGAGAAGTATCCGGAAGAGCTTGAGGTCACAGTCATAAATGATTTGACGGATGCGGGGACACTGGCGCATCTGCTGAAGTACGATTCGGTTTTCGGCAAATTCAACGGTACCGTTGAAGCGAGAGAAAAGATGCTTGTGGTGAATGGAAAGGAAATCAGAATATTGGCGGAGAGAGATCCGGCAAACATTCCTTGGAAAGAGCTCGGGGTCGAAATCGTCCTTGAAGCTACCGGATTGTTCACAAAAAGAGAAAAGGCGGAGGTTCATATTACCAAAGGAGGAGCAAAGAAGGTGCTGATATCCGGGCCTTCCGCTGATGCGGACCTCACTGTGGTACTGGGCGTAAACGAAAATAAATATGATCCGCTGAAACACAACCTGATATCCAATGCATCCTGTACCACCAACAGCCTTGCTCCTGTAGCCAAGGTGCTGAACGACAGCTTCGGGGTCAAAAAAGGTTTGATGACCACCGTCCATGCCTATACCAATGACCAGAGGATCCTGGATTTACCCCACAGTGATTTGAGAAGAGCCAGGGCGGCGGCCCTGTCCATCATACCTACAAAAACCGGTGCTGCCAAAGCTATCGGCCTGGTGATCCCGGAACTGGAGGGCAAATTAAACGGATTTTCGTTAAGGGTTCCGACATCGGATGTTTCGGTAGTGGACCTGGTGGTAGAGACAGAGAAAGCGGTTACCAGGGAAGAGGTGAATGCTGCATTGAAAGCTGCGGCAGAGGGGAGCATGAAGGGGATTCTGAATTACTCCGAAGAGCCTTTGGTTTCCATCGACTATGTGGGCGATGCCGCATCTTCAACCGTTGATAGTTTGTCCACCATGGTTATGGAAGGCAATATGGTTAAAGTGCTCTCCTGGTACGACAACGAATGGGGATATTCCAACCGGTGCGCCGATTTGGCTGCCTATATAAGAACGAGGCAGTAAAAAATAAATTTTGAATTAGGTCGTTATAAGCAAATCCCTTTATGGATATGCCGGCTTGTCCGGCATTTTTTTTGGTATTAGCAGGAAAATTTTATTTTATAGAGAATACATTCAAGGGATGAACTATGGCCCAGGCTATAGGGGATAATGACAAGCTATAGAAGGCGACAAAAGCTGTGATTGAAGGAACAAATGAACTTGCGGAAAAACAAATGTGAGTATAAAATAAATGAATTCTGGATTAGTCTATAATGTATAGGTTTTATAATGAGGAGTGTGAAATTGTATGGCTATTATTGAAACCAAACTGCAAAACTTTACGGTATTCGAAGATATTAGCATTAATTTTTATGAAGGTATAAATGTTATTATAGGCGAGAATGGTACTGGAAAAACACAATTGCTAAAGGTGATGTACTTATTCATGCATAACCTTGGAGAAGGTTTTGGAGAGACAAAGTTTAGAGATATTTTTATGGCTGATTCACAGGATGTAATCCGAAATAAGAATAAAGGTGAGGCCAGATTTTCCTGTGCGATTGATGGAATTAAAGAAAGACTCACAACCTATGCAATTTCAATTTCAGGCGAAATATTACCAACCTTCGGCGGAAAAGTAGATCCTTATAAAAAAGAATTAAATTCAATTTTTATTCCGGTAAAAGAAATGCTCTCGCATTCCAGCGGTTTTTTAGCTATGAACGAGAAATATAAAATTCCATTTGACAAAACATTAATAGACATAATAGTAAATGCAGAACTACCTGAAACACGGGATGTGCCCGTAATCAGCAGGAATATACTTGAGATTTTGTCAGATATTATTGAGGGAGAGGTTATCTATGAAAAAGACACTTTTTATGTTAAAAAGAAAAATGGTGCCAAGATAGTTTTTTCACTAGAATCGGAGGGATTGCGTAAAATTGGTTTGCTATGGAAGCTTATTCGCAATGGTTTATTGGAAAAAGGCACCATTATATTCTGGGATGAGCCGGAAGCCAATTTAAATCCGCAGCTCATACCTGTTTTGGTTGATATACTTCTTGAACTGCAGCGTAACGGTGTTCAAATATTCATTGCAACACATGATTATAATTTAGCTAAATATTTTGAAGTAAAACGAAAAGCTGGTGACAAGGTGTTGTATCATAGCCTCTTTAAAACTGATAATGGTGTTAAAAGTCAATCAAATGAGTATTTTGGAAGGCTTCAAGAAAATCCTATAATTGAGGCAGATGAAAAACTACTTGATGAGGTCTTTGATAAAAATCTGGGGGACTAGCGGTATGAGTGAAAAAATCTATAAAGATGAAAACAATAAATACAGGTTTGATTTTTCGGATTGTACTGTTCTTGAATACAATCATTTGGCACAAATGACCACAATTCTGTCGGATGTTGATTTTGTGATTTGCTCGAAAGATGAAATTATTTTTCTAGAATATAAAAATGCTGCAGTTGACGATGTTGCCAATCCGGATGAAATGCTGCGAAAGCTAAAGACTGAAGAATTTTATAAAAGGATAGCAAGGAAGTTTTATAGTAGTCTATTTTTGCATTGGGCCTGTAAGGAAAACGAAAATGATTTACCAATTAATTATGTATTACTGATAGAGCATCCGGAAATTGATAGTAAATTGAGAAAAAAATTAAGAGAAAAAATATTTATGCAATTGCCAGTCGGTTTAAAAGAAAATGAATGTGTAAAAAGAAGCATTTTAAACCAGTTTAGCGTTTATAATCTTGATGAGTGGCATAGGAACTATCCTCGGTTTCAGGTTATCCCTATATAAATTGCCAAAGTAGCAAAGGTACAGGTCTGAGTTATGATCATATAGAATCAATTCTCTATGCATGGTATTCAGTGAAAAATTCCGGATATCGGATGGAGAAGCGGAAAAGCTGGTAAAAGCATTTTATGTATGGCTATAAGACACTTTTTTTTGCATCGTGAAGCTATTTACATGGATATGGCAGTATGATATAGTAATAATGCCGTGTACGTACACGTAGATTGAAACAGTGAGGTATCCATATGAATAATTTTACTTACAAAGGCTCCAGGACGAGAGAAATCTCCTTTCCGCTGGGCGGAATAGGCACCGGGTGCATAGGGCTGTCGGGCAATGGGAGGCTCATTGACTGGGAGATATTCAATAAACCGAATAAAGGCTCCGTCAACGGTCTCAGCCACTTTTCCGTCAAGGCCGAAACCGGGGGAAAGGTGCTGGACGCCAGGGTCATGAACGGGGACCTGCATTCGCCGTATTCGGGTGATTTGCACAGGGTGATGTTCGAAAGCTTCGGCTTCGGGCCTCAAAGAGCTACAATGGCTGGCGTACCCCACTTCAGGGAAGTGGTCTTTACAGGTGAATATCCCTTTGCCTTGCTGGAATTTCTGGATGGGGAATTCCCGGGCAAGGTTGTGATGAATGCCTTCAACCCTCTGATTCCTCTGAATGACACGGACTCAAGCATACCTGCCGCGTTTTTTGAGGTGGAGGTGGAAAATACATACGAGAGTGCCGTTACCTATACGGTCGCATTATCCTTGAACAACCCCCTGAAGGAAGGGATGTTGGTTAACCGCTATGACCATCTGGATGGGATTCATACCATAAAAGCTTCTGCTTTGGACCGGGAAGAGGAGAGCCTGGGATATGGCGATCTTTGTCTGGCCTGTGATGCAGAGGAAACTAGTTATCAGGAATACTGGTTCAGAGGCAGTTGGTTTGATAACCTGGGAATTTATTGGAGGGACTTTACGGCCCCCGGAAAATTGAAAAATAGAAATTACCCGGCAGTGGAAAATGAAAATGGAAGAAGGGCAGAGGACGACGTATCGACGCTTGCCGCCCATATCACCCTCAGCCCGGGAGAGAAAGGCAAAGTAAGGTTTGTGCTTTCTTGGAATTTCCCGAACTGCACCAATTACTGGAGGCCTGAAAAATGCGACTGCGAAGGAGACTGCTGCAGCACAAAAAAACCGAAGACATGGAAGAATTACTATGCTTCTGTTTTCAAAGACTCCGTTGCCGCTGCCGCTTACAGCCTGAAAAATTGGGACAGGCTTTACAAGGATACGCTTACCTTCAAAAACGCCCTGTTTTCCTCCACGCTCCCGGCCGAGGCCATCGATGCGGTGGCAGCCAACATTTCAATCTTGAAAACTCCTACCTGTTTAAGGCTTGAAGACGGCTCCTTCTATGGCTTTGAGGGCTGCGGCTGTGACTCGGGCTGTTGTGAAGGCTCCTGCACCCATGTTTGGAATTATGCCTATGCCTTGCCCTTCCTCTTTCCAAAGCTTGAAAGGTCCATGCGGGACCTGGATTTTAAATACAACCAGCGGGAAGATGGGGGAATGGCCTTCCGGCTGCAGCTTCCCGTGGGGAGAGAGCGTTCGGGCTTCAGACCCTGCGCCGACGGCCAGTTTGGCGGTGTAATAAAGGCATACAGGGACTGGAAGATATCCGGGGATTCCGAATGGCTGAAATCCAACTGGGAGGCTATAAGCAAGAGCATCGAGTTTGCCTGGGCTCCGACAAACGAAGACCGGTGGGATGCAGATAAGGATGGCGTCCTGGAAGGCAGACAGCATCACACCCTGGATATGGAGCTTTTCGGACCTAATTCCTGGCTTACAGGATTTTATCTGGCTGCGCTCAAGGCAGGGGCCGAAATGGCGGAGCATCTGGGATATAAGGCAAAGGCAGTGGAATATGGGCAGCTTTTTGCCAAAGGGAAGGCATGGGTGGACACAAACCTTTTTAACGGGGAATACTACCGGCAGATCATTGATTTGAAGGACGAATCCATCCTTGATAGATACGACAGCGGGAAATCGCTTTTGGGAGATAATACGAAAAAGGCTTACTGGAATGATGAGGCAGGGGAGATCAAATACCAGATAGGCGAAGGCTGCATCGTGGACCAGGTTTTGGCACAGTGGCATGCCAACCTGTGCGGACTGGGGGAAATATTCGACAGCCGGCAGGTAAAAAAGGCTCTGGAATCCATCTACCGGTATAATTTCAAAAAGAGCTTCCGGAACTTTTTCAACCCCTGCCGGCTCTATGCGATGAATGATGAAGCGGGAGTGGTGATAACCGAGTGGCCGGAAGGCAAGTACAAGCCTGTGGTGCCGGTGCCCTATGCCGAAGAGCCGTGGAGCGGGACCGAGTATCAGGTGTCGTCCCACATGATCCAGGAAGGCTTCATAAAGGAAGGGCTGGAAATTGTCCGGGCTGTCAGGGACAGGTATGACGGGGAGAAAAGAAATCCATGGAATGAGTTTGAATGCGGAAGCAACTATGCACGCTCAATGGCCAGCTATGCGCTTTTGAACGCATTCAGCGGCTTTGAGTTTGATATGGTAAAGGGCATGGTGGGTTTCAATCCCGTACAAGGCGTGGGCAGCGGCTTTAAGTGCTTCTGGTCTTTGGATTCCGGATGGGGCACAATAGAAATGGCTTCCGGAGTTACCAAACTTGTGGTACTCTATGGAGAGCTGAATATTAAGGAAATAAAAATACCTGCCTCCGGTGACATACAAATAAAAGAGGTGGATGTGTCTGGCAGTCCCGCAGACTTCCGGTATTCAAAGGGCTGCATCGAGCTTGAAGCCCTGACAAAAGTTGCCGCAGGCGGAATTCTGACCATCCGGCAGGAAGGATGAGGAGCATCAAAGTCACAAGTAATGTAATCGCTGAAATGTGCGGAGTCTCACAGGGCACGGTGGACCGTGCCCTGAACAACCGTCCCGGCATCAGTCAAAAAACCCGGGAAAGGATTCTTGAAACTGCGGAAAAACTGGGATACAGGCCGCATCTGCTGGCCCGAAGTCTTGCCAAAGGCTGTACCATGACCAT
The DNA here is from genome assembly GCA_023433505.1 of Bacillota bacterium. Classification (GTDB taxonomy): domain Bacteria; phylum Bacillota; class Clostridia; order Acetivibrionales; family DTU013; genus MnB-11. The sequence continues at coordinate 58,960 of JAEZCO010000045.1, read as the reverse complement.
CGGACTGGTGGTATTCGACCTGTATAACCGGTTTTTTGCGCAACTGGCCAATGCCATTGAATCCAGCGCCAGACAGCAAGGATATATCGTGTATCTTACGCTTACGGACAAGGATGGGGACGCCGAGAAAGCCTGTATTGAACACCTTATGAGCCGGCAGGTAGATGGATTGATACTGTTTTCGGTAAATCAGGGGACTGAATTCGGAGAATATCTTAAGAATTTGAAAATTCCCCTTGTTACCCTTGGAAATAGAATCCAGGAAGAGTTTCCCTTTATCGGCATTGATGACTACCGCGCTATGAAGGATGCTGCCCTGCATATAGCCCATAAGGGCTATGAGCGGATCATTTATATAAGCCCGCCGCTGGCATACCGGAAGAAATCCAATATTTATGCGCAGGAACAGCGGCTTTACGGATATCTGGACGCGCTGAAGGAGTCCGGAAAAGGCCGTGAGCCTATAACCATTGAGGGCAGGGATTATCTGCAAAAGCTGGATTCCATAAACCTGAAGGATGGCGGCAGGACAGCCGTGCTATGCTCCAGTGACATCTATGCCCTTGAAGTGCTTAGACACCTTGAGGCCAGGGGCCTGTCGGTCCCTGAAGATGTAGGACTGATGGGCTTTGACAATATTGATATGCTGAGATATGTCAAGCCCTCCCTGGCAACAGTATCCTACCCTTTCGAGGAGCTGGGCGTCAAGGCGTTGGAATGTGTACTGAATCAGATGCAGGGAAATTCATATATAACAGACAGGCTGCTTGCACATACAATTGTAGAAGGCAGTTCCCTGTAGCCGGGAAAAGAAATTGTACACGATGCACAATCAAAAACTCCTCTATCACCAGAAAGCAAATGGGTAGGCGTGGCTGCAAATAGATGCGTCATGTGGAGTCATGGCTGCAGGCTGTTTGTCCAGGTGAAGTTCGAATGCGGTACCCCAGAGGAATACCCGTTACACTTCGGCACGGACGCCGAAGTCGCTGGCTTTGAGCCATGGAGGGCGAATAGCCAGCGCCCGCATTGGAACGAGCCTGGACATTACAGCCTGCCCATGACGGAGCCTGATGCAGGGATTTGCAGTCATGCCTACCCATAAACTGGAAGTCAGCAGTATCTCTTTTTAACCTCAAATAGTATTTAAGAGTTTGAGATTGCCGCGCTTCACTGCATTCGCTCGCAATGACACCTGCGCTAACGTACCACCCATTGTGAAAATTCAGGAGAGTTTCAGAGTAAAGTCAGCAGTACCTCTTTTATCACCTAAGAATCTTCCTCCGTCACAATATGCGGCTGGGACGCCAGTTGGCGCTGCAGCTCCGTCATTGTTTTATGGTACTTCTTGGGAGAAAGCCCAAACATGGCGGTGTAAGCCCGCAAATAGTTTGAGTAATCATTGAAGCCGCTTTCCAATGCGGCTTCCGTCACCGATTTCCCTTTTTGGAGCAGGGTATTGCTCATGATCAGCCTCTTCTTCAGAATGTAGCTGTGAATGGAGTAGCCCGTCTGGGCCTTGAATTTGTGCATCAGATAGTATCTGCTTGTAAAAAACCGTTCTGCCAGGGCTTCGATTGTCAAATCACCGGAGAGATTTTCATTGATATAGTCCAGGACGGAGCTTATCTGCTGGTCGTACTGGACGTCGGTGATGCTCCGGGCGCTGTTTTCCGGCTGAAGCATGAATCGGTTGACATAGATGACGAATTGGACAAACAGGGAATTTTTCAACAGCCTGGCGCCGAAAATGTCGCTTTTACATGCATCCTCCAGCTGGACCAGAATATGCTTCATATTGCCGAGTGAATCGGGATTCAGCCGCAGAAGCTTGTAGTTTCTTTCGGAGGATTCCTTGAAGCAGGTCAGCAGATCGCATTCGGCAGTACTGTGCTTCTCTAAAAAAGCATTGTTGATCCACAAAATGATCCGCTCGTAGGTTTCCAGGGGGTCTATAACAGGCCTGTGGACTTCATTGCTGTTGACCAGCAGGATGTCCCAGGGCTTCAGGTTGTATGCCCTGCCTTCGATGAGATAGGTAACCTTCCCCGAGATAAAAATGATGATCTTGTTAAAATCATGGTAGTGGAAGTCAAACTCCATACTCCTTTGATCTTTGATGTGAAAGAACTCAAAATCGTTTTTCAGGAATCCGCGCTTATGCTTCGGGACCTCTTTCATCGGAAACCTCCCGTGAAGATGTTCATCTTGCTGTCATTATACAGCACCTTTTGCATTTTTTCAACTATTGTTGAGACAAAACATAGTAAAAAAAGATTCTGTAATCGTGACAGATCAGGTACCCCATGACGATCAAAACAAAAACAAATGCGTGTGTCATGCGGATACGGAAGGGAACCTGAAAAAAGCCTGTAAAGAGGCCATTGAGCAGATAAGGAAAAGGCCTGTTTAGTCAAAAAAATCAATATTCTTTCTGAGCCTCATCAGGGCATCCACATAATGAGGTGGTATCAATCCATGCTTGTCAGGCCCCACATCAAGTAAGAGGTTAGCATTCCTCGCCCGTGAAATCAGGTACATCCCAAGCAGTTCCTTATCGCTCCTGGGCTTATCCCCTTCCACATAGAACCATTCCCGGCCAATTGGTTCACACACCTCCCCCGGAATGTAAAAAGATTTACCCTCAATTTCACGCCATTGCACATGGCCATCCAGACTATTGGGCAGGTATCTTTCAATGGCTGCCAGATCGCAGGGCCAGGTATTGGCAACAGACAAATCCGAGCCATCGCCAATGCCATTGTTCATCATGATTACTGCATCCGGCTGGAGCTTTGCAATATGATTATACAGCTTATGGCGGTATCCGCGAGGCAGTACTTTCGGGATGTCGATCCAGACCTCGCCGATTTTTCCGTAATTTGTGAGCAATTCATTGATTTGATTAAACTGGAATTGAAGATATTCCTCGGTGGTGTAAGCCCAATCCCATTGAGTAGAACTTGGTGTGAGGGAGCCGAAGGTATGATGGTTATCCCATGAGCAATAGTAAAGGCCGGGCATGATCCCATACTTTTCACAGGCTTTCATAAATTCAGCGACAATATCGGTTTTGTTGCTGCTTGTCCCCACATGATAGTCTGTGTATGCAGATGGCCACAAGCAGTGCCCTGAAACGTGCTTTGTAGTTAAAACGGCGTATTTCATACCTGCATCCCTGGCCACCCTGATCCATTGTTCTACATCCAGCCTGTCCGGACAGTATGATTCGGAAGGCATGTCCCCTTTGCTGAGCTCATGGCCATCAAAGGTGCTCATCCCAAAATGAATGAACATGCCATAACCTAGCCCCTCCCATTCTTTGAGTTGTTCAAGCGAAAGCCTCTGGTATCCTTTTTCCATAAATACGCACACTCCTTATGCAACTATTATAGTCTTACGATAAAGTCAAAGTACATGTGAAAAAAGAAAGAAACATGTATTTTTTAAATTAATAAATTTGATTCCCTTAACAAAGTGATAAATTGAAGTAAAAAAGTTTTTGTATTGTATACGCAAAAACATTGAAGTATACTAAGGAAAAGGGGAGGATAACCTGTGGGTCCCACAAGGATGAAGGTCAGCGAAGGCAAGGCTGCTAGGGTTATCCGGCTTGAATTTTTAAAAAGGAAGTTTCCTTATGGGCAAATTATACCTTGATGCGCTAAGCGGTCTGTCACTCCCTGATGTGCTTGAGTTGCCTGATGGGAAGATTGATTCAAAGCTATTCTGGAATCAACGGAGACAGGAGATCCTTGAGCTGCTCGGACGGGAAATTTATGGCTTTTCTCCGCCGCCTCCGGGAAAAGTTGCTTCAAAGCTTCTGCAAAGGGATGAGGATGCATTTGCAGGTAAAGCCGTACATTCCGTTGTCCGGATTATTTTTAATACGCCCAGGGGGGAGTTCTCTTTTCCTGTTAACACCATTATCCCTAAGAATACAAGTTCTGTCCCTTTATTTATACATATAAGCTTCCGGCCAGATGTCCCGGATATGTATTATCCTGCGGAAGAGATACTGGATGCCGGATTCGCCTGCGTTACTTTCTATTATGAGGATATAGTACCGGATAAAGAAGATGGATTTCTTGGGGGCCTGGCAGGTATGTATCATAATGGCTGCCGCAAACCCGACGAATGGGGAAAAATCTCCATGTGGGCATGGGCGGCCTCAAGAGTGATGGATTATGTGCAAACCCTTGATGAAATCCATAAGAGGCGAATCGCTGTCATAGGCCACTCAAGGCTTGGAAAAACAGCCTTATGGTGCGCTGCACAGGATGCGCGGTTTGCTTTTGGAATTTCCAACAATTCAGGGTGTTCCGGCGCCGCCCTGACAAGGGGCAAAAAAGGTGAGAGGGTAAAAGCGATAACCGATAATTTTAGCTGCTGGTTCTGTGATAATTATAAAAAGTACAGGGACAATGAGGATAAAATGCCCTTTGACCAGCATTTCGTGCTTGCGGCCATTGCTCCAAGGCGGGTATATGTAAGCAGCGCGGCGGAAGATGAATGGGCCGATCCCATCGCCGAATTCCTGGGCTGTGCAGCTGCAAGCCCGGCTTATGAGCTGCTTGGACTGGATGGCTTTGTCACTTCGGACGGCTATCCGGAGCCAGGCACGATATTGCACGAAGGTGAAATCGGTTATCATTTGAGAGCCGGTACACATTATCTGAGCCGGTATGATTGGCAGCAATTTATAAAATATATGAAGGTGCATAGCTGCACTTAAGGACCCGGAGACAAGCCAATGAGCGATTCAATAAAACAATTGAATACACAGGAGTGCATACAGTGCTTTGACAGGCTTCAGGCAATAGCATACAAGCATATAAGCATCAATGGGATAGCCATACGGGTATTGGGCGTCCATTTTATGGACAATGGACCTGACTGGAGGGTAATGGAGCATAAGCATTCCTTTTTTGAGTTTCATTACGTGATCGAGCATTCTATTTATACCACCATCAATCATTCAGAGCAGAAAATCGAAGCGGGGAGTTTCTACCTGATGCCTCCCGGGACTTATCATTCCCACCGGCAGGACCCGGGGAGCGGGCACGTGGGCTTTGCACTGCGCTGGGAATTTATATCAAACAATAAACAGGAGGAAAAGCTTGACAATGTCAGTTATGAATTGTCAAGAATCAGTGATGTCCTGGCAAAGGCGCATTCGCGGCCTGTAGCCGACACTGCGGCTATTTCCGGCAGTATGCTTGGACTGCTGAGAATGGCCGGGTCGGGAGCCGGAGTGCTGCAGATGCAATTGGAATTCTGCCAATTGCTCAGCAATATTGCAGAGTGTTATTCTACTGCCGCTCCAACCTGCTCGTCGGCAATAAATTACCGCTTTCTGGAAAATCAGATTGTCAAAAATGCCATTAAATTCATGGAAGAAAATTATTCGCAGGAAATCGACGTCAATGACATTTCCTATTCCGTACATTTGAGCTATAGCCATTTGGCCAGACTTTTCAAGGAATATGCGGGAGATACGGTCAATCACCATCTTAACAGGGTCCGCCTATACAAAGCGCAAAAACTGCTTTTGTGCTCGGATAAGAGTATTGCGCAAATTGCGCGGGAGGTGGGGTATAATAACGACCATTATTTCTGCACAGCCTTTAAGAAGCTTTTCGGCATGACTCCGGGCAGTTGCAGGAAGGGCAATATCGCTCTTTCGGAATAAGATGCGATAATACGGAAAAATCATGATAGGTTTTTGAAACTCTCCCATAAGGGTAATTGATATAATTTTAGTCAGTAGCTCAGCTTCACCGCTAGGGTGTTCCAATGACTTTTCCATGGATTTGTCAGTCCGGGAACCTTTACGGTGGGTAAGCTGGACCGGTAAAATATATTTATTGCTGCAAAAAGGGGGATTGAAGTGAATTCAAGGGAAAGAGTAATAAAGGTGTTGAGGCAGGAGGAGGTTGACAGGCTGCCAAGGACGCTCTGGGCCCTGCCGGGTGTTCTGACATACAGGAGGCAGGAATATGACGAGGTTACCGGTAAATTTCCCGGAGACATCGGAGGACCGGTTTGCAGCTATGGCAAAGGTAAACGCTGCAAGGGAGACCCTGCTGAGGTAGGGATATCCATGGATGCCTGGGGTTCTGTCTGGCATGTAGGCGAGCCGGGAGTTGTAGGCGAGGTAAAGGAATATCCGCTGGCAGACTGGTCGGCACTGGATACCTATGCACTGCCCTGGGAGCTGCTTGACGGGGCGGACCTGTCACAAGTCAACAAAAGCTGCGCCGAATCGGAGAAGTTTATCCTGGCAGGAACTGAAACCCGGCCTTTTGAGCGGATGCAGTTTTTGCGCGGCACTGAAAATCTCTATATGGACCTGGCTTATGGGGAGAAAGAGGTTTATAAACTCAGAGACATGCTCCATGAATTTTTTCTGCGGGAGATGAAAATGTGGTCGGAGACCGATGTCGACGGGGTTTCGTTCATGGATGACTGGGGTACCCAGAAAACTCTCCTCATATCGCCGAAATTGTGGAGGGAATTCTTTAAGCCCTTATACAAGGAGTATTGTGACCTTCTTCACAGCAAAGACAAATTTGTCTTTTTCCATTCCGACGGAAACATTGAAGCAATTTATCCCGACCTTATTGAAATAGGGGTGGATGCCGTAAACTCTCAATTATTCTGCATGGACATGGAAAGGCTGGGTGAGCAGTATGCGGGCAGAATAACCTTCTGGGGCGAAATCGACAGGCAGAATATCCTTCCCTTTGGAACTGCCGCTGATGTGCGCAAAGCGGTAGGCCGCGCAGCTAAAGCTTTGCTTAGAGGCAAACGGACTGGCGTCATCGCCCAATGCGAATGGGGAGTCAAGGACCCGAAGGAAAGTATTGAAACGGTATTTGACGAATGGAATAAATACTGAAAAAAATAAGTCAGAGGCTGTCCTCTGACTCAATGAGACTGCCAGAAGCATATTTTGCCGGCAGTTTTTTCTTTGCGGTATCCGGCCATAGCCGAATCACCAAAAGGCAAGGGGGTTCGATGCCCCCGAGGCTTTATTTGCCCGGATTACTTATTGCCCGGAATATTTACATAGAAGCCGGGATCATTGTGCTTGCCGCCTGGTACAAATATCTGCATATCATTCTTAAAGTTATGGTTTACAAGCATTTTGTTATTTTCATCCTGCACCAGTACGATTGCCGGCGGAAGTCCCACATCTGCCGTTGTTTTGGCGACGGCCGGATTTCCGAAGGAAAGCATGGCAGCAAAGATTATGATCATAAATAAAAATTTTATTTGCTTCATATCATCACTCCTTCTATAATGGTAAGAGGTATTATAGCACGGGGCCTGGACATATTTCAATAGCTGGTGGAAATTACCTTTCTATTGGAATAAGGATAAAAAACACAGCAAATGCATAAGAATAGAAAATGAATTGGAGATAGACTTATGAGCATCGGCGTAATAGTTTTAATCGGATTGGGTCTTGCAATGGATGCCTTTGCAGTATCGGTATCCTGCGGACTTTGCATACTGAAAAGACGATATATGAACGCGTTTAAAGTTGCTTTCCTTTTTGGCTTCTTTCAATGGGGGATGTTGTCGCTGGGGTGGGTTACGGGTTTTTCCTTTAAAGATCTGATCGAGCCTGTTGACCATTGGATCGCCTTTATTCTTCTTGCAGTCATCGGTATAAAAATGTGGAAGGAGTCTATGGACGAAAAGTCCGAACCCCTTGACCTGACAAGCTTCAAGCTTATGCTTACGCTGTCTGTGGCAACAAGCATAGACGCCTTTGCCGCAGGAATCAGTATTTCCACCCTGGGCTACGGCTTTTTTATTCCGTCGATTTATGTAGGCGTTATCACCTTTGTCTTATGCTTTATAGGCGTCCTGCTGGGCTGCTGGATAAGAAACTACGGCCGTCTCAGAAGATATCTGGACCGGTTGGGAGCGGTCATTCTTATCGGCATTGGAGTAAAGATACTTTTTGACCACTTGTTTTAAAAATAGAATAAGCTTGACCGGTGGCAGCTGAATAATATACTATCAAAGAGCGGTGGATATCTTTCCCTTAAATATTCCGCTGCTTTTTATTTTGGATACCGGGGGGCTGTTTATGTTTTCCATCCATAAATACAGTGCGTGCACCAGCTACGCCAATTTCATTTTCCGGCGCTTTGCATCGGCTTTCATGGAAGATACCGGGATGTCTCCCGAACAATACCGGGACGGTTACATCTCATGAGGTATATAGCGATGGGGTTAAAAAAATTCATCCGGTGGCTTTTTCCTGCAGCTACGCTCAGAAGCAGGATTTACAGAAATCTGATGGTATTTACTGCGATACCGTTCATACTGGTGGCGCTGTATGTCCTGTATTATACCAACCGTACAATTACCAGCGATTATACTTCCAATATGAGCTTGAAACTTAACGAGTGTGTGCAAGCCATCAACGAAACCCTCAACATGCAGATAAATAAAAGCAGCAATATCGTTCAGAATCAATATTTGCTTAAAAACATCGGAACGAATTTCAGTGATGATCTGGAGCAAGTGATGGTATTTATGGATATTATCAAGGCCATGATCGGAGAATCTTACAGTGTTAATGGGAAAAGACCCTATGTAATCTACACCTATAATGAAACCCTGTATGAAGGAGTATTTGTTGACAGCATCGGAAGAATGAAGGGCAACGCTCTTGTCGAGAAGGCGATGAAAGCGCCCGGAACGGAAATCATCTGGGACCCCAACCCCACAATCAAAAACAGTGAAAAATATCTGACCTTTTACAGGAATATTGCCAATTACAATACTTCCGTAGGGATACTGGAGGTCAATATTCCCTATGCTGCAATCGAAGAGAAGCTCAGTACGCTTGGCCGTCCGGAAAACGGCATCGTATTCTTCAAAAACGTCAACGGCGATGTCCTTTATTTTAAGAACTACCAGGGGATGGAAATAGACGGCCCGGAAGCAGTGACAGCCCGCGATTTTATCCTGCTTAGCAGCAGCCTGATGAATGGGGATACAATTACGGCAGCAGTATCCATAGGAGGGATATACAAGAAAAATATCAAAACCTTCCTGCTGTTTCTATTGGGGTTTCTGGTTTATGTTTTTGTATTGATCTTCGCCTCCAGACACACAGCCAAAAGGATCACCGGAAGTCTTGAAAATTTTATCAACGGTATCAGGCAGGATGAAAATCTTCTGTTGAATGAAAAACAGATACAGATTACAGGAAACGACGAAGTGGCATTCATCAAGCAAAAGTTTAAAGACGTTATCAGCCGGATGAATGAATATTATAAGGAACTTATCAACATCAAGCACGAAAACAGCTCCCTGGAAATTGAGCTGCTCCAGTCCAGGATCAATCCGCACCTGCTGTATAATTCCCTGTCGGTGATCAAATGGAATGCGCTCTGGAACAAAGACATAAAGACGGTGGATATGATCGACACCATGACAAAATATTACCGGATTGCCTTGAACAAAGGCAATAATATAATCAGCATTGCCGCGGAGCTGGATATGATCAAGGAATATGTGAAAATAAACGTATTTGCCCATTCCGCCCAGTATATCCTGGAGATAGACGCAGAAGAGGAAGTCCTGTCCTATTATACCTTGAAGCATTTGCTTCAGCCCATTGTTGAAAATTCCATACTTCATGGCTTAAATGGTAAGGCGGAGGACGCAAGGATCCTTATAAAAGCCTACAGACAGGGCGGCGACATCCTGTTTGAGGTGATGGACAACGGCCGCGGGATGGAAGAAAATGATATCGAAAAAATCATGAGCTTCAATTATAAGGCCAGCTATGGCGGCTATGGCATAAAGAACCTGATTAAACGGATACAGGCCAACTATGGTGACGATTACGGCATAAAAATCACCGGCAGGATAGGGGAGGGTACGGCGGTATCCGTTAGAATCAAGGCTTATAAGGAAAATGAGCTGGCAGATAAAATACAGGCGCCATAAGCTTCAAAAGAATAGGGAATCCGGCCTGAAGGCCGGCAGTAAGCCGGTCTGCATTCGGGCTTTGACGGCACGGGCAACTCAGTGGCATTCATGCTCTACGAGATTGTTGATCCATCTGCGCGATATAAACCGTCTCAGGCCAAAGGCGAATTTGACAAGCTCCTCAAGATTTACCAGCGCATAGACGATGTATATGGGCAGCGACCAAACCAGGCCGCCGATAAAGGCCAGCGGTACGCCAATGAGCCAGACGCCGGCGGTATCCAGGACCAGGCTGAATCTTGTATCTCCGCCGCTGCGCAGAATGCCGACAACATTGATCACATTGAATATTTTGAAAATCATGATGGACCCAAAAATAATTAACACAAGCCGGGCGTCATGGAAAACTCCGTAAGAAACCCGGTAGGCTGATAAAATCTCACCGGACAGGAAGATTACCGCAAGGCCCATGCAGGCTCCCAGCCCGACACCCAGGACGGTCAGCCGTTTTGCATAAAGGTATGCGGTACAGTTATCTCCCTCGCCGATTTTATTCCCCACCATGATGGCACATGCGCTGGCGATACCTGTAAATAGCACCATTGCTAATCTTTCCACCGTTGATGACATATTGATGGAGGCTACCATTCCGGTCCCCATATGGGCATAAGCCACGGAATAAAGGGTAAAACCGGAAGACCAGAGGATTTCGTTTGCGATTACGGGAAGGGTTGTTTTGAAAAATCTGCGAGCAAAATCAAGCTTGATATCCAGAAGCTCACGGATGGAAGCAGCCGGTACCATGCGCTTCAGGTAAACGGACGAAAGGATGATGGTCACTTCCGTGATGCGGGCAATCAGAGTTGCAAGGGCGGATCCCGGTACTCCAAGCTTTGGAAATGAAAACAAGCCGAAAATCAAAACATAATTCAAAACCGTATTGATGGCAAGGGCAATTATGCTTGCCGTCATGGGAAGCCTTGTGTTTCCGGTACTTCTGAGAGTAAATGCAAAACAAAAGCTGACGGCGGTGGGGAGATAGCTCCAGCATACAATGGTCAGGAACGAGCTGCCAAGTTCAACCACTGCGGCGTCGGAAGAAAAGATCCCGAGAAGAAACCGCGGTGCGGAAAAGGAAGCGGCTGTAAACAGGACGGCAACCGAGCCGCCGCATAGCAGATTTAAACCCAGGACCCTGCGTATGTTGAGGACATCCTTCTTTCCCCAGAACTGGGCCGTGAAAATCGCAGAGCCGCTGCTGACGCCAAAAATCGCAAGGGCCATTAAAAAATAAATCTGGTTGGCCAGCGCTACAGCGGCCAACTGAGTCTCACCAAGCCAGCCGATCATCACGTTGTCCATCAGATTCAGGGAGGACGTCACCAGGTTCTGCAAAGCAATAGGTAGGGCAAGCATAACAAGGCTTTTGTAAAAAGCCTTGTCACCAAATAATTCTCTGATCATCGTAACCTCACCGAATAGGACTGATCTTTGATAATATTCAAACAATATGAAAGATAATATCAAGAATATTCCATGAAGTCAAATGGTGACATCGTAAAATAATTATTTTTCCGCCCCGTCAGCGACCATGCTGAACAGCTTAATTATATTCAAGGACAGCAATACCGGCATACTCATTTATATTTTCTTTGTTTACTTCCAGTTCCTTGTACTTAGTTGCTTTCATTCCCGCTATGGCAATAAAGTCATCAACCTTGCCAAACACATGGCCCATCAGGCCCAGCGCCTTTGTCCGGTAGTGCATCGGTATAACGATTGCCGGGTTCAGCTGTTTCATTACCTGAAAAGCGTCGGATGCGTTAATTGTAAATGAGCCGCCGACAGGGAGCAGCAAGATGTCCACCTTTCCGATGTCCTTTATTTGACCGGAACTCAAAACATGTCCCAGGTCACCGCAATGGCAAACCTTGATTTGGTCCATTGCAAAGGTATATACAATATTTTTCCCTTTTTTGGCTCCCGAGACGTTATCGTGAAAGGTTTCCACACCGTTTATTTCGATTCCGCAATTTGAAAACCGGCCCGGTTCACGGATATGCTCAAAGCGGCCTTTGACAGCGCCTATATTATTATGGTCCCTGTGATCATGACTTGTAGAGACGATATCGGCTTCAATGCCGGGCAATTTGTACCCTAAAAAATCTGCATAGGGGTCCGTGACTATTTTCGTTCCGTTTTCAGAGGTCATCATGAAACTGGACTGGCCAAACCATTTGATTTTCATTTTACTTCTCCATTCTCCTTAATTATTTACTTTTTTTAAAACAGGCGCCGGTGCAGTGACGCCAAGTTTTTTAAACACCTTAAAATAGACCCATGCTGCATTGACCAGCAATAATGCGCTTGTAGTGAGAAATACATATTTGATGCCAAACCAGGCCGCTACCTGCCCGCCCAGAACAGCGCCTGCAAATACGCCCAAATACCCCGCCGACATGGAAAAACCATAAACCCTGCCCGTAAGGGAATCCGGCGTAATTTTTTTGATCAGGGTATTTACCGAAGGGACCAACCCTGCCGTCGCCAGCCCCAGGATGAAATTCAGGCACATTAATTGCCAGGCATGCTGCACAAAAGCCTGCGGAATATAAATGAGCCCCGCCGCGACAAGAGCCGCAAGCATAACTTTTTGCGCGCCAGTTTTATCGGAAAGCTTCCCCAAACGAGGAGCGGAAATAATATTGGCCAGGCCGGAGGACGAGAACACCAAGCCCGCGATTAGCGCGGCATGACTGGAGCCGCTGGACAATTGGGTGACAAAGACCGACAGGATCGGCTGTACGGAATACAAGGCGACGCTGAGTAAAAAGAACGTTACAAGCATGGTAACCATCAAGCTTTTTTCAGGAACAAGTTTCCATGTTTCCTTAATGCCGAGCACCTTTTTGTCCTGCCGGCTAAAGGATTCCTTTACAAACAAGGCGGTTGTGGCAAATGCGATCAGCATCAGTACGCCCGTGATAAAAAATACGGGCTGAAAACCGAGGGTTTCTTCGATAAAGCCTCCGATGGTGGGTCCAAACAAAGAGCCTGCGATATTTGCCGTAGAAAGCGTACCCATAGCATATCCCGCATGTTCCCTGTCCGTCTGTGTTGCGATCAAGGTGGTGCAGGCCGTGCTATACCCAGTGATGGCGCCTTGCAGCAGCCTTAAGCCTATCAAAACATACACATTGGGTGCAAAGCCCATACAGCCGATAACCAGTGCCATGCCAAGACTTGCCCTTAAAAGCATGGGCTTTCGTCCGAATTTATCGGCGGCATGTCCCCAGATGGGGGAAAAAATAGCGGAAACGATATAGGTAATGCCAAAGGCAATACCGGAAAGCTGCGTAACGGAAGCCGGACTGCCGACGCCAAGATGTTTTATATAAAGGGGCAATACCGGTGCAATCTGGCTCATCCCTATCCCTGACACAAACATTCCGAACCAGCAGACGATCAGATTTCTTTTCCAAATCGGCATGTATATAAGCCTTCTTTCTGAAATACATCTATTCCCTTACAGGAAGCAATAAATAATAACATCCTTATTTTATCCTGAAAGATGGCTTTATACCATGCATTATACTATACTCCATGGACATTTCTGCTGTAAAATTCGGAGGGGCTTATCCCTTCAATCCTTTTAAAGGTCCTGCTGAAATAAAACTCATCAATGAAGCCAAGGGTCCGTGCTACCTCCTTAATTTTTTTATCGCCTTCCATCAGCTGTTCTTTTGCTTTATCGATTTTAATCTTGTTGAAATACTCGATGGCGGAATAGCCGGTAGCCTCTTTAAAAGCTCTGGACAGATAGGAAGGGGATAGCTGCACCAGCTCTGACAATTGGGGCATGGTAACTCTTTCTTTGATATTTTGCTGCATGTATTGAATGACTTTATCCACTTTTACGGAAGCGGAGTAATTCTGTTTCTGCTTTCGTACATTTTGATAAATTGCAATCAGTAATTGCTGCAGCAGGGTCCGGGCAGCAAACTCATATCCCGGTAGTTTTGCGTTCCAGCTGTCAACTAATTTCTTGAAACTGTCCTCAATGGCATAATAATCCTTTAGCTCCTGTGCGGAGTTCAGCGGGAGGAGGGCTTCGGGCTCGCTTTTTACATCCCACCGGCCGTCGTTGAAGCTTACATGGGCGTAACTGAAATGCACCGACAGAAAAATTCCGGGATCGTCGATGTCTGCTTCAAAGAAATGCGGCACATTGGGACAAACATAAAACAGCATGCCCTCTTTAAACGGATACCTTTTGTTCTCAATTGCAAAGGTACCTTTTCCGCCTGCAATAAAACCGAGCTCATGATGCTGAAGGGTTCTGGACACTTTTTTCGAATATTTGCCAGATTTAAATTGCATGGAATTGCAGTAATGGATATGAAAAAAAAGATCCTTTATTTTCACGGTTTCCTCCATAAAATAGCCCCGAATACATCCAGTTTATTTTACCATAGGGATAAAAATTTGGATAGATTTATCCTGGGCGCTAAGCCGGGAAGGGCGAGCTACATCCTTGTCTCAAAGTCTATCTTCCATTAAATCGGGCCGAAAAAGAAAATTTGCGTGGAAAATGTTGTATATCCCCGTTTCAAAAAGTATAATTTAGGTATACAACTGGAAAGGTGGGATAAATTTGAAAATCGGATTTATTGGACTTCCCTTGACAGGCAAAACCACGTTTTTCAATCTCATGACCCAGAGTGCGGGAACCTCCGGCGCCTCACCGGGAAAGACGGAGGCCAACCTCGGCACCGCCCGGATTCATGACCCCAGAATCGATTACCTTTCAGGCATCTTCAAACCCAAAAAGATAACCTATGCCGCCCTGGACCTTATTGATATCCATGGGATCACGCAGGGCGGCAGCACCTCGGCAGCTCATTTCCTCGAGGCCGTAAGGGCCGTTGACGCTCTGGTCCATGCAGTCCGGGTGTTCAGAGAGGACAGTGTCATTCATTCCGACGGAAGCATCGACCCCATCAGGGATATTGAGACGATCAATATGGAGCTGCTCTTTGCCGATCTTGCCATCATCGACACCCGGATCCAGAGGATCGAGTCGGGCAAAAAGTCGGGAAAGGAGCTGCTGGAGGAGCTTGCGGTCCTTAAAAAATGCAAGGACTGCCTCGAAGGCGGAAAGCTGATTCACAGCCTGGAGCTGGACGATGGGGAGAAGGCTTATCTGAAAACCTTCAACTTTTTAACGGAGAGGCCCATGATCCTGCTGATGAACCTGGATGAGGAGCAGTTCAGGTCAGGCCGGTATGATAAAAAAGCCGAGGTGGAAAAATATGCTTTCGAAAAGCGCATACCCGTGGTTGAGGTTTGTGCGAAAACCGAACTGGAAATCAGCCAGTTGGAGGAAGAAGACCGGAAGCTCTTTATGGAAGACCTTGGCATACAGGAGTTGGGAATCGCGAGGCTCGCCACGGCACTGTATGATTATCTGGGACTGATATCCTTTCTGACCGTAGGAGAGGATGAAGTGCGGGCATGGACCATTAAAAAGGGTACGACGGCAAAAGCCGCCGGCGGCAAAATCCATTCCGACATTGAACGCGGGTTCATCCGTGCTGAAGTGATAAAGTATGCTGATTTTGAAAGCCTCGGCAGCATGCACAAGATCAAGGAAAAGGGGCTGATGCGCCTCGAAGGCAAGGAATCCGTCATTGAAGACGGAGATATTATCAATTTCAGATTTAATGTGTAAAGGTATACAGGGACTAAATATTAACTTACGCATATATGGTCCGTTTACGATATATAAAGCCGGATAGGTTAACCTTCCGGCTTTATGTTTTCCGCATTAGCGTTAACGCTTAAAGATGAGCCGTCAGGTCGATATGGGCGGATTCTTGCATCTTTATGTTGAGGTTTTTTCCAAATTAACCTATAATAGATGGTGAAATATGTTGAAAAAAGTGGAAAAGGAATGAAACAGGGCCAGTATTGTACAATACTGCTAATGCCTATTCCTTAAGTAAACGGTGAAATCGATTTTATTAAATAATCTTCAGGGGGGTACGAAAATGAAAGACAATGGCATTCTTGAAAGGAACGAATACGAAGCAAACCGGCTGGCAGCCAAAATTATGCTGGTGACCATATCCTTTATAGTACTTGTTTATACTTTGAACCTGCTTGGAATATTTGCAGTAGCTTTGACGACGATGACCATTGCCATGTCGGTAGCCACGATTCTGCTGATTGTGCCTGCCCTTCTGATTTTTGTTTTTAAGCTGGACAACAGGGGAGTGAAATATCTGGTCGTCTCGATTGCGGCAGTGATGGTGGCGACGCTTAGCGTTTTTTTATCCAGTAACGTCATTCTTCTTTTTGTATATCCCATAGCGATTGCCAGTCTCTATTTTTCAAGAAGCCTTAGCTGGTATGCCGTACTGTTTTCCGTTGCGGCAGTCTCGGCAGGACAGATGCTGGGGTATGGCTTCAATGGCGTTACGGACAACAATTACGAAAACAGCTTCCAGCTATTGGTCTATGGCATTATTCCCAGAGATATAGAGCTTATCGCATTGGCCTTGATCTTCATCGTTCTGTCCAAAAGGACCCGGGGAATGCTGAAAAATGTGGTAGGGGCAGCGGATCAAAAAAGGATGCTGGACAAGCTGATGACAGTTAGCGATAAATCCCAGGAGGTCTCCAACGTATTGGTTGAGTCGGTGAAACAGCTGTCGGAGATCACCGACCACACCACAAAAGCAAATGAGCAGATCGCCGGAAACACCGCCAGGATCGCCGGCGGTTCCGAGAATACCCTTAAGCTGGTAGATGAAGCTGCGGCTGCCGTCGAAGGCATTTCGGAAAGCCTGAACAAGGTAGCCCATCAGGGAAGCCTGATTGCCGATATTTCAAAAAATCTGAGCAGTCTGACCCAGGAGAGCGGAGCCGCCATCAAGGAGGCTGTCGATTCCATGAGGGAGATTGACACTGTAACCAATGAAAGCAGGCGGATTATTGAACGGCTGGGCACCCGGTCCAATGAAATCGGAAAAATTGTGTCCGTTATTTCCGGGATATCCGGCCAGACAAACCTCCTTGCCTTAAACGCGGCCATTGAATCCGCCAGGGCGGGAGAGCAGGGGAAGGGATTTGCCGTTGTTGCCAGTGAAATACGCGCATTGGCGGAGCAGTCGGAGAAAGCGACCAAAGATATTGCCAAGCTGATAAAGGACGTGATAGACGATACCGAGAAAGCGGTGGCCGCTATGGATAAAAACTCCGGGATGGCGGATAAGGGGCTTAGAATAATAAACATGGCCGGCGAAACCTTCGGAAAGGTATCCGAGGCTGGCTTGAAAATGAATGAAAAGGTTCAGGAGGTAAGCCGCGCCACCAGCGCTGTCGCCGACGGAAGCGGAAGGATCGTCGGTATTGTGCATGATATCAGAGATATCAACCATAACAATATGGTTGAGCTCCAGGAAATTGCTGCGGCTTCGGAGCAGCAGCTTGCCTCCATGCAGCAGGTAGCCTCTTCGGTGAATCATATTAATTCCATTTCCTCCGGATTGCTTGAGGCCGTCGGGGACAATTAGCGATCATTGCGATAAGTGTTGTCAGATTTCCAGAAATAACCTATAATAAATGGGAAAATACTTTAGAAAAGTGGAAAAGATAAAGCGATGAACCCTGAAGAAATATACGCAAATAGAATAAAGGAATATACCGGAGCAAAAAGCAAACTGGACGCCAGATCCAATCTGCTCAGCAATATGAGGCTTTTCGTTTTTATTGGCGGAGCAATACTTGCCACGCTGGCTTTTTTATATGTCAGCACAGCTTATGGCTTCCTTGTGTCCTTCATTGCACTTGCGGCTTTCGTAATTCTTATTTTCAGGCATGAAGCGGTGATCAAAGCGTCAAAGCGGTATGGCAATCTGATCCAAATAAATGCAATGTGTCTGAGTAGAATGGATGGGACCTGGACCAGTTTCACGGGGGATGGGATGGAATATATGGATACCAAGAATCCCTATACCTCGGATCTGGATATTTTCGGGCATACCTCCCTGTACCAGATGATCAATTGCGCCAATACCTGGCATGGAAAGGAAAACTTGCGAAAGCTGCTGGAAAATCCCGATAAAAGGCCGGAGGAAATCCGGAAAAGGCAGCGGGCCATTTCGGAGCTGGCAGGTAAAATCGATTTCTGCCAGAATCTCCAAGGCGAAGGGATGAACGCCCCGAAAATATCGGAAAACCCCGAGGAGATGCTGGGGTATTTTGAGGATAAGTCGAGGCTATGGGGGACTGCATGGCTCTCCTATGTTTTTTATATTCTCCCCCTGCTTACATTGACGTCAATTATCCTCTGTCTTATTGACAGGTCCGTATCCTACCTGATACCCTTTGCTTTGCTGATAATACAGTCAATTATAAACCTCATCGGGTATAAAACGAGCTTCACCCTAAAAAATATCTACGCCTATCATAGAAAGATCCAGGATTTTGAGAATTTGCTCACAGTCATTGAAAATGAAGATTTTAAGGACAAATACCTGTCTGAGATCAAAGTGTCTTTTATGCATAAAAACAAAACTGCCTTAAAGCAGATGAAAACCCTGGAGAACATTGTCAATGCCGTGGAATTCGGCAACAATTTTCTGTTTTATCTGATCTTGAATGTGTTTTTATTCTGGAATTTTCACTGCATACTGGCGCTTGAAAGCTGGAAAGAGCAATCGGGTGCTTCGCTGCGGGGATGGCTTGACAGTATCGGCAAGTTGGAAGCTTTATCGAGTCTGGCTCTGCTTTCGCAAATAAATCCCGGGTGGACAATTCCGGACATAGCGGAGAACAAAGTGTCGGTAACGGCAAATGAGATGGGGCATCCGCTGATTGTCGGGACAAAAAGGGTCAGCAACAATTTTGATATGGAGGACCGGATTTGCATAATCACCGGGTCCAATATGTCCGGAAAGTCAACATTGCTGCGGACTATAGGGATTAACCTCGTATTGGCCTATGCAGGCGCCGCTGTATGTGCAAATAAATTCCAATGTTCTGTTATGGATATCTACACGTCTATGCGATTGGGAGACGATCTGAACAGCGGGATATCCACTTTTTATGCGGAGTTATTGCGCATCAAGCGGATCATCAATGATTCAAAGGCGCAAAAGCCCATGATTTTCCTCATTGACGAGGTATTTCGAGGTACCAATTCCAAAGACCGGTATACTGGAGCTAAAAATGTTCTGCTCAACTTGAATAAGCACTGGATCATAGGGCTCATTTCAACCCACGATTTTGACCTGTGCGACCTTGAAAAGAATGAAAGCGGCAGGATCGTAAATTATCATTTCACCGAAAAGTATTCGAATAATGAGATCCTGTTTGATTACAAGGTCAGGTCCGGGAGGTGCAGCAGCACCAATGCCAGGTACCTGATGAAAATGGTGGGCATCGATCTTATCGAAAGTTAGCGGGTGAGCTGGCACCTATAACAAATTCAGAATAGGGATATGTGATTATTATAAGCAGATTTTTTTTGCCCATCGTATCTTATTATAGGAATATCCCCATCAAAAGAAGGATTTTTATATCCAGCGCGGTTGTCATTACGCTGGCATTGTTTACCCTTGCGCTGATTACCAATATTATTTCTACAAATACCAATATGCAGAAAGCCTCAAAAAATGCCCAACGGGAGCTGACGCTGGTCGAAAAGAACATATTGAACATGGTAAACGCCATAGAAAGCTTCAGTAAAGTTTCCGCCATGGACAACAGGCTGCAGAACGAGCTTGCAATCAATGGCGGCAAGGCGGAGGATCCCGTTGTACAAATACAGATCAAGACAGTGATCAGCAGTACTTTAAGTTATGTAAAATATCCGGCCACAATGATAAGGCATGCCGGAGTTATGACCAACGGGGGCATATTCATCACTGGAGATCCTCTGGATGAATCAAGCATTTACAGGATATTCGACAGGGTGCACCTCAATCAGATACTGAACAGGCAAAAACCCGTATGG
Organism: Bacillota bacterium; assembly: GCA_023433505.1. GTDB lineage: Bacteria > Bacillota > Clostridia > Acetivibrionales > DTU013 > MnB-11. The sequence goes on along the minus strand of JAEZCO010000045.1, from coordinate 38,976 downwards.
TCCGGGCTGATGAAGCTCAAGTACAGCAACGGGTCGGAAGAGAATGTTTTTGCAGTCTCTAAAGCCGTTATCCATGTCAGCTCAGGGGAAACTCTCGGCATGGTTATTCTTTTTGTAAATGAAAGAGAGATTTCATCCATTTATCAGGGCGATATGGTGGACAAGGATGACCGGTTCTTAATTGTCGACGGGGATGAACAGATCATATCCTCTCAGGATAAGTCGGATTTGTATCACAAGTTTGACGCGTCGGCGTATAACAAAGGATATCTTTCCATGAGCGGAGGAATAGAAAGGCTTGGCTGGAAGCTTGTCAGCCTTAAATCCATGAAATCCGTCGTCTCCGAAAATCAGAGGAATACATGGATTATCCTCGTGGTGGGAGTATTTTGCCTGGCCGTTGCCTTTGTTGTTTCCTATATCCTCTCTTATACCATCTCAAAGCCCATACTGAAGCTTGTGAGGGTCATGAATGAAATCAAGCAGGACAGGCTGGAGACCCGGGTAGATTTCACATGCTCGGATGAAATCGGGATGCTGGGAAAAGGGTTTAACAATTTGATGGACAGGGTCACGGGACTTATGGACGACATATACCGGGAGCAAAGATTCAGGAGGGAAAGTGAGCTGAAGCTTCTGCAATACCAGGTCAAGCCGCATTTTCTCTATAACACCCTGGAGACCATCATCTCCTTCATCCTGCTGGATATGAAGGATAATGCCATAAAAGCCGCGGAATCTTTAGCTGATTTTTACAGGCTTTCATTAAGCAGGGGAAAAGAAATCATTACAATCGGTGAAGAAGCAAAGCTCACAGTCAGCTATCTCTCGATTCTGAAATTCAGATATGCCCAGCAGCTGGATTTTAAAGTGGATTTTGATGAAGAGATTATGAAATGCAGGATTCCAAAGCTTACATTACAGCCTCTTGTTGAAAACTCCATTTATCATGGACTCAAGCCTAAGGAGAGAATGGGTTTTCTTTCTGTAAAAGGCTGCCGGCAGGAAGACTACATCCTGATAGAGGTCTTTGACGACGGCGTAGGAATACCGCCTGACAAGATTGAAAGTATTTTGAAGGGAAACGGTTTAACCGGGCAGCATGACAGCTTTGGAGCGGCAAGCGTTGATGCGCGGCTCAAGCTGTTTTACGGGGAGCGGTTTGGCCTGCATATTGACAGTGAAGCAGGAAAGTTTACACGGGTCAGCGTTTATATTCCCATGGTCGAATCCTGAACTGGCAACATAGAGTGTGAGGTGCTGCAGATGATACGCATATTATTGGTCGAAGATGAATATTATTTCCGTCAGGCGCTTAAAATAATGCTCCCGTGGGAAACCCTGGGCATGGAGATCTGCGGTGAGGCCGGCAATGGCAGAGAAGCCCTGGAAAAAGTAAAAGAAATAAAACCCGACATTGCCCTGGTGGACATCAATATGCCCGTAATGGACGGACTGGAATTTGTCCAGGCAGTAAAGGAAATGGATTCCGCCTTGAAAATCATCTTTATCACAGGGTACAATGAATTCAACTATGCAAGGCAGGCTGTGCAGCTTGGGATTTACGATTACCTTCTCAAACCAGTAAAACGGGATGAGCTGGAAAAAACGGTTATGAATCTGGGCAATGTCATCAAAAAGGAAAGAAGCTTCAAAATCGAGGTGGACAGTTTAAAAAGGCAGGTCAGTGAAAACTTGCCTGTCATAAGGGACCGCGTGCTTAATATGCTGCTTCAGGGAAACCTGCCGCTGGACAAAGAGCATCGGCAGAAGAAGTTGGATTATCTGGGCCTCAAGCCGGGATCGGAGAGCTATCAGGTTGTAGTGATGGAAATAGGGTCGGTGGATAAGTCGGCCTGGAAGGACGAAGACAAGGAGCTTTGTCTGTTTGCAGCCGGTAATATTGCCGCAGATATTCTGGGTGATTCCTTTAAATACGTCACATGCTATGATAACGATGAGAGAATATGTTTAATTCTTCATTTTGAGAATACGGTCGAGGTGAAGGATTGTGATGAAGCCGCTGCAGCCTGTGAACGGATAAGGGATTCTGCCGGCAAATATATGAAGCTCTTTGTATCCATTGGAATAGGGAATGTTTACAGCGATATCGAGGGTATTGCAGTGTCCTATAAGGAAGCCCTTTATGCGCTGAAAAGCATGGTGGTGCTTGGCGGTGAGAGAGTTACCCCGTACTCCTCCATTTCGGATTCGGGATTGGCCAGAAATGTTTATGCCATGGAGCAGCGGGGCAAGCTTCTGATGGAAATGCGTCTGGCAAATACCGCCGGGGCATCGGAGCTGATAGGACAGGTTTTTCAAAAGCTAAAAACGCTCAAGCTTCCTGCGGATATACTTTTTATAACCTGCACCGAAATGATTTCCACCTGTATTGAGTATTTGTCCGAAGCCAGGCAGTATGAGAATGAAATAATGAAAAAACTGCTGGGCTTGATGGAAGAAATAAACCGCATTAAAACCCTTGATGAGATTGAAAAGAGTATCTGTGATTTATTTACGGATGCAATACAATATGTCGGCAGAAACAAGAGCACAAAAACCGCCAGGCTTGTGGAGAGTGTAAAGAAATACATACTGGACAATTTCGGCAATGAGGACCTGAGAATTGAAGATGTGGCCAGGCACTTATACAGTAATTACAGTTATCTCTGCAACGTTTTCAAACGCGAAACCGGAATGACGGTGAATGATTTCCTGACGGAGGCGAGAATGCAAAAGGCCAGGGAGCTCATTGACCGGGGCAACGAGTATATCCAGGACGTTGCAGGTCTGGTGGGATATTCCGACGCCAACTATTTCGGTAAATGCTTCAAGAAGTATTTCGGCGTCTCCCCGGCGAATTATATCCAAACCTCAAAATATTCCTTATAAACAACAAATATTCCCTTCTAAATCACCGGAGTAGCATTTAGAATGAAGATGTAATGTTACAGGAAGCTTTTCGAAAAGTATCTGCAAGCGATATAAAATATTCGAGGAGGTTAAGGATGAACAAGCTGGTAAAGGCATCAAGTATTCTTTTAGCAATCATGATGATCGTAACGCTCGCGGCCTGTGGGGAGGGAAAGCAGGCAGGAAATACCCAGACATCGGCTGTAACGGCACAGGGGTCAAAAGTGGCTGAAACATCAAAGGAAAGGCTTAAAATCAAGTTTTTCTCCTTCAGTACCGAGGATACGAGAAAAGGTATTAACCAATACATTCAGGATACGGCTGCAGCAGCTTTCCCGGATTATGACTTTGAATACGAAATTGCCGGACAGGATTATGCGGATAAGCTGAAAGTATATAATTCTTCAGGGGAAGTCCCGGATGTGTTTTTTACGTCCGTTTATGATCAGCTGGACCCGATCGTCAGGGCAGGGAATGTTCTGGACCTTCTGCCCTACGTCAAAGCAGAGAAATTCGACGAAAAATATACCGTCAAAACGCCGATTGAGCCGGGTGCCGACGGCAAGCTGTATGCCATCAACACGGGCGCGGACAATCTTTTCACTCCCAGGATTTTTTACCGTAAGGATATTTTCGAAAAGTACGGTATTGTTGTTCCGAAAACTTGGGATGAATTCCTTGCAGCCTGCAAGACGCTGAAAGATAACAAGATAATCCCGCTGACTTCCTATGGCGCCGGCGGCTGGTTGATCAACACCTGCCTGCTCCAGCAAATGATTATGAATGAGAACCCGCAGGTAGTCAATGATCTTATCGACGGAAAGACGGATCTCAATAATCCTGTTTGCATCTCTGCGCTGAACAGAGCCGGTCTCCTGTTTAAGGAAGGATACTTCGCCCCCGGGCTGCTCAATATGGATTTCGGCGCTTCGGCCCAATTGTTCAAGGACGGCAAGGCCGCCATGTATATCATGTTCAGCTTTGCAATTCCCGAAGATACTCCCACCGCCGATATTATGCTGTGGCCGTCGGTAAATCCCAATGTGGACACGTCAAAGGACATACAAATATGGGGAGGTCCGATGAACGGCTATGCAGGCTCCTCTAAAAATCCCAACCCGGAAGCCATTGCAAAGCTGGTTATGTGGTGTACCGTGCAGGAGGCTACTTATTTTAACAAGGAAAAGAAGAGCCCGACGGCCTTGCAGACCGGTATTGCAATTGAAGGCTTATCACCGCTGGCTCAGACAAATAAGGAGCTGTTTGAGGCTGCTCCCAATAAATTCCGCACCATAACAAACTATGGATTTAAATCAAAGCTGACGACGGAGATGGCGAATGCCAGCCAGAAGCTGATGACCGGCAAATATACCGGAGAAGAGTATGCAAAAGACATTATGCCTATCTGGACAGAAAACTTTGCAAACTAAAAAGCCCCCAGGACAGGCTTGATTCAAATGCCCTATATGATGCATGGAGGCATCGCCCAAATGCTTCATATAGGGTGGTTCATCGGATGGAGACGTTATTATGGATAAATATCTCAAAAACAAGTATATCATTTTCCTGTTTGCATTTCCGGGGTTGCTTTTATTTACAGCCTTTGTGGTATACCCGCTGATTCCCGAAATACTGATCAGCTTTCAGAAACATGACGGCTTTGCAGGCAGCGGCTTTGTCGGACTGGACAACTACAGAGCCATCATAAGCTCAAAGGTGTTCTGGAAAGCAAATCTTAATAATTTGATTCTGATCTCGGTATCTACCTTCTTAGGGCTGCCTGCTTCTTTTTTTCTGGCATATTTGCTGGATAATGCCATCACAAATTTGGCCTTGAGGAAATTTTTCAAAATCACCAGCTTTTTACCGGCAGTCCTGTCCGTTACGGTCATATGTCAGATGTGGAAAGCCATATTCCAGCCGGGGTGGGGTCTATTGGACAGCGCTCTGAACCTGGTGGGACTCTATGACCCCAACCTCGTGGTTTTGTCTGATGAGAGGCTTGCAATTTGGGCGGTAGCCGCCGCTTTTGTCTGGCAGTTTATCGGCTTCAATATGGTTATCTATTATACCGGAATGAAAAGCGTTCCCAAGGAATATTACGAGGCTGCCAAAATTGACGGCGCAACAGGCTTTAAAGCAGCTACAGCCATTACGCTGCCATTGATGTCGGAAATTTCAAAGTTTTTATTGGTGATTTCCATCCTGGGCTGCATGGCACAATTCGCCCATGTAAATCTCATGACGTCGGGAGGGCCGGGGGATGCGTCAAGGACACTGGTATTCCAGATCATCAATACGGCAATCAAATCCTCCGACTTTGGAGCGGGCAGTGCCACCGCCATATTGTTTGTGCTTGAATGCCTGATCATCACTTTTATCATCAACAGCCTGGCTGCAAAAGAAAAAATGGAATTTTAACGAGGGAGGTGGCCGGATACCGTGAAAAAACGCACCAGATCGATACTCTATGTTTTAATAACCCTTGCGGGATTGTCGTTTCTATTCCCTGTTCTCTGGATTGTGGGGTTATCCTTCAAGGAGACAAGCGAAATCTACAGGAACCCTTTCGGCTTTCCCATCCACTTGTATTTTGCCAACTATACCGAAGCGTTAAAAAGCAGTTCTCTTCCCAAATATTTGCTGAACAATATTGTCTATGCCGCAGGAACGGTTGTCCTGGCTCTCCTGTGCGGCACGATGCTTGCATATTGCCTGAGCAGGCTTAAATGGGTCATGAACAAGGCGATATTGACGTATATCTCCGCAGGTCTGATCATTCCGTTACCCGTTGTAATTCTGCCGATGTTCATGCAGCTTAAAGCGCTGAAGATTATGAACACCTATATGGGGCTGATTCTTCCCTACTCGGCCTTTGCGCTGGCCGGATGCGTGCTGATGCTCTATGCCTTTTTCAGAACACTGCCCATGGCGCTTGAAGAGTCTGCCTTTATCGACGGAGGGAGCATTTTCACGGCGTTTTTCAGGATAATTCTTCCTTTGACAAAGCCTGCTCTGTCAACACAGGTGGTATTTCTTTTCATGAATGTCTGGAACGATTATTTCATGGGCTACATGCTGACCAGCAAGGACGCCATGAGGCCGCTGGCCGTGGGCTTGGCAAACCTTATAGCCACGTTGGGCACCACTGATTGGGGGCTGGTCGGGGCAGGCTCCGTGCTTGCAAGCGCACCTACCGTTCTTATGTACATCATATTCAGCGAGCAGATTGAAAAAGCATTGACAGCAAGCTCCATTCTAAAATAAAAGCAGGACCCGAGGAGGGCGGTAAAATGCAGAAGGAATTACAGGCAGTGGTAGCAGGGCATATCTGCTTCGATGTCATACCTGCCTTTAAAAAAAGCGATAAAGTAAAAATGGAAGAAATCTTTGTACCCGGGAAGCTTATAAATATGGGAGGTGTCAAGGTTTCCACCGGGGGACCCGTTTCAAACACCGGGATAGCACTTTCGATCCTTGGAATTAATACGAAGCTCATGGGGAAGATAGGAAACGATTATTTCGGAGAAGGCGTTCTCAAACTGCTTAAAGAGAGGAACGCAGACGGCGGAATGGTCGCCGTTGACGGTGAAGAGACTTCCTACACGGTGGTTATAGTCCCTCCCGGTTTCGACAGGATCTTCCTGCACAACCCCGGAGCTAACAATACCTTTGGTGCGGAAGATATAAACTATGACATGGTAAAGCAGGCAAAGCTCTTTCATTTCGGATATCCGCCGCTTATGAAAAGAATATTTGAGAATGACGGCGAAGAGCTGGTCAGGATTTTCAGGAAAGCCAAGGAACTGGGAGTAACGACATCTCTTGATATGTCGCTGCCCGACGCTTCTTCCGAATCGGGGAAGGTTAACTGGGATCAATTATTGATGCGGCTGCTTCCTTATGTAGACATCTATATTCCCAGTGTGGAAGAGACAATGTTTATGATACAAAGAGAGGACTTTGACGAACTCAATAAAAACGCCAAGGGCCATGACATGCTGGAAAGCCTCGACATGAACAAACTCCAGGGCCTGGGAGAAAAGCTTGTTTCCTATGGCGCCAAAATTGCCGTCCTTAAGTGCGGCATTAAGGGGTATTACATAAGGACCCAAAGCAAGAGGATACTGGAAGCGATGGGCAGGGCAAAGCCCGGGAACATGGACAACTGGGGGGACAGGGAGCTTCAGGAAGAAAGCTTTCATGTGCCGCAGGTCGCAGCGGCGACGGGTTCGGGCGACAGCAGCATCGCAGGTTTTCTATCCGCCTTCCTCAACGGGAAATCCATTGAGGAGAGCATAAGGATTGCATGTGCGGTTGGCGGACAGAATGTACAGGTGTTTGACGCCATCAGCGGTATCAAGACCTGGGAGGAGACCCTTGCCATGATACCCGGCTGGGATAAGAACAGGCTTGATATCGCAGGTGATTACTGGAGATATGATAAAGCCAGAGGGATGAGGATCGGAAAAAAGGACAGAAATTATTAAGCATTTTAACAGAGCGGGAGGGTTGATCATGGAAAAGGAAAAGGCTGTCGGCTACATCGTACCGCATACCCATTGGGACAGGGAATGGAGATATCCCGTATGGCAGAGCAGGATGCTGCTGGTACAGTTCATGAAGGAGCTTCTAGACATACTTGACGAAGATCCGGAATACAAGTCCTTTGTCCTTGACGGGCAAAGCGTCATCATCGAGGATTATCTTGAAGTACGCCCCGGAGACCGGGATAAGCTTGTAAAATACATTAAGGCCGGCAGGATCTCCATAGGTCCATGGTACACTCTCCCTGATTTGTATCCTGTTGACGGAGAATGCCTTATACGCAACCTGTTGAAAGGAACGCGCTATTCCAACAGCCTTGGAGGGCATCTGAAGGTCGGCTACAACTCTTTTGGATGGGGACAGACTGCGCAGTTCCCCCAAATCTACAAGGGCTTTGGAATGGATATCATTATTGCAGCGAAGAATGTCTCGAAAGACAGAGCCCCCGAAAGTGAATTTCTCTGGGAGTCGCCGGACGGCACGGGCATATTGACGACAAGGCTCGGACAGCATGCCAGGGGGAACTTTTTTATGAATTCCTATATCCCCATCCTGCAGGGGATGTATTACCTGGCGGAGGACTACAAATTCGACTGGGAAAAAGCAGGGGTGGTATATCATCAAGCGGATGAGCAAAGCTTCTTCCAGGATCATTTCAAATTGGAAGGCACCGGCAGCATCCATAAGGAGCTGGTCAGGGATTCCGTACAGACAGCCTGGGAAGGAACGGAGGAGACTACCGTAAAAGCTCACCGGCTGCTTATGAACGGCAGTGATTTTTCGACTCCGCAGCCGCAATTGACAGAGATCATCCGTCTGGCAAACGAAGCCTTCGAAGATAAGGAATTTGTGAATAGTACGCTGGAAGAATATACGGATAAGCTCAAAGCGCTGGTTGAACCTTCAAAGCTGAAGGTCGTCAGGGGAGAACTCAGGGATGGTCCGGCCAGCAGTTGCTCCAGCAATGCGCTTGCAACCAGATCGCATATTAAAAGACTGAATAAGAAAGTGCAGAATTCTCTGCTTAATTATACGGAACGGTTATCCGTCATGGGTGGTATGGTGGGTATAGAATATCAAAAGGAATTTATCGATATTGCCATAAAGTATATGCTTCTTTCCCATGCGCATGATTCCATCAATGGCGTTACACAAGACAAGACGGTAAATGATACGGTGTATAGGCTAAACCAGGCATTGGAAATCAGTGAAACAGTGACTAACAAGGTATGCAGTGAATTAATTAAAAGGATCGATACAAGCAGCTTCGGCAGCAAGGATATTTTGATTGCCCTGTTCAATCCATCTTCCAGTGCACAAAGTGAGATTGTAAAGGTTTATATTGATATACCGCAGGAGTATAGCGTCTGGGATTTTGATATCGTGGACGGTAATAATCGCCGGATGGAAAAGCAGCTGGTATTCAGAAAAGAGGAAGTGGTTCCCGTACATGAGCTGAATTCCAGACCATGGCCGTTTTATGCCGACAGGTTCTGCTTTTATATGGATACCGGAGAAATGCCTTGCTGCGGGTATAAGGTGTTCAAGGTTGTCCCCGGCAATTATTTCAATAGAAAAACGGTATTCTGGGCTGAAATGAGGACAAGTCACGGAGACTGTCTGTCGGAATCCCTTGATACCATGGAAAACGAATATTTGAAGGTCAAGGTGGAGGGGAATGGCACTGTCAGCATCATGGATAAAGCTTCAGGCAGAGTGTACGGAAATTTGAATTATTTCGAGGATGCCGGTGACTGCGGAGATTATTGGGTGTATTATCCGCCTTATCATAACAAGGTTTACAGCAGCAAGGGCTGCCCTGCGAGAATCTGGCAGGAGGACAACGGAGCTTTATCCGCCACCATAGGGGTGGAAATTAAAATGAAGGTACCGGCGTTTGCGTTAAGGCCTGAAAATTCAATAAAAGGAGAAAGCCGAAGAAGCGGCGAGGAAAGGGAGATGACCTTTACATGCCGGTATACGCTGAAGAAGGGGTCAAAACGTGTTGACGCAAGACTCAAGGTTGATAATACGGCTGAAGACCACAGGGTGAGGCTGATGTTCGATACAGGGATAAAGGCGGAGTTTTCAGATGCTGCCGGACATTTCACCGTAGACCGCAGACCGGTTTGTCCGCCGAAGGACAAAAACGGTAAATTCTTTCCTGAAATGCAGACGTTGCCCATGCAGAGCTTTGTTGATCTGAGTGACGGCAAGAATGGCTTTGCAATATTAAACAATTGTTTCTCCGAGTTTGAAGCCGTAAATAATGGGGAAGGTACTCTTTCCATTACTCTCTTCAGGAGTGTGAGAAATATCATCTGCTCGGAGTTCCGGTCGGCCGGAGCGTTTCCGCATGAAAAGGGCGGACAAAGTCCCGGCGCTCAGGAATATGCATACTCCATATATCCGCATGAGGGGGATTGGAGCCAGGCGGAAGCTTATGCCGAAGCGGAGCGGTTCAATTTGCCTCCGAAAATCGTGCAGACCTCCGGGAGTAAAGGCGATATGCCGCTGGAACACAGTTTCCTGTCCGTAAAACCGTCAAGTTTGGTTATATCGGCGCTAAAGCGCTCCGAAGACAGGAATTCATATATATTGCGGGTCTTCAACCCCACGGGGGATAAGGTTTACGGGAATATCTCCATTTGTGCGGCAATAAAGGAAGCGTATATAACCGATCTGAATGAAAATAGGCTTGAAAGCCTGACAGTAGAACAGGAACACAATATGACGGCAGAAGTTGGGAGCAGCAAAATCATCACCTTGGAATTTATAACTTAAGGGATAGCAGAGATAGTAATAAGTCAGCTTTCCCAGCTTGATTCTCAAAGAAAAGGCGAGATTGCCGCGCTTTGCTCGCAATGACAATAAAGTAAGTCTTGTCATTCCAAGGAGCCTTGGCGACGTGGGAATCTCATGAGGTGGGAAAGTTGAGTTAATAAGTCAAAAAGGAGGCTTTCTTATGAAAAAGGAGCAAGTATATGAAGCCAGACTGAGAGCGCTGGAGTATTTTCAGAAAGCAGGCATCATACTGACAAAGGAAGAGATAAACAATATCGAGGTAGCTGATTTCGGACTGGGAGAACTGGAAAACACGGGACTTGAGCTAATTACTTATGTCAATACCGACCGGTGCTGTGCAAAAGAATTAATTCTCTTTCCATTTCAGACATGTCCGGAACACAGGCATCCTCCGGTGGACGGTGAGGCCGGGAAGGAAGAAACCTTCAGATGCAGGTGGGGGAATGTATTCCTGTATGTTGAAGGCGAGCAGGCTGCAAATCCTAAAGCAAAGGCGCCCAAAGGCAGAGAGAAGACGTATACCGTATGGAAAGAGATTGAATTGAATCCCGGGGAGCAGTATACGCTTTATCCCGACACAAAGCATTGGTTTCAAGCCGGTAAGGACGGAGCAGTCATATCGGAGTTTTCTACAAAGAGCAGAGATGATGCCGATATTTTTACGGATAACGATATTAAAAGAATACCTGACATAAAAGAATAAATTGCATTGGGATGAGTGGAATCAATTTCCGGTCATGTTTTTATTCGCTGGCGATCTTTACTATCCGGATACTGTATTTAGGGGATGATTGAGTGTTTTCCATTCTTATTGTTGAGGACAATATTTCGGACAGGGAAGGGATAAAAGGCCTGATTGCCTGGGAGAAGCTCGGCATTGAAGTCGTCGGAGCGGCTGTCGACGGGGTTGACGGATATAACCAGGCCATCAGGCTCAGGCCTGATTTCATACTGACGGATATTGCCATGCCCGTAATGGATGGGATAAAGATGACACAGAAGCTCAGGTTGGAGCTGCCGCATATAAAATTTATCTTTATGAGCTGCTTCGACGACTTCGAGTTTTTAAAGAATGCAATTGATTTCGAGGTATGCGGGTATATTTTAAAACCTGTCGATTTGGCCGAACTGACGGCTGTCCTTGAAAAGACAAGGAATCTGAGGCAGTCTGAGCTGGAAAGAGAGCTAAATGAAGAAAAACTGAAAATGCAGATCAAAGAAAGCCTGCCGATGCTCCGGGAGAAATTTTTCAAAGACCTGCTGTATGGAAAGCCGGAAGACGAAAAGGATATCAGAGACCGAATGGAATATCTGGGCATGGATATTACGCATAAATATTATGCCGTTCTTTTCCTTCAACTCGACAACTACAATTTGCTTTATCAGGATATATCTATGGGAAAAAGATACCTGATCTTATACAGCGTACAGAAGTGTATCCAAGAGACCATTCTGAAAGAAATTCCCGGCTATGCGGCCAATCAGCAGTATAATAATTTCCCCATCATCCTTTTTCCGAATATAAAAAACCACGAAGAGGCGCTGGATAAAATAATAGACGCCGTAAATAAATGCAAGGAATCCATCGGCACAGAGTTGGGCTTGAGCATTACAACCGGTATCAGTGAATTTTCCGCCTGTTTTGCAATGCTGCCGAAAGTATTTGAAACTGCGGAGTTTGCAGTGGAGTCGAAGTTTTTCAGCGGAGGGGGCAGAATCATCATGGCTTCCGAGGTTAAAGCTCCGGATGACCATTTTCACTATGATATTTTGGAAATAAAGCGCAGAATCACCCGGATTGTCGAAGACGGAGATGAAGGCGGGAGTGCTGCATTTATTGATGAATATTACGATTCAGGGGTAAGCTATCCTCCGGCATACACAAAAAGTCTCACCTTTTCAATCGTCAATATGCTTCAAACTCTACTGCTTGAGAGAAATGAGAGCTATGGGAGCATTTTCGGCGACGATATGCTGGTGTGGAACAAATTGCTGCGGTTTGAAACGATTGTAGACATAAAACAATGGATGCTCAATATCATCGAGGCTGTGAGAGTATTTTTTAATAAAGCGGAGAATGGGCGTTATCAAAGGATTGTAGAGGATATTAAGTCTGTCGTCAACGAACGGTATGCGGTGATCGAGAGCGTTAGCCAGATTGTCAACCCGCTTTTTATCAGCGTAAGCCATGCAAACTTGATATTCAGGCAGCATACAGGCCAAACAATATTTGACTACCTGATCAGGAAAAGGATGGAGATTGCCAAACAAATGCTTATGGACCCGTATATAAAGATCTATGAAATAGTAGAGAAGACCGGTTATAAAGCCAATTCGCATTTTACGTCTGTTTTCAAGGAATACACCGGGCTGACTCCGAAGCAATTCAGGGATAAGCATTTTTGCCAAAAGTTTAGTTAAATACCGGTACATTTAATAAGATTGGTGGCTTGTTATTTGTTATCCTGTTTTTTATAATCACTATGTATGGATTTAATAATTTATCTCAGTACTACAATGAAAGATTTTATTACCCTTATGGAGATTTTGCAGCGGTTGTTATAGTTTTTTAATAATACCCCAGGGCACAAAGGTCAAGGGAGAACAGGGCAAACGGGCTTATTTTTCCGGCATGAGGATTGCCGTACACTTCGGGTATCCTGCACAAAATAACATTATCCAAAGATGGAGGAGGTATATTTGGAAAAATTCCTGCGCTGTATGGCCAACCGGTTTCAGAAGAAATATCCGGTTTGTAACTGTAGCAATTCAACCAAAGTTGAAAAGGGAGAGTGAAAATATGAAAAGAAAGTTCTCGGTACTTATGATGGTGATCTTTACTTTGACAGGCATTCTGACACCAGGTTTGCTTCCGGCGGCACAAGTAAATGCCGCAGCTCCGCAGGCAATTTTTTTTGTAGCTCCAAATGGCAGCGATACCAACCCCGGCACTGAAGCGCTGCCTTTTTTGACTTTACAAAAGGCGCGTAATGAAGTGCGTGCAAAATCCGGCAATATGACCGGCGATATTATTGTTTATCTTCGAGGGGGGACGTATACACTGGCTGAAGCGCTTACTCTCGGACAAAGCGATTCAGGTAAAGGTGATTACAAGGTAATATATCAAAATTATCCCGGAGAAACGCCGGTAATCAGCGGGGGACAAAAGATAACGGGTTGGACGCAGCAAGCCGGAAATATCTATAAAGCGCATGTCGGTACGTCATTGAATACACGCCAGCTTTATGTGAACGGCAGCCGTGCCATCCGTGCCAGGAGTGTTGACGGCAGCGGATGGGAGAAAAGCGACGCTGGTTTTAAGTGTCCCACGGCGGTTGCTTCCTGGGGCAATATTACGGACGTGGAAGTAGTCGGACGGAACATGTGGAAGGAATTCAGAGGAGGTATTCAATCAGTAACACCGGGAACGCCATATGCCTTAGCAACGATGAAACAACCGTTCTGGACCAATGCAAATAGTCATATTGACTGGCCGTTTCCGATTCAGCCGGACTGGATTGAAAACGCCTATGAACTTCTTGATTCAGAAGGCGAATGGTATTTGAACAGAACGACGGGAGATTTATATTATAAGCCGCGTGCAGGAGAAAATATGGACACGGCGGAAGTTATCGCCCCCAAGCTTGAAAGGCTGATCAGCGGGACGAGTGTAAAAAATGTGGTTTTTAAAGGACTCACCTTTTCCTATGCTACGTGGCTGAGACCCAATAATGCCGAGGGTCTGGCTGACCATCAGGGGGTACAGACCACCATAGGACAATATGCATCTTTCAATGATTCCCGTGAGCATTGGGTACAATGCGATGGAAATCTGGAGTTTACCTATTCGGAAAATCTAAGGTTTGAAGGGAATAAATTTACACACCTTGGAGGAGCAGGACTTTCTCTGAACATGGGCTGCAAGAATAACGTTGTTTTTAACAATACCTTTGAAGATATTTCAGCCCACGGCATCATTGTCGGTTATATGCATGGCTACTATGCCGATGCGGCCAATCTTGTCAAAAATAATCTGATCGACAACAATCTCATTACAAAGATAGGACAGGAATACCATTCAGGTATGGGAATTATAGCATACTATACCGAACACACGGTCATAACATACAATGAGTTGCATGATTTACCCTATACAGGTATAAGTTGCGGATGGGGATGGGGAGGTCATGACCCTTCGGTTGCAAAAAATAATTTAATACAAAACAACCTTATATACGATATTATGAAGGTATTGAAGGATGGGGGAGGTATATACACTCTTTCATCACAACCCGGGACAACGATAACTGGCAATGTAATACATGATGATCACAATGATTTTGGTGCCATATACCTGGATGATTTTAGCGGTTCTATGATTGTACAATATAATGCCGTATATAACAATGTTAGTAATTTTATTTGCAAAGGCAGCAACCACGACTTCCAATATAACTATTATACTGCCGCTCCCCATGCAGATATATGGTGGCAGACAAACAGTATTGTTGCCAATAACACTCTTGTAGCAAATCCGAGTCAAATACCTTCGTCTATAACTAGTAATGCAGGAAGAAATGTACAGGGTGTACCAACACCCACACCGACATCCACGCCGACGCCAACACCAACGCCGACACAGGGCACAAACCTGGCTTTGAATGCAAATGCAGTTGCTACCGCCTACTATATTGATGGCAGCACAGCAACGATGCATCCCGGTTATGAGGCCAATAAAGCTATCGACGGAAACAGCGGCACATGGGCTCAGGCAAGCGGACAATATGCGTGGATCGAGCAGGTAGATGCGGGAGGCTTATACAACATAAACAGGGTAAAGGTAACCTTCCGGAACGATACTTTTGCAACGGACTATACGGTCCTGTGTTCACCGAACGGTACAAATTGGACTCCTGTTGCCGTAGTAAGCGGTCATACCACGGGGGGGACTTATGAGCATACATTCACTGCTGCACAGTACCGGTATGTGAGAGTACAGGCAATAAAACCGGATGCAGCCGGTCAGTTGGGCGCTCAGATGGCCATCACGGAGCTTGAGGTTTATGCGGATGCTCCAACGCCCACACCGGGTGCAAATCTGGCCTTAAATGCATCTGCATCTGCCTATTATGTTGATGGCAGTGCGGCTGCAATGCATTCAGGCTGCGATGCTTCAAAAGCCGTTGATGGAAATACCGGGACGCGGGCTCAAGCGATGAACCGGTATGCGTGGATTGAGCTGGTAGACCTGGGCGGCTTATACAATATCAGCAGGGTAAAGGTGACTTTTCCAGGGGATGCTTTTGCAACAGAATATATCATCCAGTGTTCGCCAAACGGTACAAATTGGACGCCTGTTGCCATAGTGAGCGGTCATACTGCGGGAGGGACATATACGCATACATTCACTGCGGCACAGTACCGGTATGTGTGGGTACAGGCAATAAAACCGGATGCAGCGGACCAGTTGGGCGGGCAAATGGCCATATCGGAAATTGAAGTTTATAATTGAGTCTCTGCCAATGACAGACATCATTGACGTAAAGTAGGTATTGTAATAATCTCCAGTCTGCTGTGAAACTATCTGAGGCTCCCTTCTCATAGAAGAAGGGGGCCTGCGGACCAGGTCTTAAATTTTGAAGCTGAAATTTAAAAGGAGATGGGTTATTTATGAAAAGATATTTATGTATACTTATTACTTTTTGTCTGGTTATCGGGATGTGTGTTTCTTATAGTCCTGTACCGGTAAAGGCTGCAGCCGACCCGTGGAGCAGTCATACCGAGTTGCTCACGGCACCCGCTGTTGAATGGGTCGACAGTGTCGGACCGGACTATGCCCTGAAAATTGATAACGTACCGTATAATGGCACAATGACGCGGATTTTTGCATATTATTCGGTGCCGGCTAATTTTACAGGCACAATTCCTGCGATGGTGTTGATACACGGCGGGGGCGGGCATGCTTCCCAAAGCTGGGTACAGCAATGGGCAAGCTACGGCTATGCCGCTATTGCCTTTGATATGGCCGGATACGGTATCAATTCCAATGGTTCCTACGGTCCTATGTCTGACGGGTATCCGTATACGGAAACTCCCGTTAACAGTTATACTGATTTTAATATTCCTGCGGACCGGGCCGGGTTGGAAAACTCATGGTACTTCAATGCTGTTGCAGCTATTAAGCGGTGTATTTCCTTTCTCTATTCACGGAATGAAGTCAATACTTCAAAAATAGGTATCTTTGGAATTTCAATGGGTGGCATCGTAACCTCGATTGCCATGGGGGTTGACTCCCGGATTACTTTGGCTGTGCCGGTTTATGCTGCCGGGTGCATGGATGAAAATTCTGTTTTTTCACAGCAGGGGGCAATTTTCAGCGATACCTACAAAACCAGAATTGACGCTAAAAATTATCTTCAGAATTATACCGGCCCGTCCTTTTGGGTGAGTAACAACAATGATTTTTATGTCCCTATCAATAGCTTTCAAAAGTGCCGCAATTTGACTTCCGGTGTGGCTCGTGCCCATATAGCGGACAATTATGGACATGACGAGAATATTCCCAAGAATCTCACCCCGGATATCCGCCGGTTTGTCGACTCGTACTTCATGCCGGTGAATGCTTCGGTTTATCCCCGGATAAGCGCTTCCGGAGTGACGGGTGGCTCAATATGGGCGGATATGGCAGCGCCGGCGGGTGTGACGCTGGCCTCTGCGGAGCTGGTTTACACCACGGTGCAGCCCCTTTTTGCGACACCTGCAGGTACTGAATTTATCATAGGTGCGCCGCCGGCAATTACAGCTTCCGGACACGTCAGTGCGGCTATACCTGAAGGTGCCACCTGCTATTATTTAAACCTGACCGATTCCCAGGGACGGATGATATCTACCGACTATTACACTGTTCCCGCGGAGCAGGGTACGAACCTGGCCCTGAATAAAACTGCAACCGCCTATTATATCGATGGCAGTCCAGCTACGATGCATGCCGGCTTTGAGGCTTCCAAAGCAATTGACGGAAATTCGGGGACAAGTGCGCAGGCAATGAACCAATATGCATGGATCGAGCAGGTGGATTTGGGAGCGGCACACGACATAAACAGGGTAAAGATAACCTTCCCGGCGAGTACTTTTGCAACGGATTATACCATTAAAAGCTTAACGGACGGAGGAGTATGGGATACTATTGCCACAGTGACAGGTCATACTGCGGGGGGAACATATAATCATACATTTGATACGAGATCATCACGCTACATAAGGGTACAGGCAATAAAACCCGATGCGGCAGGCCAGACAGGCGCTCAGATGGCGATATCGGAACTTGGGGTTTATTTCGATGGAGTGGCTACGCCAACGCCAGCATCCACACCGACATCAACGCCAACATCAACACCGACACCGACGCCAACATCAACCCCAAGCCCAACTCCAACTTCAAGTCCAACTCTAACCCCGGGGATAAACCTGGCTTTGAACAAAACTGCAACCGCCTATTATATCGACGGCAGCACAGCTACAATGCATTCGGGCTATGAAGCACCTAAGGCTGTGGACGGAAACAGTGGGACCTGGGCGCAGGCGATGCTCCAATATGCATGGATTGAGCAGGTAGATCTGGGAGACTCCTACAATATAGACAGGGTAAAGATAACCTTCCGAAGTGATACTTTTGCAACGGATTATTCTATCAAATGCTCGGCAAACGGTATAAGCTGGAATCCTGTTGCTACAATAAACGGTCATACGGCAGGAGGGACATATGAGCATTCATTTACCGCAGGACCGTACCGGTATGTGAGGGTACAGGCAATAAAGCCTGATGCTGCGGGCCAGACAGGTGCTCAAATGGCCATATCGGAACTAGAGGTTTATGGAGCTTCGTCCACGCCTACTCCGACACCTACCCCTACCCCTGCACAAACAGCATTCATAACAGGTCAAACACTTGGCACACTGAGAAATGATTACAGCGGTTGGGTAGGAATGAAGATAACAACAGGAGCATCAAACCTCACAGTAACAGAGCTAGGACGCTGGATAGCATCCGGAAACAGTGGGACGCACACCGTCAAAATAGTAAAGGCAAGCGACGGTACGGATGTATCCGGAGCATCGGTGTCAATAAATACATCCGGTGCAGCAGCAGGAAGTTTCAAGTATGGTACTCTGGCTGCACCGGCAGTATTGACAGCAAACACCAGTTACTACATTGTAAGCCAGGAAGTGAGTGGCAGCGACCAGTGGTACCACGACACTACGACCTTGACATCTACCTCTGTTGCAACCGTTAACGGTTCAATATACTGGCATACAACGAATAATGTATGGACGGTCGGGACAACGGGGATACGGAGCTTTGTTCCGGTGAGCTTTAAGTATTGATACAATTCACATATCGTAAAAAATTAAAGAAAAAACTTACCGGCAAATGGAATTATCCCGGAATGCCCAATGATTCCGGGATAATTCCAAAACCAAATTTGATGAAAGCGCAGGAATTTTTTATGGCAATCAACCCATGGAGCGGTCACCCTGAATTACTTGAGGCACCAAACGTACAGTGGCTGGCTGATTCCGATCCGGATTATTCGTTACTGTTTGAAAATGTACCGTACAATGGCAGCATGGCCCGTGTTTTTGCATATTATTCGATACCGAAGGCTTATTCCGGTAAAATTCCCGCAATGGTATTATTGCACGGCGGGGGTGGGGCGGCGTATCAAGGCTGGGCACAGCAGTGGGCAGGCTATGGGTATGCCGCTATTGCCGTCGATATGGCCGGACAAGGCCCGGATGGCGGATTGATGCCTGATGGCCGCCCACAGGATTATACGAATTATGACATTTCCCAGGGGGAGCTGGAAGACTCATGGTGGTTTCACGCGGTTGCCGCTGCCATGCGGGCTATTTCCTTTTTGCAATCGCGAGGCGAGGTGGACAGCTCAAAGATAGGTATTTATGGAATTTCCATGGGCGGCATCATAAGCTCAATTACCATGGGGGTCGATGCTTCACGGATTCAGCTGGGTGTCCCGGTTTATGCCTCCGGCTATATGTTCGAAAATACATTTTTTTCACGAAACAATTATATCTTCAGTGAACCTTACAAAACAGGGATCGACGCGTCAAACTATCTGCAAAACATTAATTTCCCAACATTCTGGGTGAGTAATAACCTTGACGATTATATCCCCTTAAGTATTTTTCAAAAAAACCGTTTGATGACCCCTGGAGAAAATCGTGCCCGGATTGAAGATAATTTCGGACATTCACATGAAGTGCCGTGGGCCTGTGAAGATATCCGCCGGTTTGTCGACGCATACTTCATGGGGGCTCCGGCATATCCAAGGATTGCCTCTTCCGGAGTGTCAAACGGTTCGATATGGGCTTATTTGGAAGGGCCTGCACAGCTCTTTTCCGCTGAAATCGTCTATACTGCCGACCCGTTATGGATGTACAAAGGGACGGGTACAGACGGGGATGATATCTGGGTGGCAGAAAAAGCAGCGGTAACTGATCCGGCTGCCGGATATGCCAGCGCCGTTATTCCGGGGAATAGCACCGGATGCTATCTGAATCTGAGAGATACCGGGGGCCGGTTGATATCTACCGATTATTATACAATTTAGTTTTTAAACCTGCATAAAGCAATAACAAACAAAAACGGGAAAATAGTCAGGTTGTAAATTCAACTGCAGAGGCTCCTGGCAGATAACCGGCTTATAATTAAAAACACATCGACAGTGGAGGCTGCATGCACATTTATCTTGAAAGACCTTTTAACTTTTCTGAGGTCAGCTTGCTTAAGCAGTGCCACCTTGATTACTGCTGCGGCAATGGGACTATGGAGCCGATTGCAGCATCGGAACCAATACTGTGGAATAGTCTGGAGGCCGGCAATGAAGACAGGAGCCTGCCCGAAGAAGTTGAATTTGAATGGAGCTGTACATCCGGCAAGGACACAGTAAGTTTTAATCTATGCATTTCAGAATCTCCTGAGTTTGAGAATGCAATGATTTTGGACAATTTAACGGAGAAAAAAATATCCGTACCCAACCTGCTGTTGGGGGTGAAGTATTACTGGAAGGTGGTATCAAGGGAAGCTGGCAGGATAATAGGTGAATCAGATATCGGGAGCTTCACAACCAGTGATGTTCCGCCAAGGTGGATCAAGGTACCCGGCATCACAAATGTCCGGGATATCGGAGGCTGGAAAACAACCGGTGGGAAGAGGGTAAAACAAGGGCTTGTATACAGAAGCTCCGAGATGAACAGTCACAAAACCGTCACAGAGGAAGGCAAACGAATCCTTCTGGAGGGGCTTCGCATAAAAACCGATTTGGACCTGAGGGGCGCTACGGAGGAAACGATGCCCGTACTGGACAGCCGGTCCGTAAATTGGATCAATCTCCCCATAGCTCCCTATGAAAATATAGTGGAGGAACAATGCCGGGAAAATTTCAGGATGCTTTTCAACATTTTTTCGGAACCCGGGAATTATCCGATCCTGCTGCACTGCTGGGGAGGCGCCGATCGAGGCGGGACAGCCGTTTTCCTTCTCAATGCCTTGCTGGGAGTAGGGGAGCGGGACCTCATGCTCGACTATGAATTATCCTCCTATTCTATCTGGGGGCCTAGGTCCAGAGAATCAAAGGAGTTTAAAGGCTTGACGGCAGCGCTGGATTGCTTCGGAGAAGCTGACGACGGCATCTGCCGGAAGGTTGAAAATTACCTTAAGCACATAGGGCTAACGGAAGAGGCCATGGGAAAAATAAAACGCATGCTGACTGCCTGAGGCGATATGGAGAAATTTCAAAGTACGGGGATGTGAAATCCTAAGCAAATACCTCTATTTTTAATGAGATTGCTATGTTGAATTCAACTTTGGAGATTTATATAATGAGACATGCAAATTTGATACTTCAGAAAGGACAACGTATTATGAAATCAGCATATCCGCCGCAGCCCGGCCATGGCATCAAAGCCTCGGAAGCCAGTCTTGTTAAAAGATTAATGAAATATAAATTCTCCTATCTGCTTATCTCGGGAGCACTTGTCTGGACACTTATATTTTGCTATCTGCCGATGTTTGGCCTGGTGATGGCATTTCAGGAATTTTCCATCTTCAAGGGCTTTACAGGCAGCAAATTTGTGGGGCTTGACAACTTCATTGAAATATTTACCCAGCCCAACTTCCTCAAAGCAATCCTTAACACCCTTCATTACAATTCGGTAATTCTTTTCCTGGGCTTCCCTTTTCCCATACTCCTGGCTTTGCTGTTTAACGAGCTGAAAAACGTATTTTTCAAAAAAATTGTCCAGACCGTGAGCTATCTTCCCTATTTTCTTTCCTGGATCTCGGTTGTCGCGCTTTTTTATTCTTTTTTTGAAATGAACGGCCCCTTCAATGACCTTAAGACAATGCTGGCGGGGCAGGCCATTGAACGGACAAATATACTGATGAATCCGGATAATTTTTTGGGAATCTTGTTTGGTTCGCATCTGTGGAAAAATCTGGGGTGGTCGTCTGTAATATTTATCGCTGCTATAGCCGGAATTGATCCTAACTTATATGAAGCTGCTACAGTGGATGGATGCGGGCGGTTCAAGCAGGCAATGTATATAACCATTCCGGGCATACTTCCGACGGTTATGATTATTTTTATACTTTCAACCAGCAGTCTTGTTTCATCAAACTTTGAACAGGTTTTTGGGTTTCAGAATCTTTACACCATGGAGCAGACACAGGTGATCAATACCCTTGTGTATAAAATCGGCATACAGCAGGGGAATTATTCGATAGCTACCGCCTTTGGCCTGGCCCAGGGGGTTGTATCTTTTATGATTGTTTATGTTGCCAATAGAATATCCAGAAGATTAAGCAATATAGGTATCTGGTGAGGAGAAGGATATATGAAGCGGAAAGAAACAGTAAGAGTGAAAAAAAGTGTGGGTGTAAATATATTTACGGGTTTTAATGTATTGATCATGGTTATTTTGTGTGTAGTTACTTTATACCCTTATATAAATCAACTGGCGGTCTCGTTAAATGACGGAAAGGACACTGTCTTTGGGGGTATTACCATCTTCCCCAGAAAATTTACCTGGGTCAACTACATTACCGTATTCACACACTCGGGCTTTGCCAATTCATTGGCGGTTTCAGCCTTGAGGGTCGTTTTCGGGACGGCTTGCGGGCTTGTGGTGATAACGGCGGCGGCATATGCCGTTACGAAAAAAAACCTTCCGGGAAAAAATGTGATAATTTCCTTTCTGATCGTGCCTACGTTTATTTCCAGCGGACTGATCCCCACCTTAATCCTATACAGGCACCTGCATCTGATGAACAACTTTCTTGTATATATTCTGCCGGCTGCATTTGCGTTTTTCTATATGATCATTATCAGGACATATTTGCAAACGATACCCTCCAGCCTGGAGGAATCTGCCGTCATCGACGGGGCTAACGAAGTGCAGATATTGTTTAAAATAATGCTTCCGCTTTCCATGCCGGTTATGGCTACGGTTGCACTGTGGCTGGGGGTTGCCCAGTGGAACGACTGGGTCAGTCCCTTGTATTACGTGACGAAAAAGAGCTTGTATCCGCTTCAGTATATCATGTATAAAGTGGTTAAAGAGGCAGAGCTCATTAATGAGATCATCAGCAACCAAGTCAGGACAGGAAATGTCGGAAAGGCTCAGGAAGTCAAGGTTACTTCCGAATCTGTCAAGGCAGCGACAATTATTGTGGCTACCCTGCCCATCGTCATGCTCTATCCGTTTCTCCAGAAGTATTTTATCAAAGGTGTAATGATAGGGGCCGTGAAAGAATAGGTCAATGCCCAAAACGCTGGCAAAGAATTAAGCCGGATAAATCACCCAAAGTGTTTATCAAATAAAACTTAATTTTGAGGAGGAAGAAAGATGTCTAAAACAATTATCAAGCTGCTCAGCCTGCTGGTCGCTATGATGATGACGGTAAGCGTCATTGCGGGCTGCGGCGAGAGTAAGAGCGGGGAGTCGACGGGGGGGACGGCGGCACAGCAGGAATCTGCTTCTGCAGCACCGGAGGACAAAGGGTATGTGCCTGCGAAGGATCTTGAGATAACGATATGGGATACGCAAGGCACGGATACGGTTTCCCTTGAAAACCCAACGGAGAATATCCCATCCGACTGGCTCGTGCAAAAGACCAAGGTTAAAATCAAGGAATATTACGGGAACGGCGGTCAGCAATGGGAGCCGAAACTTACCACGCTGGTGGCCGGCGGTAATCTTCCCAGTCTCGTACTGACCCAGGGGGGACAGGGGCCCGCCCACCATGCAAAGCTTCACGAGGGGGATTTGAACTGGGAGCTGACGCCTGAATTGCTTCAGAAGTATGCTCCGGACATCTGGAAGGACGTACCCCAATTCATATGGGATTCAATAAAAATCGACGGCAAGATATACGGTGTTCCCTTTTGTCTGGCAATTGACAAGGAAATGGACCCGGCGATGAGCGATGAATTTTTTGATGCCTTTTCTCTGGCGAGGGATCGGATAACCTGGTCCGGAATGGCGCCCAACAGCATCGGCATAAGAGATGACATTCTAAAAAAACTAATACCGTCGGCAATGAACTATGAGGATATCACAAAATTGCTGAAAGAGAAGAATGAGCCCCTTGGTGATTACTATATACTGCCCATTAAGTCTACGGATGAATACGTAAAGTTTATGTATGACATCAAAGCATTGAATTTATCCGAAGGGAACAAGCCTGTTTACGCTACCGGCTATACCGGTTCGGACTGCTGGTATGCCTTAAGCATGCTGGGTTCGGAAATGATGGGCTACAAGGGTTACTACTATACCGGCTGGTTAAATATTAAAGAAAAGAAAATGGATTTCGGATACCTTAACCCGGTATTTAAGGAAGCCGCAAAAATACAGGTCAAAATGATCAATGACAAGGTCATCGACCCGGAATCGCTGATCCATAGTGTCGACAAGTTCAAGGAAAAGGTTTTGAACGGCAATTACGCCATTGCGGGAGTCGGGGACTTCGGCGGCTTTAACGCCTTGAACAAGGAGCTTGAAAAAGCGGGGAAGACGTTCAGGTATGTGCCATTCTTTACGCAAGTGCCTCAAAGAGAGGATTTCCCTGCATTTAAAGAAGGACCTCCTGTTTTTTATGAAACCCTGTCCATTTTGAAAACCCTAAAGGAAGATGAAGTTGCACAGATCCTTAACTGGATGAATGTCCAGTTTACAGACGAATGGGATGACGTCAGGTTCTGGGGGACCAAAGAAGCGGGGCTTTATGAGGAGCTTCCCGACGGGACCAGGAAATTCAAGGATGAAAACATGCAGAAGGTGCTTGTTGACGGCGACCTGACAGCAATGAACGGAAAAGATTGCAAGGGTATCTTTAATGCGCCCGCGGTTGCCTTGATCGCTCCGAACAGCAATTGGGGAGGCGTTGAAAGGTGGTTCCAGAGAGGCAGTAAATACAGCCAGCAGTTCTTTAACCATGCCATCAATTATACGGCCAATATGGAAAAATCGACGAAGTTTCCTGCAAGCAGTCCCTGGGCACAGGGTTTTATCCCTGTACCCAACATCCAATCGTGGTCGGCCGAATATGCAAATATTCCCGAAGTCCAGAAGCTCTGGTCTGCAAGGGCCTCCTGGGATGATCCCTTCAAGGTGGCTTTTACGGCAAAGAATGAAGACGATTTCAACAAGAAGTGGGACGCTGCAGTAGTTAACTTCAGAAAAGTTATCGATGTGGACAAGATGCTGGAGGAGCAGACCAAGATTGCATTGCCGCTGCTGGAAAAACGTACTGCGCAGGCAAAATAACCTATCAGGCTACAACCTAGTATAAGCAGGGATAGAAGATGTTCGGCAGTCTTATCCCTGCTTATGTTTTGTATAAGATTTTATGAGAGGATGGATTCGTAATGAAGCAAAGGATACTGAGTATGATTTTGATGACCGCGGTTTTATTATCTGCTTTATGCCATGGACAGCCGGTAAGCGGCAGCAGCAATGTGCAAAAGGAGTATTATGTCTCTTCTGAAGGTAACGACAGTAACCCCGGTACGGCAGAAGCGCCGTTTAAATCCCTGGAAAAAGCCAGGGATGAGGTCAGGACTGTGAATGGCAATATGACTGGCGATATTATCGTATATATAAAGGGCGGCACATACGAATTGAAGGACACTCTTGCTTTTGGACCTCAGGATTCCGGGACGAACGGGTTTACGATCCTATACAAAAATTATCCGGGGGAAAAACCAGTATTAAGCGGCGGCAAGACCATCACAGGGTGGACCCTGCAGGATCCGGCCAAAAACATATGGGAAGCGGATGCCGCAGGAATAGAAACCAGACAGCTATACGTCGATGGAGTGCGTAAAACAAGAGCAAGGTCCGAAGGCCTTTTGCCGGTATCGCAGAAGACGGTTGACAGTCCATGGAGCAGTCATCCCGAATTGCTTGCAGCACCCAACGTGGAATGGCTGGATAGCACCGGTCCGGATTATTCGCTGTTATATGAAAATGTACCCTATAACGGCAGTATGGCCCGTGTTTTTGCCTATTTCTCACTACCCGCCAACTATACCGGAGGTAAAATTCCCGCAATGGTCCTGCTGCACGGCGGAGGCGGAGCGGCTTATCAAAGCTGGGCTCGGCAGTGGGCAGGCTATGGGTACGCCGCCATTGCCATCGATATGGCCGGACAGGGGCCGGATGGCACCCTGATGCCGGATGGCCGTCCGGCAGATTATACGAATTTTGACATTTCCCAGGCCGGACTGGAAGACTCATGGTATTATCATGCCGTTGCAGCCACCATGCGGGCCATTTCTTTTTTGAGCTCCCGGGACGAGGTCGATACTTCAAAAATCGGTGTTTATGGAATTTCCATGGGCGGCATCATCAGCTCAATTGCCATGGGTGTCGATTCATCCAGGATCAAATTAGGCGTTCCGGTCTATGCTTCGGGGTATATGCATGAAAATTCAATTTTTGCCCGAATCGGCAATATATTCAGCGATACATACAAAAATAAAATAGACCCGAAAAATTATCTCGGAAATATAAACTTTCCTACATTTTGGGTAGGGAATAACTCGGATGATTATATTCCGATGGAGCTTTTCCAGGACAGCCGTTTACTGACGAAAGGCGACAGCCGTGCCCGTATTGAAGACAATTTTGCCCATGCGCATGAAATAGCCTGGGACTGCGAGGATATCCGAAAGTTTGTCGATTCGTATTTCATGGGTTCCTCACCCTATCCGGAAATAACTTCTTCCGGGGTATCAAACGGGAAGCTGTGGGCATATATGACAGGGGCCGGACAGCTCGATTCCGCTGAGCTCGTTTATACGGTTGACCCGTTATGGATGAATAAGGGGATGAGTAGCAATGGAAATGATGTTTGGGTGACAAGTACAGCAACGGAGGTTGATACGGTTGCCGGGTATGCCAGTGCCATGATTCCTGCAAATTGTGTCGCCTGCTATTTAAATCTGAAAGATAGCCAGGGACGGTTACTATCTACAAATTACTATACGGTCCAATGTGATTTGCCGGGTGCCCAAAAAACGGATACAGGCTATACAACGACTTACCCGGGGATGGAAAGCTGGGGGAATGTCAGTGACATTGAATTTGTGTATAACATTATGTGGACGCAATCCCGTGTCGGAGTAGCATCAATCTCAGGAAAAAATATTACAATGAAGCAGCCGGCCTTTGAAATGAATCAGAATAAGGCCGGTGGAGGTGCTATCGCGCCAACTGTACCTACCTATATAGAAAATGCATATGAACTGTTGGATAAGCCGGGTGAGTGGTATCTGGACAGATCAGCCGGCACGATTTACTATATGCCGGAAGCACAGCAGGATATGGGCACGGCAACAGTTATTGCACCGGTCCTGGAAACGCTGATAAAAGGTACGGGTGAAATTGGCAATCCCGTACATAATATTCAGTTTGAAGGGCTTACCTTCTCCTATGCAACCTGGTTAAGGCCAAACGGAGAGGATGGGTTTGCCGAAATACAGGCCAATTTCTGCAGACATCCGGCCGCAACGATCGAAATGAACTGGTCCATGGATACCTGGGTACAGACGCCGGGGAATATTGAGTTCAGCTATGCAAAGGATGTCAGATTTGAACGGAATACCTTTCAGCATCTGGGTGCCGGCGCGCTTCATTTTGGAATAGGAAGCCAGAACAATAGCGTATCGGGAAATACAGTTTGCGATATTTCGTCTACCGGTATACAGATTGGCGGCGGAAGCGCCGAAGATCATCATCCGGGCAACGCGGAGAGTATTGTGAAGAACAATAAGGTTACCAATAACTACATTTACAACATTGGCGCCGAATATAAAGGCGGGGTTGGAATATGGGTCGGTTATGCAGAAGGGACAAAGGTCGCCCATAACGAACTTACCAGGCTGCCTTATACGGGTATTTCAGTAGGCTGGGGCTGGGGGGCTTTTGACAGTGATGCCAATCCTACAACAAGCAAAGATAATAAAGTAACCGACAACTATATACACGATATTATGAATACCCTGATGGATGGCGGAGGCATCTATGTTTTGGGTGCACAGCCCGGACTGATTATCTCAGGGAATGTAGTTTCAGACCAGCATAATGATTATGGCGCATTGTATCTTGACGACGGCGCGAGGTATGTCACGGTACAGGACAACGTGGTATTCAACAATGTAAGGAATATGATTGCAAAAGGCTTGAATCACGTGATCAGCAATAATTTTTGGGATAAAGACTTTGACAACATGTATTGGCAGCAAAACAGCGTACTTGAGAACAACACCGTGGTGGATGACAGAAACTTTCCGCTGGCTATTATCAATAAGGCAGGCATTGAATATGATTATCAGGACCTGCTGCCTCGGGAAGAACACAAAAATCTGGCGCTGAACAAACCGGTCAAAGTATTGGATCAAACGGCGGAAAGCAATAAAGCGACTCAGCCGGGACATCCTTCAGGCAGCACAGTCGACAACGATTTGACAACTTATACGACGGTTTCTGACGATGATTCATGGGTACTGCAGCTTGATTTGGGAAGAATTGAAAGCGTAGGCAGCCTGGTAGTGAGTGTTGCTGAAGATGTGCCGGCTGCGGTATATTCTGTAAAAACAACCGTAGACGGTACGCAATGGGAGCCTGTCGGAACAATTGAGGGGCTGGGAAAGGGTAAGAATATTTTTTACCTCGGTGACAAACAAGTCCGCAATATCCGAGTAGAGCTTCCACAGGGGAAGCTGCCTGTAAATGAAATTGAAGTTTACAGCTCCGGCACGGACATACCCCTGGCTTTGGGGGAAACTGCCCGTCTCTGGGTCGGGGATAACCAGGGGGTCATCTTTGCTTCGGAGGATGAAGAAAAAGGCTCAGTCAGTGCAAGCGGAGAAATTGAAGCCTTATCGGCAGGGAATGTAAATATCACAGCAACAAATCATGGGCTGGACCATATTTTCAGCTTTAACGTCGCCCGGCTTGCGAGGAAGTCTCTTGAAGCAGATCAGAAGGATATCATTGTCGGAAAATCTGCACAGCTTTTATTGGTAGGCTTTACGGCTGAGGGGATGAAGATTCCCATAAATATGGGGACTGTAACGTACAGTGTAGATGATAATACGAAAGCAGCGATCAATGCAGATACAGGGCTTGTAACAGGTATCCAGGATGGTGTGGTGGAGATAACAGCAACACATACTTTATACGGCGTAACAGAAGAGATTAAAAAGAAGATGGATATTGTAGTTGAGAGGCTGGATACAGTGAAATTACTGAGTGATAAGGAAGTCTACCATGTATCTGACGGTACTGCTCAGCTTACACTGCAAGCCGTACTGAACTCAGGGGAAGTCTTTGTACCCGGCGAGTTGGGATATACGAGTGACAATGCAAAGGTTGCCGCAGTGAATGGGACCGGATTGGTAACAATCACCGGCGAAGGTATCGCCAATATTTCTGTAGATGTCACCTATGGCGGCGTAACTAAAACAGCAAGGGTGAAATTAAAGATTTTTCCCGAAGGGTGGAAATATGTGAATATTCATTCCTCAGGGAATGCAAGTTATTCAGATGATAAGTGGCAGATAGGCAACACCGGGGATGATATATGGGGGACGTCCGATACGTTTACCTATGTTTATAAAGATATTGCTATGAAAGATTATCCGGAAGGTGTGTCCATTGTTACGACCATTGACTCCATATCGGAAGATGCGAGTCCCAGTACAATGACCGGACTAATGATCAGGGATAGCATTGACCCCGGAAGTAAAAATGTGAATTACAGGATTCACAGTACAGGTGTGGGCGTAGCCGACAAGTTTGTGCCGTTGACATGGCGGTTGGAGAATGGAGGAGCTACCAATTATCAAGCTACACCGTCGTTGAAATTACCTGCGACGATTAAATTGACCCGGGCAGGCAACGATATTTATGCGCATTATTTGAATGCCCAGAATGCATGGGTGCAAGCCGGAATTGTTAAAAATGCGGGTATAGCGGATAATTTCACGATAGGCATCGCACATTGTTCCCATTCCGCCAAAGAGGATTCGGAAACCGTAGTGGAAAGTACAAGAATTGAAACGGCGGATATTGAGCTTGAGCCCGACCCCATTCATGTAAGTGTTCCATCCACCATATTAAAGGTTGGAGATACCATGCTCCTTGATGTGAAAGGAAAAGCCGAAGGAGAAACACTGCAGTTTATATCCGATGATGTAAATACAGCGGCAGTAGATGCAAATGGCACTGTAACAGGTGTTGCTTCGGGTAGGGCAAGCATTACTGTAAAAGTGCTGAAAGATGATGTTGAGCAGAATAACAGGAGAGCGGTAGTTCATATCGCGGTATATCAGGATTTAAGCGAGCTGGATACTGTCAATGCTGCTTTAAACAAGCAGGCCTTTGTTTTAAGCCAGGATATGCAGACAGCCTTGACGACACATGAATCAAGGCCTGCCGAAGCAGGAGTGGACGGCAATGTTGAAACCGCGGCGCAATGCAATGCAGCCTTTGCGTATACGCTAAAGGTAGATCTGGGGGATGTATTCACTGTCAAAAGCATGGAGGTTCTATTTTTAGGGATAACGTATGCCACAGATTACCAGGTGCTCGGATCTCTGGACGGAAGTAAGTGGGATGTGGTGGGAGAAATGACAGGCAATGTGGACGGAGCCGGGAAAACCTTCACCTTTGATTCGCCTGTGCCGATGAAATATGCCGCTGTAAAAGCAATCAAGCCCGACGGCCCGAATCAGACAGGCCTGCAAATGGCGATAGCTGAATTCAGAGTGAATGCATATTCCATAAAACAATTCATTGTCGATTTTGATACAAATGGCGGCAGCCCGGTAGAAAGCCAGACTGTGGATTATAGTGCCAGGGTGGGACAGCCGACGGAACCGGTGAAGGAAGGCTTTACTTTTCTAGGCTGGTATGCAGACAGCAATTTTACGAATGTCTTTCATTTTGAAAGCACAAAGATTACCGGCAATACGACAGTATATGCAAAGTGGATCAAAAATCCCGGCTGAAGAGGCTGTACTGGTAATCTGCAGGGTATATAACAGATAAAAGGATCAGTGTCCCGGGCATAAAAACCATGCCCGGGACATTAAAATATTGGACGGCCGGAGGGAATGGCAATGACAGGATTCAATACAACTACCGATTGGTTTATGAAATCAAAATACGGCGTATTCGTACATTATCTGGACGGAATTCAGAATGATCCTGGCAGCCCCAGAGGGCTTAGCTGCGGAAGGAAAACAAGCTGGGATGATTGCGTAAACGAATTCAATACTGAAATTTTTGCCCAACAGGTATCCGAGACAGGGGCGGCTTATGCATTTTTCACAGTTATGCAAAAAACAAAACACATGTGTGCGCCAAACTCAACTTATGACGCTTATACGGGCTACAAGCCCGGAGATGCTTGCTCGGAAAGAGATCTGATCAAAGATGTCCAAGCTTCTCTGGACAAAAGAGGAATTAAACTCATGCTTTACACCACGGGTGACGGCCCTTACGGTGATGAAAGAGCCTCAATGGGATTAAAGGGTGGTTTTCCGTGGAATTTGAATGCAGAGTATTCTAAAAGATGGTCGGAATGCATGGGAGAGCTTAGCTTAAGATACGGCGGCAAAATATCCGGCTGGTGGGTAGACGGTTGTTATAAAAGTATCGGCTTCAGCGACAGTACTTTTTTTGAAAACATGTCTTGCGCACTTAAGTCAGGAAATTCTGACAGTATCGTTGCCTTCAATTATTGGGCCGGCCAGGAAGGATACAATGGAGAGGTTTTACCTGTAACCTCCCATGAAGATTATTCGGCCGGTGAAATATATCAGGGACTGGATAATAATCATCCCTATCCGCAAACAAGGTGGGCAGGCGATGAACAATGGCATGTATTGGCCTTCCTTGGAAATGACTGGGGTTTCCCGGATACGAGATATCCGGATGATTTTTTGACCGAGTATGTAAGGAAGTGTAATGAGAATGGAGGCGTAGTAACATTGGAAGTCGGACTGCACAGGGATGGCAGATTATCGGAGAAGCAGCTGAAGCAGCTTATAAGGCTGAAACATAAGTAGCTTTTGCCTGTAAGGGAATCAAGAAATAGAGGAAAGCTGCAATTGCTGCAGCATCAATGCCGGATACCTGAGGGTAGGTCAATCCTATTGACCGGCAGGATCCGGCAGTATACAAGCATCCTAAGTGCACACCCGGGATATGGCGGAGTCTATCCCGGAATATTCGTATTATTGCTCTTGGAGTTGATAATGAACAAAAATCTTTCAATCCAGCCTTTTTTGTATTTGTAGGACATGTACCCTATGGCGGATATGGCAAAGGCGCTGATGCAATCAATAATTACATCCTCCATGGTATCCGAAAGTGCGGCATGGCCTATAAGCTGAGTCCCGTCTCTGAGGGCGAATTTCTGCATGTTCAGCCCCAATAATCCGTCCAGTGAGTATTCGTATATCTCCCATACAGCTCCCAGAGTAACTGCAAAGCAAAATGCAAAAACGGAAACAAAGATTGGACTTAAGTTGACGGGAATCTTATCCGTTTTATTCAAAATGACAATAACAGAAAATCCAAGGGTGCTAAGCATGCCTCCGCTGAAGAAATGTAAGATGCTGTCCCAGTATGGAATGGAATAATAAAAGCTTCTGACTTCTCCCAGATAAATGGCGCCATAGAGGAATAAAGCATAGAGCATCACCATTCTTGAAGGGATTGCAAGGTGGACCCTTTGTTCGATAAGCCCTGGAAGCATCAGGGCGAAAACACCGAGGATGCACTGCACCAGCATCAGGACGTAGTCGCTCTTTGAGCGGAAGTCAGGTGCCGAGGAGGTACCCTGCGGCGGTGCAATTATGATCATGATGATAACATAACCCGCAGATAGGACAAATGAGATGAATACAAACCACCATATTATTTTTTCCCAGTTCAATTTCTTTTTTTCCAGATTAATTCCCCCAGTATAATGATATCTTTTGCATTTTTTAATTATACCACATTTATATTTCAGCAAACTTTGATTCAGCCTGGTATTGGATGGAAACCGGCAAATTCGGATTCTTGTCGGACGAATTCTGCGGAGGTCCTGCAATTGGAGGAAACTAAAAGGAAGCAATATCTGCGTGGAAGATCGCTTTGCAATTGAGGAACTTGATCAATCAAAATTTTTTTACTGCCTATTGACAGGGTTATTGTATTAATGTATTATTGTATTAAGAACTTAATACAATAATACATTAATACAGGGAGTGATCACATGTCATGGGACTTTAAGTCTGACAGACCCATATACACACAGCTGGTAGAGCAAATTGAACTCATGATTTTTTCGGATATTTATCCCCCGGGTTCAAGATTGCCTCCGGTCCGGGATATGGCGCAGGAAGCTGCCGTCAATCCGAACACCATGCAAAGGGCCCTTTCCAAACTGGAGGAAGACGGGCTGATAGTAACACACCGCACCAGCGGACGATCTGTGACGGAGGATGAGAGTATGATTAAAAAGGCCAAAAACAATCTGGCATTGGACCAAATCGCAGAATTCCTTGAAAATATGCGGAAGCTGGGCATTGACCGCCAGGAGGTCCTGAAAATGATCGCCGGTATGGCAGAGGAGGCGGGAAAATGAATGCAATTCTGGAATGCAAAGGCGTTACCAAGGCCTTTGGCGATAAAAAGGCCTTGTCGGACATTCAGCTGAAAATAGAGCCCGGCCGGATCGTTGGTCTTCTAGGCCCTAACGGCAGCGGCAAGACCACGCTGATCAAGCTGGCCAACGAGCTTCTGACGCCAACCGCCGGTGAGATCCTCATCGCGGGAATGAAGCCGGGGGTGCAAACAAAAAAGCTGGTTTCCTACCTTCCCGAAAAAACCTATTTGAACGATTGGATGCGCGTGCATCAGATCATTGAGCTTTTCATGGATTTCTACAGGGATTTCAAGCCGGAGAAGGCCTATGACATGCTCAAAAGGCTTCATATCAATCCGGACGACAGGCTGAAAACCATGTCCAAGGGGACAAAGGAGAAGGTTCAGCTCATACTGGTCATGAGCCGCGAAGCGAAGCTGTATTTGCTGGATGAGCCTATCGGCGGCGTGGACCCGGCTTCCAGGGATTATATACTGGATACCATCATCAGCAACTATAAGGAAGACGCAACGGTAATTATTTCAACCCACTTGATCTCAGATATAGAAAAGATCCTGGACCAAGTAATTTTTATAAATAACGGACAAATCGTCCTTTCGTCCTCTGCCGATGAAATCCGGAATGAAAAGGGCAAGTCGGTGGATGCTTTATTCAGGGAGGTGTTCAAATGTTAAGCAAGCTTTTAAAGTATGAAATCAAGGCCACAGCAAGGATATTCCTGCCCTTGTTTGCCGTCCTGCTGATATTTGCGGGGGTCAACAAGTCGATTTCCTCCCTGTCGCAGAACAAATGGCAGGCACCGGAAGTTATCAGCTTCATACTCTATATCACCGTTTTGGTGGGAATCCTTGTGATGACCCTAATCGTAATGATCCAGCGGTTCTATAAAAATCTGCTGACGGATGAGGGCTATCTGATGTTTACCTTGCCGGCAAAGGCCTGGCAGCATATAACCAGCAAGCTCATCGTTGCAATGATGTGGACGGTGGTAAGCAGTATAGTGGCCATAATATCAATCCTGATCATTACGTTTGACGTGTTTTTTACCAGCGAGAATATGCAGGCTATCCTAAATTCCATCAATGAAGTCTTTAAGGAGTTCGGTGCCTCCGCTTTTCTTGTGATGCTGGAAATTTTACTTGTCATTATTGTCAGCATGGCTGCATGTATTTTGATGATTTATGCGTCGATCGCACTGGGACAGTTGTTCAACCGGCATAGGATTCTTGCTTCCCTGGGCGCCTTTATTGTTCTCAATACCGTATCTCAGATTCTTTTTATGGTCGCAGCTTCCATTCCGGGAGGTATGAACCTTGAGAAGAGGATCAGTTCAATGAATGAATTTTTTTCCATACTGCCGGTCTTCCACTCGGTGATGTGGTATTGCATCCTCTTCTTTGGGGTACTGTCCGTTGGGTACTTTGCATTGAGCAATTACATTCTGAAAAAGCGGTTGAATCTGGAATAACTTCACCTACAAGAGATCAAATGGCTCTCCTTCGGCTAATTGCGCGGCATCACAACCGCCGATTGCCGGGGAGGGCCTTTTTGCGGCTTAAACAGTCTTCCGGTTCCGCTGCGGAATGTCGCCGGCAAACATAAAGAAACCCCATGGCTGGGGTGAAACAATTTTATTTCTTAATTTTTTTATAAGAGTTCATTGCCAGCAGGCGGTATTTGATCAGGCTGTCCGCTTCCTTCTGTTCCTTGCGCGACAGGCATCCGGGACGGGTTTTGCAGTACTCAAGGAGTTCTTTGTATGTCATTTTATCATCACCTCCTCCTTTCAATATATGCGGAATACTGAAAAAAGTACGTATTATGTATACTTGTATTTTCGGGCGCCAGGCACGGAAAAATCCCACCAAAAGCACGCAAGCATACCGTTTTTGGCCCCATCCGGATGTACGCTGCTGAGAGCCCGGATGAGAAAGATCGGATGATTTTTTTGCCCTATAAAAATTATTAAAAGTATATTGACTATTAAGTGTCTTAAGTGATATAATACACTCAGAAAGTTAAACAAAGATTCATTCCGGCATAGGCGTTTAACTTAAATTGAAAGGAGGGGTTTTGTGGTCAAATACCAGGCAGGGGAATTTACTTTTGAGCTGGACCTTTCGGAGCCGTTGTATGAGCAGGTGCTTGTGCAGGTCACTCTTGCCATGGCAAGAGGGGAAGTGCAGCTGGGAAGTAAAATGCCGTCCATCCGAGAGATGGCCCATTCTTTAAAAGTGAATCCCAATACCATTATGAGAGCATACCAGGAATTGGAGCGTGATAAATTGATTGAAACAAGAAGAGGACAGGGGACCTATGTCACCGAATCTGTCGACAAGGTGAAGGAAATAAGACACAATCTGGCATCGTCAGCCATCCGGACCTTTATTGAATCCATGAAAAAGCTGGGCATCGACCGCGAAACGGCGGAATCTTTTTTGGAGGAGGCAGATTGGAAATGAATGCGATTATAGAAACCAAGAATTTATTTAAAACCTATGACAAAAAAAACGCCGTCAGCAATCTGTCGGTTGCATTCCCCCAGGGGAAGGTATCCGGGCTCTTGGGGCCCAACGGAGCAGGAAAATCGACCTTGCTGAAGCTCATGGTAGGCCTTGCCAAAGCGGATTCCGGCAGTATGACGGTCATGGGGGAGAAGCCCTCCTGGAAGGTCAACGCCGAGATATCCTATCTTCCGGACAGAGCGAAGTGGTATGGGTATCACACCGTTGACCATGCAATACAATATGCAAATGAATTATTTCCTAAATTCAATCTTGAGAAAGCAGGAGAGCTTATAAATTCCATGAAGCTTGACCGCAATGCGAGGACGGACGCCCTTTCAAGAGGGCAGCAGGCATGCCTCATGCTTATGATCTGCCTTGCAAGAGACAGTAAGCTTGTGCTGCTTGACGAGCCATTTTCCGGAATCGACCTGATCTGCCGGGAAAGGATCATCCACAGCATCATCGATTCCCTCACGGAACAGAAGCAAACCTTCATTATCAGCACACATGAAATTTATGAGGCGGAAAGCCTTTTCGAATATGCTGTGTTCCTTGACAAAGGACAGTTGCTCATGGCCGACGAAGCGGAGGCTTTGCGATCCCAGGACGGCTCCATTGAATCGATTTACAGGAGGTTATACAGATGAGTGCATTTGGGGCATTGGTGAAAAATGATATAAGACTCGGAGCTAAATTTACCTCCGGAAAATTCAAATGGTTCTACCTTTATTTTATCGCAGGGGTCCTGATCGGGCTGGCAGATTATACGGTGTTTCTGATCCATGCTGAAAAGTTCGACTTCGATGTGACATACGTTTTTCCGGTATTTATTCCGGTGTTCCTGTTTACATCGGGCGTCATCCTCTCCAAAGAGAAGAGGAAGGATACCATCGGCTGGTGGCTGTCGCTGCCCTATCCGAGGAAAATACTGCTGGGTGCGAAAATAACGGCATCCTTTGTCCGGTTTTTTAAAACCATGGCGATTGTGATCGTCACCATTCTCGTCCTGTTTACGGAAGCCTATGTCATCCGGCCCGACCTGTTTGCCGGGAATGCGGTGGAAAGCTTTTTTATCCAGTTGCTCCGTTTGATTTGCCTGCTTGTTGCGTACAGTCCATTTGCCGTCACATTCGGAATGCTGCTGAGGCTTGTGGGCATGTCAAAATGGAAGCCGGCAGCGCCGTTATTCTGGATTTCTATTCCCACCTTATTTTCCTCTTTCCTGTCGTGGTTTTTTACGGATAACGGAGGGCCGATAGTGAATCGGCTCAGCAATCTGTTCGACAATCCGGTTCGGAACTTTTCAATCATTATCGTCCTTGAGCTGGCAATTTGCGCTGTCGTTTACTGGTTTTCCCTTTATCTGCTTGAACGGCAGGTGGAAATTTAGGACTCGCCAAAAGGATAATCTTTTCCGGGGAACTACGCCAAGAACTTCGTTCCCCAGAAAAGGGCCGGCGGTGCGCTTTCCGCTTATAGCAGCGACATCCTGTTCCTGCTGGCAGTTTTTGTCCTATGCACCGCCCTGTCATCAAAGCTTTTCCGCTGGGAGACCTAAGGAAAAAATGAGTTAAACCGCACTGGCGGAAATATACCGGGGACATAAATTTTCTGATTTAAAGCGGAAGCATGCTTTACAGCCCAGACAGTATAGGATGCCGCCTCCGTTCACGGCCTTGTCCGTCCATAGGGGATCCACAAGCAGCGGCTTTCCGATGGCGGCGAAGTCGGCAAGACCTTCCGAAACAAGAGCATTGGCACGCTGGGGCGTCTTGATTCCGTTCACCGCGATGACCGGCACGTTCACATGCTTTTTAATCTCAGTACCGCAGTAGACAATCCAGTTGTAGTCAAACCCTTCGGGCACAGCGGGAGGGTTCTTCGAATCCATCCCTGTGGACACATGCAGCAGATCTGCTCCGCTCTTTTCCAGTATTTCCGCTATTTTTATCCCGTCTTCCAGTGTGGGCTCATTACCGCCCATACGGTAGCCAAGGATAAAATCGCTGCTTGTTTTGCCCCGGACGGACTTAAGGATTTCCACCGCAAGCCGGGCACGGTTTTCAAGACTTCCGCCGTATTCGTCCTCCCGCTTGTTTACCAGCGGCGACATGAACTGGCTTAGTAAATAGCCGTGGGCTCCATGGAGCTCAATTCCGTCGAATCCGGCCTTGCGGGCCCTCACCGCCGCGTTGACAAAATCCTCCCGTATGCCGTGTATTTCTTCTATTGTCAAGGCGCGGGCAGATAGGTCGTTTTCATGATAGTCCGAAGAAGAAACCGGTTCGACGCTTACCTCCGGTGAAACCTTAAGGCCCGCATGATGGAGCTGTATCAGGACCACTGCGCCATGGTTATGGCATGCTTCGGAAATTTTTCTGAGCCCCTCGATCTGGCCGTCGCACCATAATCCCAGCTGGGAACCGGCCAGGCGTCCGTCTTCCTTTACACAGGTAGCTTCAACGATGATCAGCCCTGTTCCGCCCTTGGCCCTGGCCTCATAGTGCTTCACATGGCCGTCGCCGGCAAAGCCGCCGCTCTTCCCGCTGCCAAAGGACGACACCATCGGTGGCAGTACCACCCGGTTTTTTATTTTGATACCTTTTAAGACGTATTCCGTAAAAAGATCACTCATGTTAACCTCCACGTTTTCACTCAAGCCAATTTGCTTTTTTTCTTCGGGATAAAGTTGAGGATCAAGGCGACAACAATAATGCCAAGCTTTATATAGTCCAGTACGGACGGGTTTGCAAAGTCGCCGTCGATGATATTGAGCAGAATGAGCGCAATCAAAATGATGCCCGTTATTTTTTTGATCATGACAATACCTCCCTCTATTAACTTTCATTTTCTTGAGTTTTCTCACTCATTCTTAGATTTTCACTTTTTTAAAAGAGAACCTCTCATGGATTAAATGCATTTTAATGCTTTGTTGCCTGAAATATTAGGAAA
>JAEZCO010000004.1 GCA_023433505.1 Bacillota bacterium | reverse complement strand
CCGAAAGCGCCCAGCCTCCGTCTTCAAATTGCTTTGAAAGGATATGATTCACTACCTTTTCTCTTGTCCAGTAAGCATTTCCCGGCAGCGTGTAATTCCCGCTGTCATATGCGATTAACGCAAAAATATAATTGTTGATGGTACCCAGATCGGGCGTGGGATCCGCAGCCTTAAAGTTTGCAATTTTTCCGATAAAATCGGCTGTGCCTCCTTTGCCGTCGTCGACTTTTCTGGCGTTGATTCCCATAGACGTCATGGAGATAACGACTCTTTCAAAGTCTGTTGCAGGTCTGTTGGCTCTGCTGTAAAGCGTAAGCGCATTCTGCACCAGCTTAGTCTTATTCATATAACCGCCCATTCCGTATGCGGCCATGTCCATAATGTCCCAGTCGGCTTCACTTCCTTTTAATTGCTGTGAAACGGCTGCCAGAACGTTTTGAATCTGTGTTTCTTTCGGTACAACAGGAACTGCTTTGACTAGCCCGTCAATGGCCTGCTGCAATGCGGTCACAGCCGCGTCGACTTCATCCTGCTTTGCATCGGCACTGTTATTTACCGCATTCGCCGCAGAAAGAGCTGTGGCGAGCGCCGCCCAACTTTCAGTCGTGTATTCTGACTGTACCAGTGAGGCTGTAGAAGTAATCAGTGTGTCCAATGCCGCCTTATCTACTGTCGGGTCAGGAGCTACTTTGACTAATCCGTCAATCATCTGTTGCAAAACGCTCGACATACCGTTCACTTCGCTTTGCGTTGCTTTTACACTATTGAGCATTGATTTCGCAACGGAAAGCGCTGTGTCAAATACGAGCCAGGTTGCGGCGGTATATTGGGCTTCAACCAATTTCGCCGCCGAGGTAACGGATGCCTGTAAAGTCGACTTATCGACTTGTGAAGATGATGGTTTCGCTGTAAATCGCAGGTAGTAAATAACCGGCGTATTATTACCGGACTGGGTGACCACCCGGATTACATCTTTCGATCTGTTAATATCGGAGGAGGCAATATTTGCGCCCATCTTCTGGTTGTTGATATAAATATTCTCCGCGTCTGTATCTACCTTGACATTCACTATCGCGGCGGAAACGGGAACATCATATACGTACTGGCCATCCACGGCAGGGATATCCAGGGTTTTTCCGTCATACAGTACGGTTATGCTTCTCGCGCCGGCCGTTTCGCCAACAAGTTCATTGGCAGGCGTTATATGAAAACCGCAGAATTCGGAGCTGTAATCGCCAACCGCTCCACCGTTGATCACTTCGGCGGTATAAGCCTTTACAAAGCTGATTTCATCCAGGTTTACCGGCAGACCGTTTTCGTCCACAGCCCAGGATATATCGAACGCATCGCCACTGGCCTGGGTCAAGCCCGCAGAGTAAGGGTTCGGGGCAATTTCGTATGGCAGGTACGTCCCTGTACCCAGGACATCAAAATAACCAAAAACAAGCTCCTGCTGATTGCCGTTTAAGACACTCTGCGGGAGGAAAACGCCGGAGGTCGTATATCGATCGCCCGGCACGTTCACGAGCGGGTATCTCGCCGGATCCGGGTAATAGCTTCCACCATGGTAGCCGTTTACCTCAATGATGCCTGCCGTGCCCTTATTGCTAATCCATGGGATGCTCTTTCCTTCCGTAAATTCAAACGGCGTGGGGTTGATATAGGTTAGCTCGTAATCCCAGATTACAGAATCCGTATAATGCATCGAGCCCGCGAGCGTATACCATTTATCAGGCTTCCCGTCATGGTCCTTATCCTGTGCGACCATGACTCCGCCCGGTTCCCACCAGCCTTTAAAAGCGTTGCCATCAATCTTGAAATCAGCACCATATGGATTTTGGGGGTCGTTTTTAACCGGTGTTTTGAACTTCAAGGTAACCTGGCCGCCAAAGCCTCCCAAAGACGCTCCGAAGCCGCCGCCCCATTCATTTTTATCCAGCCCGCCCCATACCGCATCGTTAATGAATTGCCCGGGCGCCGGCAAAAATTCGAGCAACTCGATATCTGCTGCCTGTTTCGGGATATAGCTGACGCTGACGGTATATTCTGCCGACTCCTCATTGACAGCCATAACTTTTATTTTAATTAGCTTCTCGCCCGTTACAGTTACGAGCGCACCCTGATTGACCGGCTTGTCATTTACGGCAACAGTGGCGCGTGAATCTGCCGCCAGGACAGATACCG
Organism: Bacillota bacterium; assembly: GCA_023433505.1. Lineage (GTDB taxonomy): Bacteria > Bacillota > Clostridia > Acetivibrionales > DTU013 > MnB-11. The sequence goes on along the minus strand of JAEZCO010000004.1, from coordinate 130,496 downwards.
TCATTCTGTCGCCAGTATAAGCGCACGCCATAAAGCTTCGTTTTCCTGCGTCAAAGGGATTGATCATGGTAATGCCTGACACAGAGAGAGATTTAAGCGCCGACTCGCTGTCGTTTGCCACAGTGACTTTTATAACATCGCTGTATGTATCGTCCGTCGATTTTACGTAGACAAAAGCAGTGCCCATCCCTTTGCCGGTAATGACGCCATTTGTAAAGCTGGCAACGGTCGGATTGGTGCTGCCCCACTCCAGCGTTTTTTCAGCAGGGATGGCATGTGTGACCGTGTGTGTATCGTCAAGGCTAAGCTTGACAGATTTTTCCGTAATCCCCGTATCCGTCGAAGTCGAATACAGAATGACAGCGGATGCGGGAAAGCTCATCGCGGTGGCGTCAGCAGCGGTAAAACCTGGTTTTCTTTTAGCGTTTATCAGCTTGATGCTTTGGTTGTTAAAAAGATTTTTATTCGTATTGTCCGTGGATGGCAATTGCATGGTGGAAGAAAGCTCCACGTACCTGAGCTCGCTCATTAAGCCGAAGGGCGTTGTGCTTGTAATCAGCTTTGTCGTGCCTTCGGCAAGTATGACACTCTCCAGCTTTGATCCTTGGAAGGATTGTGTGCCATAGGCTGTGATATTGCCGAGATTCAACTCTCTGATACCGCTATTATAAAATCCCAGAATATCAATTCCTGTTATCGTGTCGGGAAGCGTCAGAGAGGATAAGCTCAGGCACCCCTGGAAAGCGCTCTGGCCTATCTTTTTACCTGCGTCCGTTGACGCCGTCGAGGTCGGCATGACAACCGTCAGCAGGCTTGAGCAGTCGGCGAACACTCCGTTGTTTAAGGATTCCAGATACACCGGCAGCTTGATATATATAAGCCTTGAACAGCCAGAGAATGCTTGCTGCCCAATTTTTGTCACCGTATCCGGTATCGTGATTTCCGTAATGCCCGAGCTGCGGAAGGCACTGTCGCCAAGCTCAGTAATGGTTGCAGGAATTGTGGCGTTAATCAGCCCCGTGCAGCCATAGTAGAAATTGTTTGGCAGCTTACTCAGCCCTTCCGGCAGTTTGACATCCCCTATGGATGCAATCTTGCTGCAGCCCTGCACCGTCGCCAAAAATTTGGCAGGATCAGGGTCAAGACCTGAAAAATCGGCTTCCGTGGCGTTTATGCAGCCACTGAATGTGTTGGCCGTTATCGTCTTGATCTGTGCAGGCAAGGTAATCTTTATGATTCCCGTACAGCCTTTGAACGTATCATTTAATGCGGTAATGGACGGATGGAATATGATGTCGTTTGTGTCCTTGATATTGTTACAATTGCTGAACACCTCTTTACCAAGCGTCGTGATGTTCGAGATATCCATCGAGGAAAGACCCGAATAACTGAAGCAGCCGTCTCCCAACGCGGTGATGCTGGAAGGCAGGGTGAGCGACGTCAGTGAGGTCGTGGTGGTAAACGTATAATTGGGAAGCTTTGTGATGCCCGACGCAAAGGTAACAGATGTAAGCGAAATGCATCCGCCGAACACACCGTCTCCCATTGTGGTGAGCAGCGGAACATGAACTGATTCCAGCGCTTTACAGTTGTAAAACGCATAACTGGTAATCGTAGTCAGCGCGGAAGGGAAGGTGATGGCTTTGAGGCTTGTTGCATTATAAAACGCATAATTGCTAATCGTATCCAGCGTGGAAGGAAAGGTGATGGTTTTCAGGCCCGTTGCGCCATAAAACGAGTAATCGCCTATTTTTGTGATGCCTTCCGGTATTGCGGCATTCACTATACCCGTGCAACCATAAAACATCCTGTTCGGGATCTGCGTAACGGACGCATTGAGCTTGATATCGGACAAGTCCTTGATATTCGTGCAGCCCTCGAACAAACTCGTCCCAAGCGTGGTTGCATTGCCGATGTCTACCGCGCTGATCCCTGAGCTTTTGAACACACTGTTTCCCAGCGTTGTGATTGTAGAGGGTAAATTAACGCTGGTGAGCGGCTTGCTTGATTCAAACGTGCTGTCGGGGAGCAGGGTGACATTCGTCCCGAAAGTCACCGTCTTGAGGTTTGCGCAGCTGGAAAACATCCGGCTGGCAGTGCTGGTCAAAGAACACTTCACCACGGCGGTCTCCAGGTTGCCACAACTTGAAAATACACCCGACCCAATGGTTGTGACCGTATCGGGAACCTCAGCGGAAGAAAGCGTTGTGATGCTGGAAAAAGCATAATTTCCGATTTTCGTAAGGGTAGACGGGATTTCCAGAGACTTCAGCTTGGTTGCCGCAAAGCTGTAAGCTCCGACCGACGTTACGGACGACGGAATATTGAACGTCGCCAGCCCTGTGTTTTGGAAACAGTTGTCGCCGACAGCCGTCAAGCCGGACGGGAATGTGACATCGGTCAAGGACGTGCAGTTTTGAAAAATTCCCGTTCCGAGCGTCGTCTGTCCAGGGCCGATAATAACTTTCGTCAGTTTTGCGCAGCTGCCCAAAGCGTTGTTGCTCATCACCGCGCCGCCCGGAATCGTGATTTCCGTAATTTCAGTGGACATAAAAGCGTAGGTACCGATTGAAGTCACCGTATCCGGCAGGATGATACCACTCAATGGTATGCTGTATCTGGGAAACGTTGTTACATAAAAGGCGTTGGCCGGAATTGACGTTATGCCTGTACATCCGGAAAAATTCAATGATTTCGGGACTGTCCAGTCATATACCTCACGCTTGACGACCGCCGGGGTTAAAAGCGTGTTGTTTGAAAGGTTAATGGATGGTGTATTTTTTAGCAGAGGCGCAACTGCGATGATGTCCGCATCTGTAGCATCCGTGCTGGATAAATCCACAGGCGCAGTCAATTCGTTTAGCCGGCCGATGGTAAGCGCGTCCGGGTAATCCGCCGGTTTTCCAAGTGCAACCGCCAGCACGCTTTTGATTTTAGGATTGGCGATCGCCGCGGGTTCAGTGGAAAGAACCTCCAGCGCGGTAAGAGCTGCCTTAAGGGCAGTATTCGAGGCCTCCACCTCCGTAGCGGTGACATTTTCGTCCGCTTCTACCGTTTTCGCGGCCGCAAGCGCAGTCTGCATCGCTGACCAGGTTTTTGCGGTGTAATTCTCCTGATTGCGGCTTTCCGCATCTGCGATAGTTCCCCGCAAAGCAGTTTTATCCACAGGGACAAGAGAGGCGTTGAATTGAGCAAGCGCATTATTCACATCGGTCTGGCTCACGGTCAAATCCGTTACTTTTGCTATGAGTACGTTATAGGCGGCGGAGACTCTGTGAGTTGCCATTAGCGCCGCCTTATCGGGATTTGCATCGAAATCCGCCAGAACCTTAATCGCCGTGTCATAATTAGCAAATGAAGACTGTATAGGCGGCTCTCCCCATGTCGGGACGGATACATCGCTGCCAAGGCCGTAAATGCTAAACATTAGCCTGATGACATCTCCATCGTGCGGTATATAGTTGCTCATCCCATAATCCGGCAGCTGGTTGTTCACCATATAAAGCCAGCCGGCTTGGCCAGTGTAATCAAATTCCTGGAGCCAGTCAGGTTCTGCGCGTTCTCCTAACGAACTTATATGGTCCATTATGTATGCGGGAGGAGTGGGTGTATCCATCCTGCCCTGATCCTTAATCCCGGACAAATAGAAGTTTGAGCCGAAGCTCCCGGTACTTCGGTAATTTGTGTCACCGAGAAAATTCGCTAGAATTTCAGAGAATCTCTCTCCGTCCCGGAAGTTGATCCAGACAGGTTCCGTATGGTAGCCCAGACCTAATGTAAATTTCTCTATGGCAAGAGCGAGTTTTTTTTCGGTTACCGTAAGGGTGGCTGCAGACGATGTTGTGCTGAGATTATCGGCATCTGTGACTATGCAGCGGTACTCCGAGCCGTCCATGTCCTTTGCAGCGGCCGCTATATCATATTTCGCCGCTGTTGCACTTTCAATCGGCACCCAGGTGTTTCCGCCGTCGGTACTGTTTTCCCATTGATATTCAGCGGGCGGCGCATATACCTCTGCCGTCACGGTGAAGGATGCACTGCTGCCTGCTATGACCGTAACACTTTGGGGTCCTGTTACGACAGGCGGCTCTCCTGACCCGGGCGCAGCCATTACACCGGTAGAAAATAAAGAAAAGAGCATTACAAGTACCAACATCATGGACAGTGAGCGGTATAAATTCTTTTTGTACATATTTTTCATAATCTCCTCTGATATTCCTGAAGCGTAATGCTGCAGGAAGGCTCTGTTTTTTTCACGTATTCTGCTTCAACCGCAACTTTTCCAAATCTTTCGAATCTGCGGTTTATCCCGGATTCTGTTCTTGCTTTTACTTATTGCTTTCATTTTCTGTTATACCTCCTAAATATACGAAATGCCTATACAGTTCTCCAAAGTCAGGTCCCCCTACTTATGCTTCATCGCGTATACCGCGTCTTTCTGAAATTGTTCCGGCGGCATTTTGCAGTACTGCTACGCATCTACATCGGCCGGACGTCCGGGAATTTCACCCTTTTCCCTTTCCGCCGGCTTTCGCCGGACGCCTTAGCAGAATTGCATATGGAGGGATTAAAACAAAAAACATTACCCCCTGCCAGAGGTAATGCTTCCGTTTTTCGATCAGCATTGTGCAGTTATCGTATGATATCTGCTTTCACATATTCTGCTTACATCACAGCTTAAGCATCAATATGCGCAACAAAAAGGCATATTAATTTACTAAAATCTAGATTTTGATTGACCTGGTAACTTCTTCAACCCGTACAGGCTGCTTATCCTGCACAAAAATCTTAACGTCTCCGTAATCAATTTCACGAAGTAGCAGAATCAGCTTTTTTTCCTTTTCGGTTAGGCTTTCATTTAGATTACACTTCGGGCTATTTATTGAGTCAGCCATTGAAAAACACCCCCTATCGCCCGTTGCCCTTGACAAGTCCTACCAGCCTTAAGCTTTCACATCATCTTCAAATCCACCTGTCACATCGAACCCGTTTTCATCAAATACTCCCTGTTTAATTGAAAAATACTTTCATCGCCCTGCCTAATTCCCGTGAATCCGGAGTCAAACAGCAGCTTCCTGCATCCTGGCACGGACCAACCACGGCTGCCTTTCGTATCCTTATTGTTATCCCTTGGATTGGCGCCGCTTTCAGCCGTGATGAGATTTGCTCCAGAGAGAAGTCCCACCTTGTTTGGCTCATGGATGGACATGAATTTGAAGGATTCTGCTTTACCCAGGGCCAGTGTCAGTACTGCACATATCTGGGCAAGTCTGAGCTCGGTGATCTGGCCGTAGGCCGACAAGGGGGTGCCGCTTGCTGCTATGCGCCGCATTACCGCATGCTGTGTGCAGCCCAGCTCTATCCCGATAAAAAAATTATCCACCAGTTCCTGGACAGTATGCTCCGGTCCGATGGGCTCACAGCAGGTGTAAAGCTCCAACCCCGCTGACAGCAGGTTTTCCATTGTCTTGATCCGATCCCTGGAATTCAGGTTTGTATCCGTCCCTTCCCGCAGCCTGCATACATGATACGCGCCTCTCACCCCCGCCTTTTTCAGCTCTGCGAAGGTATTGTAATCGGTATCCCCGATGTTGACCCAGAGCTGTGTCTGAGGCGGCGCGATTTTCTTCGCCCGCTCTACTGCGCCAAAAAGCAGGTCCCTATCATAGTCATGCATGGTCATCAGATACAGGCCATACAGGTCACCATAATCGGTAAGCTCATGTAATTTTTTGTCCATTTCTTCATTGCCGATACGGAAGGGCTGAAACCGGGTATGCCCCTCGCCGAAGACACAGAAACCGCATCCTCCTCTGCAAGGCGCGACATCTATTCCGATCTGTCCCAGAATAACTCCCGCGTTGCCCATTCTTTCCCTTGTAAGGTCCTTCGCCGTTGCTCGGATCAGTAAGGCCTCCAGCGAATACTCATCAAAATCCAACAGACGGATGCATTCCTGCTTTGAAAGTCCGCTCCCGCTTCTCGCTCTTTCCAGCAGCTCTGTGAGCATAAGATCAATTGTAATCATTTCTCGTTGTTCTCCTTTACTTAGGGCACCGGAAATATTACTTCCGGTTCTTTTCCGGGGAATGGAGCGACAAGCGCAGTTCCCCGGATAAGATTATCAGAAGTTATATTTTCGCTCGTGCTTAAAAAATACCACCTTTGAAAAATCTATCCGCATGCCGATACGCCTTCCCGTTTCCGGAGGGAAATACCGGCTGACGGAGGCAGTTAGCCGGATTTTATCGTTTTTGGCGGTTATGCTGTATCTGTCACCCAGATATTGTGTGGAAATCACTTCAAATTCACCGCCGCTTTCAATCCGGATATTATGCGGCTTCATCATGGCAGTGTAAGCACCGTCGGCCATGGCGGTTTCCGCTTCTCCTGCCGGACACCGGAAGATCCCGTCTTTCACAACGCCGTCAACATAATTTACCGGTCCGAAATAATCGGCAACCTCGCGGCATGAAGGCCTTTCATATACATCTCTGGTATCGCCGAACTGCAAAATGCGCCCTTCCTTCATTACAGCGGTCTTATGCGCCAGCGTTAAGGCATCCTCTCTGTCGTGAGTTACCAGCAGCATGGTGATTCCTGTTTGCCTGTGCAGATCGCAAACCAGTTCCCTCATGACGCTGCGCAAGCCTGCATCGAGATTGGAAAACGGCTCGTCCAGCAGCAGTATTCCGGGATTGACGACGGCAGCCCTTGCCAGTGCGACCCTCTGCCGCTGCCCTCCGGAGATTTCACTGATCCTTCGCTTTTCCAATCCGCACAGACCTACTCTATCCAGCATGTCCAGGGCTTTCTTTCTTCTTTCGGGCCGGGAAACCCTTTTCATTTTCAGCCCGAATTCTACGTTTTCCAGCACATCCATATGTGGGAAGAGGCGCATATCCTGGAAGACGATTACCGTATCCCTCTTTTGCATGGGCATGGTGCGGGCATCCTGTCCTTCGATGTAGATTTCTCCGCTTTCAGGCGTCAGCAGTCCTGCAATGGTTTTCAGCAGCGTGCTTTTGCCGCAGCCTGACTCTCCCAGCAGGCAGACGATCTCCCCTTCCTCTACGTCAAGGCATACATTATGCAGTATCGTGACCGAACCTAAAGCCACCGTGACATTTTTAAGCGTTAACCGGGACATTCCAACGACCTCTCTTTACTACAGCGAAAATTTTTATTTTATCCTTGAAGAAAGAATGCATTTAAACGTTTGCAATATTTCTTTAAGGCGCATAAATACCAATGAGTCAATGTTTTTCCGCTGTAGTGCTATACGAAAAAATACGTGTTCTCAAAATTGTAATACTTTCTTACCAGCCTGTCCGAAAGGAAGAATACAAGGAACGCCGAAAAGATGAACAGGACGCCGTAGGCAGAGGCCAGCTGTCTGTCCCCGCTCTGAATGTAAGGGAGCATTCTCATCGGAAGGGTCACCACCACGCCTCCCCCAATTAAAAAAGTCAGAAAATACTGCCCCATGGAGACTACAAAAGCCATGCTGAAGGCCGATACAATTCCCGGCATCAGCACCGGTACGGTGATAAAGCGGAAGGTATCCACCCTGCCTGCGCCCAGTATATTGGCCTGCACCTCATAGCGCCCGCCCACGGCCGTCACGACTTCGGACAGAATTTTGACGGTATAGGGCAGGCACAAAATCATATGAACCAGGATAACTCCGGCATAGGTATCGTTGAGTCCTATCCGTATAAACAGAACCTGGACACTCATGGCAAAAGCAGTTGCGGGGACTGCAACCGGAAGCAGAAGCAGAAGCTGTACGGCGCCCTTGCCGTAAAAATCGTGGAGCACAAGGGCCCTGGCTGCCGGAATGCTGATGAATGTGGCGGCGGCAGCGGTGATCAACCCGATGACAATACTGGCGACCGCAGCTTCAACCGCGCCGGAATACCCTCCGAAAAGCTCCCTCATTCCTCTCGGCGAAAAGGATTCGGGAAGCAGCCTGGGCCACGGCCATGAAGAGCAAAAGCTCCACACCAGCAGCGTAAGCAACGGAATTGCTACAGCGGCCAGCGACAAGAATACCGCCGCCTTTAAGAGCATTTTTTTAATCATACGGGTGTACCTCCGTTTTTTGAGCAGAATTTTTCATAAGCCGAAAATACAGCGTGGTAAATATAACGCCCGTCACAACCGTCAGTGTATTCAACACCATGGCATAAGGCCGATGCGCAAGGTCGGGATTTGTATATTCAACATATGCCTGTACCGGCAGCGCCCGTGGAGATGTGGGGCCCAACAGCAATGGCAGTTCATAAGCCCCGAAAGAGTATGTGAACACCATGACGAAGGAAAGTGCGGCAGATGGCAGGCACAGTGGCAATATCACATGAAAAAAGCTCCTCATGCGCGACGCACCCAGGTTGATGGCAGCCTCACCCAGGCTCTCGCTGATATTTGTCATGACAGTGGCTACCACCAGTACGATAAAGGGGATCTCCTTCCAAAGATATCCCAGCATCACGCCCACAAAGCCATTGTCGAAAACCGCAGGAATAAAATCCCTGCTGTCCCGGAGGATGCCGATGGCAAAGCAAAGTCTGGCAAGCAATCCGCTCTGGGAGAACAAATTGATGATCAGCCCCGCCACTACCGTATGGGGAATCAACACCGGCAGCTTAAAAATATGGTATGCCCTGCTGCGTGTAAAGCCCGTCCTGGAAAACACTGCGCTGAGCAGAACCCCGGTGACCACCGCTGCCGCCGAGGATATGCCTGTGACCCTAAGGCTTGTGCGGATGGAAAGCAACAGGTTCGGCTCGAAGAAAACCGCCTTATAATAATGTAAAGTAAAGCCGTATAGTCCTGCCGCCCTCAATATTCCGAAGCTCTGGACGATTCCCCCCGCCAGTCCGCATACAAAAAACGCCAGCAGCAGGAGTACAGGGGCAAGCATAAAATACGGGCTTGCATTTTTCCGGTTCAAAGGAAACACTTCCTCAATCCGGTATTTCTTCCTGCCAGATCTTTTCGATGACAGGCACCACGCCGGCACTCAATTCTCCCACTCTCTTATCCAGCAGTTCATCCGGAGAGGGCACTCCCCTTCCAGCTTTTACTGCGCTAAAGAGGGCATGCTCCGACTCGCTAAGCTTGTCCATGGCATTCACCGGCAGGTCTCCCCAGGTGGCTGGGTCATACTTGGACGCCTGCAGTTGGGGCGATAGCACGGCATTGATCACCGCCAACGCACCGTCAATATTGGAGGCGTTGGCAGGGATGGCCAGAAAATGGGTATTGCCGATGGTACCTTTGTCAAACAAAAATGCGGTTGAAGTGTCGGGGAACTGCCCTGTTTCAATCATGGAAGCCACCTGATTCGGATTGTATGCCATGGTCATGACAGCCTCGCGGTCGGAATACATATTGTCAAGCTGCGCAATTGTGGCCGGATAGGTTTTGCCTTCCTTCCACAGATAGGGCTTCAACTCTTTCAGATACTCCATGGTGGGACGGATAGCCTTCCTCACCTCGTCCTCATTGGCTGTCAGGTTTTTTACCTTATCATATCCTACCACATCATAAATGATATTACGCACAAACGCACTGCCGGTAAAATCGGGGGGAGCGGGGTATGTGACCTGCCCCTTGTATTTTTTTGCATAGTCCAGCAGTTCCAGCGCGCTCCCAGGAACTTCGGGAGTGCGTTGGGGGTTGTTTATCAGCACAAACTGCGCCTTTCCGTAGGGTGCTTCATATCCGTTAACTGGATAGCCAAAATCATACTTGACGTCGTCGGAACCGGTATCCACATACTTTTCATAGTTCGGCAGATGCTGGGTGAAGGGCCCGTAGAGCAGCTGGTTTTTCATTGCCGTATAAAAGTTCTCGCCGTTGATCCAGACAAGATCGACGGAACCCTTTTGTTTACCCGCCTGCTTTTCGCCCAGCAGCTTGTTGAGAATCTGGTCAATGTCCATTGGGATGCGGTTTAAGGTGATACCATAAATGTCTTTTACATATGGGGCCAACGCCGTATCCACCCATTTGTTGGTCTGGTCGCTCCCTCCCCAGCCATAGAAATTCACCGTTGTCCCTTTGGCAGAGGCCAGGATATGGTTAAAATCCGTTCTATCCTCCGTCTGCTTCACACCGGTTCCCGAACAGCCTGCCCCTGCTAAAATGAGGCTTAATAGAACAAGGGTGATGATTGTTTTTTTCATTTTTATCCTACTCCCTAAATTATTGAATTCTTTGCCATGCGCGGTACACATCTTCAATAAGCACACCGGCTTCTTTTATCCGGGGCAGATTGATCATAAAGCCTCCATCCGTATTACCCTGCGGTAAAAACCCCTGCTGCAGGCTTTGCACTGTAGCGGCTGAAGAAAAGGGGCAATCCGCAAACAGTTCTTTTTCCGCAAGATAGGCCGCTGCTACAACATCCCAGCCGTAAAACCCCGTGCTGTCGTAGGCATCTTTCATGTAATCAAACCAGCAGCGTGTTTTCTCATAGACGTAGCGTCCCAATCTGCTCCCTTCCCTGCAGAGCCTGCTGTGGTAATCAGCATGGGTAAAATAGGCAGGGAGGCAGTTGTTCCCTGTAATGACCGATACATTCTTTCCTTTTGACAGGACGCAATAAGCTGCTGCAGGATCACACGAAAAGTTCAGCTCCTCCATATTCCTGCCATTGATTATCAGCGGGCTGGTTATTCCCCCCATCAGCACGATTCCCTTGATTCCCTCAAAAAACTGCTGCTCCGCACCATAGGCTCGGTACACGTTTGTAAGAGAGCCTGTGGCCAGAATATACAGATCGTCCCCTGAAGAGAGCGCAGACCGCACCATATGTTCCACTGCCTCGGAATAAATGCTGTGCCTGTCCGGACATCCCTTAAATACGGGTATATCCAGCTCCAGTTCCGACAGTATGCTTTTGGTATTGTCATATACGGTATCCACATCGCTATTGCCATAAGTTGTCGTAATGCCTTCTATTCGTACCGCATCCCTATGCCCCAGCAGGTACAGCAACGCAAGTCCGTCGTCCACATCACACCCCCCAAGGCCAAAAGTATTGTCACAATCAAAAATTACACGCTTCATCCTCTATAACCATTTCTTCCGGTATTAAAGAATCCCTATGCTTCTGCTTTTTTCCCTGCAATCCTGTATTTCGGGGTGGGCCATCCCGGTTTGAAACATTCCGTCTGAAGTGTACCCACACTGATTCCCCATCTGCTGCAAACGCTGCGCAGGCTTTCTTCCACGGCGGGAGCCAGCTGACCGGGTTCCACTCCGATTCTAGCATTGACGATCAGGCTTACACTTTCAGAAGGAGCCTTCATTCTGCGGTTGAAGCTGATTTCTCCCTCCATATCCGTCAGGCTTGCTTTTGCATAATCCTCTCCGGACACCGCATACACTTTGAGATGGGCCATTTCTCCTGAAATGGGCTTTATCTGGCCGCGTACTTTTTCCAAAAATTCTGCCAGGAATGTATTCCATTCGGCTTTTAGACTGCTTTCCAGCTGTGCTCCGGAGTTTAGCCATCCCAATTTTTCTTCCGCATGGCCATAAATGCCGTAATCAATTTCCATCGTCGCTTTTTCCGGCGCTGTGGAGCCCACCATGATAGGAATTAAGGGGCCGATGCTTTGCAGACTGTTTGCGGATACGGGAAGGATCACCGCGCCGGTAAATCTTTTTCTTAAAAATCCTATGAGAAGCCTTTCTTCTGCTCTATCAAGGGTATCCGTCTTGTTCAGCAGAATCATGTCGGCTTCCTCCAACTGCTTTTGAAACAGATAGTTGATTTCTCCCGGCGGTATTCCTTTTTCCTGCTCCAGCATCAGCTTTCTAACTCTCTTAGGATCTGCCACAATACAGAGAGGGCAAAGCTCAAACTGGGATGCCCGCTGTGCCTGCAGCGGTTTGAAAAGAGTAGCTACCAGGTCGGTGCAGCTTCCTACCGGCTCCGCCAGGATTATGTCCGGAGCCTTGTCGTCCTCTGCCAGACTTTCCACCCGATTTACAAACTCGTCAAAATTACAGCAAAAACATCCGCCGGTTACCTCCAGTACGGACAGGCCCTCGCTTCGCAAATAATTTGTATCTACCAGTTGACTTCCCTGGTCGTTGGTTACAATCCCTATTTTTTTAAGATTGTTCATCAGGTACCGGGCTACGGTCAGGATGCAGGTTGTTTTGCCCGCACCCAGAAACCCCCCGATGATGATCAGCCGGGTCTTTTTCATTGATATTCCTCCAATAGGCCGGCAAGCTGGCGTCTGGTTATAATAGAGCCTGCCGTCACCTGTTCGTCGTTTATTAATACCGCCGGAAACTTTTCCACTTCCAGTCCGCCAATTTGGCTGACATTCCGGAGATTTTCCAGCTCTACATACTCAACTGCCAATCCTTCAAACTCTTTCAATATCCTGTCAACAGACTCCTTTACCAACTGGTAAACCATCAGGCAGGCAGTGCACGGATATTTCATTGAAACCACTTTTATATGGACTCCCTGCAGCATCCGGTGTACCTCCTTCCGGGCAGTTTCAGTTTATCGCCGCCGCTTTGCTTTCCGCCGCTTCCTGTATGGATTTCCTTAATTCCTCCACGTCCGGGATGATGCTGACATATTTGATTTTCCCGTCGATGACAATGGTCGGCAGGTTCTTCACTCCCAGCTTGAGCATGCACACCACCGATTCCTTATGCTTGATTTTGTGCTCGATATACCGGACATTCTCTCCAAAAGGCTCCGCCGCCGCTTTGACCGCCTCCATCATATACTGGCAGGGGGCACAGGAATCCGAGTCCAGGGTGATGACATCAATAATCACCTGGGCTTCTTTTTCATACTCCGGCAGACAGTATTCAATCCCTTCCAGAACGTTGGTGACTTCCAGGAATTCCGCCACTTCGCCGTGGACCAGGCTGGAGATGGCATTGATGTTTTCCGGCGGCGTTGCAAAGGGGATATCACAGCCGGGGGAGAGGATATATCCTTTTTTTCCGCCGACAGCCATGCAGTTTTCCGCATCCCGGATATTGTCCACCGGCGTGCCGAAAAGCATCGTAACCGTCAGCTTGATATTTCCGCCTACCGAAACATCGTATCCGGAGCATACCTCTTTCACATATTCCAGGGGTATGTTCTCATCGACGGAGATGCTATCCGGCCTGCATTTGCACATCTCCCCGATATTATTTTTAGCGTTCCCGCATACAAAGAAGGAGCTGGCTTTTTTTAAAGAGCGGATGTACTCGAAAACCGCAGTGGAATAGGGAGCGACAAACTCACTGAAATTGCCCGGAGATATCTGGGATATCATCGGATCAACAACCGCAATCACATCTACGCCTGCATCGATGTACATCCTTGAAGTGTTGATGCAGACCTCCCGGCAGAACTGCATAACCTCATGCACCCGGTCGGGGTCATCCGCCATTTCATAAAATATGTCTGTTCCCATAAGGTGGAGCGCCAGCGTAAAAGGCCCTGTGACAAGCCCATAAACGGCGATATCATTCCCAAGCTTATCGCAAATGAGTCTGGCAGCTTTTAGTACAGTGGGAAATCTTCCGTCCTTCTCTCCTGGAATTTTCAAATCCTCCAGCTTTACTCCCTGCTCCAGGGGATGGGTGACCACCGAGGGCGGATTGTCGGCAGCATATTTCAATTCACAGCCCATAGCCTCCGCTTCCACCTGCAGATCAAACAGGATGGGGATCCCGTCCGGACGGTACCGCTCATATGCTTTAATCACGCCGTCAATAATATTTTCGCTGCTTTTAAAATATTCTTCAGCGCTTACACCGGTCAAGGCCGCCGCATGGCACCCCACAAACGGCACCCACGGGGCGCGTTCCGTTTCCCTGTTATAGATTGCATCCAACACTAATTGCTTCGAATTCATGTAATACCTCCTCTATACGTGTTTTTCAACGGCCGCTTCCGATATGTTGTCGGTCCGTGCCGCCAATCCTTTATCGTATTAACTTTTTAAGTGTAATCAAATTCTTCTTGCTTCCCAGAGATTTATAATATAGGAACAGCACCCGGTCCAGCTCAACATACGCCCTGTGAAGTTCCTCGCTGTCGGGATTCGAATTTTGGTTCAAGCTGTCCAATTGCACATTTTTTTCAATAATCAATTTTTCAAGCCCATTCTCGTTATATTCCATAAAGGAATCACCCCTGCCGAACTCAATCTATCAACCATACCTGAAAACTTTGTTCATTTATCCCATCCTTTCCGCCGCAGCCCCGGCAAATAAAGAAAACCTCCCGACATAGACGTCAAGAGGTTTATTTATGCAAAAACGCAGAACAATGCTGTCCATTGTTCCGAAGCATACCCTCTCTATCGTCCGTAGAGTGTTATGGTGCAAAAAAAACAGGCAGGTCTTCTGGCTTAAGTTTCATCATCCTTGCTGCCTTCCCGGTTTCCCAGTGGCATCCTGCAAGGGCTCCTCCTTCACAGCGGCGGGACCGCGCGGGCTTTTACCCGCTTCCCTTTTCACCGGTGCATGGACCCGTCCCCCGAATCCACCACCGGCACCTGTTCTCTATAAACTTGTCACATGGAAAGGCGAACAATTGCTTTTATCCGCCCATTCAATTTCCAATGGGGTATGCCTCCATACCCCTGGCTACGGGCGAAATGAATCCGCCCTGCGCTACACTTCGTGCGCCACGCTTGCACGTGGCGTTTGAACAACGTCGTGCGGGAGATTGCTTCTCACCACCGACAGCTTTTTCATTCGATACCCGCCTTAGAGGAGGCGGACTGTGACGTTGTTCAAAACTTATTTTTCAAAAAAATAAACCTCCCGACCCGACGGTCAAGAGGTTTATGTATAATCGCATTCAAACTATACCGGACAATGATTGAATTATCCTGATTACACCCCTCTATCGCTCGTAAAGTCTCGCGGTGAGAAAAACAGGCAGGTCTTCTGGCTTAAGTCTCATCATCCTTGCTGCCTTCCCGGTCTCCCAGTGGCGTTTTGCGAGGACTCCCCTTTCACAGCGGCGGGACCGCGTGGGCTTCAACCCACTTCCCTTTTCACCAGTTCGCGGCTTTGTTCCTCAAAGCTGCAACTGGCACCTGTTCTTTGTATTTACTTTTAAGTTCACTATATCCCATAGAGTATTTTTTGTCATGGGAAAATATTAAGTATTTTTGTAAATATTCTTGTTGTTTCCCAATCCCCTCGTCCCTTGTTATCAAACTAACCTTAATCCGTTCTTAATCTGCTCAAGCAAAAACAACGCCCCCTTTTCCCCAAGCAGGAACTTTTCCGTAATAAGCCCGGAATCTTCTTAAAACTCGATTCCTCTCCTGGCAGGGATTCCTTTCTCCATGGGATGCTTTACCGGGTGAATTTCAGAAACATAGTCCGCAAGCTCTATTAACTCCGCAGGAGCATTCCTGCCCGTCAATACAACTTCCACCGCTTCCGGCTTACATTTTATAAAATCAATGACTTCCTCAATGGGGACTAACCCCATAGTGGCCGCCGCCATAATTTCATCAAGTATGAGCAAATCGCTTTCACCGCTGTTGACAGCACTTACAGCATATTCAAAAAGCTTTTGCTGCACTGTCGTTAATTCCTTCAATTCGTTTTCAGTCATGGTCCACACAAATTTTTTTATTTCCTCCTGGCGGTAAATCCGGAAATAAGGATTGAGATTTTCAATGATTTTTGTTTCTCCGGTATCCGTCCCTTTGAGAAACTGGACCATCAACACCTTTAATCCCCTACCGCTTGCCCGTATGCCAAGCCCTATTGCCGCCGTTGTTTTACCTTTTCCGTTTCCGGTATAAATATGAACCAAGCCAGCCATCTTATCTCCCTCTTCCATCATTATTTATCTGCACAAATGAAATAAACCTCCCGACATCACAGTCAAGAGGTTTTACGTAGAACCGCATCCAAAACGTACAGGACAAATAATTTATTTATCCTGGCCCACACACCTCTATCACTCGTAGAATTCAGCAGTGTATAAAAACAGGCAGGTTTTCTGGCTTCAGGCTCATCATCCTTTGCTGCCTTCCCGGTTTCCCAGTGGCATTTTGCAAGGACTCCCCTTTACAGCGGCGGGACCGCGCGGGCTTTTACCCTCTTTCCTTTTCACCGTTCGTAACTCCGTTTGTCAGCGTTAGAACCGGCACCTGTTTTAATATTCAGTTGTGACTTCATTATATCCCATAAGGAATTTTTTGTCTTGCAAAATTCATAATCTTTTATAAATATATTCCGGTCAAGTTTGTATTCTGTGAGGAATTCTTTGAATGCCACAGCAAAGTCTTGATCTCTTTTAAATAGCTCTCCGGCTATTTCCCCACTTGCCAGAAAATTTACCAAAAATATGATACCCTCATGAAAGCCTTCCTTATAAGCGGCTATTTCCGCGAAAATATACACCAGCTGACAGGCTTCGGCAATGTGGTCCTTAAGCTTCTTATCCTTAATATTTTCATCCATCAACCCGAGCATAGCTTGAAGATATTTGGAAAATTTTATATCCTTATTTACTTTTTCATGAAGCTGGCTTTCACCATCAAATTGAATCAGGTCATAGGGAATATGAAATTTATTCACGGCAAATCCTCCTTGCAGCAAATTCATTTAACATTATATCATCTATTTCACTATAAGTGAAACTTTTTATTTTAGTAAATCGGATACAATTTCCATGAGGTGTTATATACAATGGTAAGCAAATACTCTGAAAGATATAAGATAATAGGGCGAAAAATTCAATACTACAGGAAAAAGGCAGGATTTACCCAGCAGGAGCTTGCCGATAAGATCTCGATCAGTCTTAGTTACCTTACCAAGATTGAAGCCCAGAATTGCGATAAGCCTTTTTCTTTAGAAGTATTATTTGAGATATGTGATGCGCTGCAAATACCTGTATCACAATTGTTGGAAGAAATTTAAGCAGCACAAGCCTTCTCGGCTTGACCAATGACAGAAAGCCCTATTCTCGGGCCGATTAAACTTTAATTCTATTTACCAAAATTCCGACAGAGGTGATTTTAAGACATGCTCCGATTCAATCGGCTGGTTTCCGGAGGGATCATAACCAATTATGATTGCTCATCAAAATGCAAGCATTGCGTATATGCCAGTTCTCCTGCCTGGCCCAAAGACTATATGCCGGCTGAGCTGGCCGGAGAAATATTTCTGCTGCTGAAGCAGTCAGGCTGCAATTCTATCCATATTGGTGGCGGGGAACCGCTGCTGCATCCGGAAAAACTTTTCCCTGTCCTGAAGGCAGCCGGAGACCATAGAATACAGATCGAATATGTAGAGACCAATGCATCCTGGCATAAGGATCTCGACAAGACCGGCGATTTACTCCGGCAGCTTCAAGGCCATGGTGTACATACCTTGTTGGTTTCCATAGATCCTTTCCATAATGAATTTATACCCTTCTGCAAAGTGAAGGGCTTATTGGAGGCATGCAGACAACATAGAATGGATGTTTTTCCGTGGCTTATGGAGTTCTGGGGTGATCTGGACGCCATGGGGGATGCTGAAAGACATTCGCCGGAGGAGTATGAAAGGTTCTTCGGCTCCGGATATCAGCTGCGGCTGATGAAACGGTACCAGCTGAATTTAAGGGGAAGAGCCCTGCAAACCTATAAACGGTATATAAGATCCGTCCCGCTGCGGCAAATCCTTGAAGGCTCCGCTCCCTGTAAGGAATTGTGGGGCACGCACCATTTTCATATTGATTTGTACGGCAATTTTATTCCTCAATCCTGCCCAGGGCTATCAATCTACTTTAAGGATCTGTCCGACGGTGCAAAGGTTGAGAAATATCCGGTACTTTATTCCCTGAGTATGGAAGGGATTAAAGGGTTGTTTGACTTTGCAGTCAAGAGCTACGGCTTTATCCCCGAAGAGAACTATACAGGCAAATGTGATCTTTGCTTTGACATCCGCAAATTCCTTGTAATGGAGAAAAAGGCAGATTTGCCGGACCTACAGCCTTACGGCCACTATATTCATATGTAGCACTCTATCTGTATCATGGAGGAACGGACAGGAATTGAATGAATGTTATCAATGGATTGAGCAGTTGCTTGGAGGATGACTAAAAACGCCATACATTTTATAAAACTATATCGGTATGATTTGCCCTTGAGAATGGACGGTTCAATCGGTTATTATAGAAGATACCCTCGTAAGTATGACGTATACTGGGGTGAAAGAAGGTAAATCAATATGCACTTTAAAGAAGTAAAGGCCATTCTGTCCCCACACAATGGGATGAACATATATCGCGGCTGTACCCACGGCTGCATTTACTGCGACAGCAGAAGCAAGTGCTATAATATGGAGCATGACTTCGAGGATATTGAGGTTAAAAGCAACGCGCCTGAATTATTGGAGGCAGCGCTCCGGAAAAAGCGCAAAAAATGTATGATCGGCACTGGGTCAATGTGCGACCCCTATATGCACATTGAAATGGAACTGAACTATACGCGAAGGTGCCTTGAAATTATAGAGAAATACGGCTTCGGCCTTAGCATTCTGACGAAATCGAACCGTATCTTGCGCGACCTCGATCTTCTGAAAAGTATAAACCAAAAATCCAAATGTGTCGTTCAGATAACGCTCACTACTTATGACGAAAGCTTGTGTAAGATTATTGAGCCTGCTGTCTCCACTACAAGAGAGCGCTTTGAGGTTCTGAAAATTATGCTTGACAACAAAATCCCCACAGTTGTATGGTTAAGCCCCATTTTGCCCTTTATCAACGACACGGAGGAAAATCTGAGGGGCATCCTGGATTATTGCATTAAGGCCAAGGTCTATGGTATTATTTGCTTCAGCATGGGGCTGACACTGCGGGACGGGGACAGGGAATATTTTTATGCAAAGCTCGACCGGCATTTTCCCGGACTTAAGCAAAAATATCAAAAGAGATACGGCTACAGCTATGAAGTGCCCAGTGATAACAACGATACGCTGATGGATATTTTCCGCAGCGAGTGCAAAAAGCATGGCATTATCTGCAACAATGATGAGATATTTGAGTATCTGAATACCTTTGAAGACAAACAGCAAATGGAGCAGTTAAGTCTTTTTTGAGAAATAAAAAGTGGCTGCCGAGCCCTATCCATTACGCGCCGGGCAGCACTCTGATGTTTGCATGGGATATGGGCGTCAAGAAGCGGAGTAGGACCCTTCAATATCCCTATGCTCAAATAGTCTACATGCTTTTTAGCATGACCTTTCCACCTATTCCTGATGGCAGCGGCTGTTTTATGTGCTCCCTTTCCCGCCAGTTGTAAAGGCGTTTTTGCCGGATATGACCGATAGTGTCAGCAAAATAAGGCCATTCGTCTATAACTGTCCGGCTGCTGAGGAATTCTTCCTTTTTGGGATTGACAGCGTCGTTGATCCATAGGTTTACAACCTTGACCATCAGTTCATTGGCCCCTTCCTTCAGATACGGTCTGATATCAAGCTCTCTGGGAGCCTTCCATAAAACGCCTGCGGATACTCCGTTTACGTATATTTCAGCTACTTCAGCCACTTTCTCGAAAGAAAGCAGAAGCCTTTCGCTTTTTAAAATTGCGCTGTCTGCAAACAGTGTTTTCCTGTATATTCCTTCTCCCGTATAGTATTTTAACTCCTCTACGGTCTCCCATGTATGTACGGTTTCCATTGCCAGCTCCAGGTCTTTTGACGGTATGGAAAAATGCCATCCGCCGGATATGTCCATCCCGTGGCAGAGTTTTACAGTGTTGTCGGTCCTGCTGCTTTGGACATCCTTTCCGAACAAAACCAACAGGGATTGAAAAGGCGCAAAGTCGATCTCCAGTCTTAAGGACCCGGCTCCTCCCGTAAAAGCATACCCTTTTACCGTAATAACCTTTTTTTCTAGAAGATCCATTACAGTAAATTGTGTGCCTGCGTTTTTGAAGTCCAGGACCGCAGGACACTCCAGACTGCTTATATTTGATATGAAATAAAGGTCATAGCCATGATCAAACCTGTGTACATACCCTATTGCTCCATTATTACTGCCTATATGCAAATCCGGCTTGAAAGCTTCCTGAAAAAGCTCCGCCGTGCCGGATGCACTGTCGGATACATGCAAGGTCCTGCCCTTGCCCACCTGCACCCAGCTATCCTTTCTACCGGGGAAAAGAGACGACATGATTATTCTTACCGAAGGACCGGCACCGTTCCCCGATAAGTACCCGCAGCCTTTTTCAGGAATACCTCCGGCAGCCACCAGGATACCTCCCTGTCCGACAAATTCCTGAAGCTTTAAGGCAGTCTCAGAAGGCAGCCTTCGTACCTGCGGCAAAATGATAACCTTGTAAGTATTTTCATTGATCTCCAGTCCATTCCCGTGAATGGTCCCAAGACCTGTCAAGGCTTCATCATTGATATAATCAAAGTAATAACCCTGCCGGTTAAGACTGTTGATCAGCTTCTTTCCGATATACTCCTCCAGTTTCATGGCAATATGCAGATCAGCAATGACATTTTCTGACCAGACATCAGCCTGTGGAAGGTATACAGCCACTTCTGCCACATTCCTGCCTCTCCGCAGGAATGCGCTTACAGTTTGGATATATGTTCCAAGCTCTTTATAGTATGGCCACCAGGTATTGAGGTGGCATATATGGGACGAAGCATAGAAGGCCCATCCTGGCGCCGGTATTGCTTCCGGTGTGTAGGCATATCCATGGTTTACGATCATATTCATTCCGTCAAGGAATATTGCATCTACAGCCGCTTTCATCTGTTCAAGGGTTTCCATGAACCGCGGCATCCTGAGCCAGGTGAAGGATTCATTGGATATAAGCGGTTTTCCATATAGATGCCCTGCTGAAGAAGCAAGCTTTCTATGCACGGTATTCACTTCAAACCGGTCGCCTTCGCCGAAGGTTTCCCCTTCGGGGATATCCGCCGTTGCATAAGCCTTCAGAATGTCCGCCCAGGTCCCATGGGCCTGGACCCTTGAACCGGAACCCTTTGCCCTGCACCAATCGGCAAAAGGCTGGAAAAAGTTCTCCAGTGTCAGCTCCGACAGGGTTTTAAAAAAGTCATGCCTTATTTCTGGCGTAGCATCTCCCATGTCGCCCCAAAGGGCATACAAATAAGGGGCAAGGTCGTATCCCCTTCTTTTTTGAAATTCATCCGGAAGCCCCTCCGTCCAGTTATGGCCTTCCACTTCAATGGAATCACAAAAGAAAGACCTTATCCTTGAAGCTCCAAGCCTTTTTATTATAGGCTCCCCAGCGTTTTTCAGGAAATAGTCCGTTACATCCCTCCTGCAATGATCCATGGCATACCCTTCCATGTTAGGAGCAGGGATGCCTGTAAGCTGCCTGTATTTCTGTATATAAACCGCAAAAACCTTCCAATTGCCCTCGGGCACCTCGATATTTTCAATAAATTCCCCATATTCCCATCCATAAAGATATTTCTTCTGCAGGCGGTCTGTGAGATCAAGAGCGGTTTCCTCCAGCATTTTCCCGCATTCCAAGCGTCCCATTTGAAGCCGTATGATCCTGCCGGTGACCCTTGAAGTAAAATCATAGGAAAAGCGGCAGGGACCACAGATATCCACCTGATAATTTGCAGCCTGCTGCGCAGACATTTCATGGGTGATGAAGGGGCCGCCGTAGGGCCAGGAGGAGCCCAGCGTAAAGTCCACCTGCATTCCCTTTTCTTCAGCAGCCTCCAAGGCATGTGCAAGCATATCAAAAAATTCCGGTGAAAAGTACGGAAGGTTTTTGATTCCCAGGGCCGGATCATCCGGGCTCAAAGGGTATAAGACCTGTATTTCCACACTGCCAATTCCTGCATCCTTCATGAATTCAAGCTGTCTGGAGATTCCTTCCCTGGTCACGGCACTGCCGTACCACCACCACCTTGTACCTCCCCGGGCCTCCTCAGGAGGGTTTTTCAACAACTCAAGGTATTCCTTCATAACACCACACCAGCCTCTCTCAGCCATTTATACAGCCAAGGGATTGCCTTTCTCCATTCCTCCGGCATCATTATTCCGCCGCCGGATATCTATTCCAGAAATAATCGAGCATCACTTCATAGCTTCTTAATGGAAGTCCTTTGAACACCACATTGCTGGTACTGAATATATAGCCGCCTCCGGCAGGTCCGTGGTCCAGGCAGTACCCGGCTGATTTTTTTATATCCTCATCGGGCCCGTCCTGTAAATAATTACACTGGACATTCCCCATCAGGGCGACCTTTCCATAGGTCCTTTCCTTGACCACCTTGATATCCATCCCGGCCATGGGGTCGATGGAGTGCAAATAATCGGGTTTCATCCCGATAATCGTGTCAAGTATCCCCATGATGTTGCCATCGGTGTGGTAGCCCGCCTTTACTCCCTGGCTTTGAATCAGGCCGATGAGCTCTTTGGCATAGGGGGCGCTGAATTCCGCATACTTGTCAGGCGGAAGAAAGGAGCCGCTGTTGAAGGCCGAATCGCTGGCAATGATTATTCCATATACTCCGGCGTCGATGGACCTTTGCGCGTGTAGTCTGGCTTCCTCCAGCATCTTCCTTGCCCAGGCATGTATTTCTTCCGGCTCTTCAAACATCTTTATGGAAAACTCCGTATAATCCTTCACGGTTTCAAGGTCCACGAAGGACGACCACACATGGTTTATAATCGGGAAGTCTCCGCCCAGGTATTTTTGCAGAAAAGGGATAAAGTCATATTGAAGCTCGTCCCTGCTGCCCGGAGTCCACAGCGCCACCGCGTCCCACCTGTATTTCTCAATAATCCTGGCATAAAGCTCAGCCATTCTTCCATAAAGCATTTCCCTTTCCTTAATGGACGCCCGCTGAAGCTCCCCATGCGTCGGAAAGCTCAGTCCAAAGGCTTCCTCTGTCAGCCCGAAGTGGTTTTCAAAATGCGGCGGCCTGTCTGTCTCTATGAAAGACAATGCCTTGTCAATGCGTTCTCTGGATTTCATTTGTATCCTCCTGCAATTATTGCGCCGTTGGCGCCGAATCGATTTCAGTGAGCGGTATCTCCCGGATGTCCTGCGCCCCGTCGTCCGGGATGTAGAATGTCTTGAGCTCCAGCGGCCGGAAGTCCGCGGTAAAACGCCTTTTCAGCATCGGGAAATCGACGGTTACATCCGCGGCCTCTTTTGCGTCGGTCTGCACAAGACGCGCCACCATTCCCGGCAGGTTTTCGGCGCGCTTGAAGGCCGTCAGCATTACGCCGGGGTCGGAAATGTCGCAGCCGGCCATGCTGGAGGGCAGCTCGCCCTTGTGATAGGTTTCCATGATGGACACGGGTCCTTCGTGCAGTCTTTGGGCAATGCGGGTGATTTCGCCCGGATCCTTGACGTTTTGATAGGCTATCCAGTAGCTGAATTTTTGTATCCCCTGGTCCAGGTATTCCATCTCGTCGTCGCGTTCGCCAAAACGCACGGAAAAATGGTCCGCATAACCGCATCCCCGGGCAAGCACCAAACGCAGGTCGTTCCCTTTCAGGCTGCCAGAATACTTGCCGTTATTGACGATGGCAACGCTGTTCTCCCCCGCCGCCGCAATCCACCGCTGCACCGGCTCTTCCCATCCGTTGGCCGGCTTGCCGATGAAGCCGTAGGGTATTTCATACAAGGCCTCGGGGTCTTCAATGTTGCAGGGGAAGGACAGCTTGAGCATGATATCCTCTTCGTTGAAATCGAGCTTCACCCGCACCTCCGCAAGAGGGCTGTTGTAATAGAGGGTGAAGTCCTGCTGCAGCACCGATCGCCCATAGAAGCTCTTTACGCGCAGAACCGCGCGGATAGGCCCGTTTTCCACGACGCGCAGCTGCGCATTTGAGAAAAACCCGACTTCTTTGTCGAAGGCGGAGACGCCATGGGCCCAGGTATCGTTGCCGTAATCGTCGATAACCACCGGTACGGCGGCCTCTCTCGCAAATATCTCCCGGCCGCTGTGCTTGTCGCGCATGGATGAGATGCGGCCGTTGCGGGTATTGAATTCCAGCCTGACAAAGTCGTTTTCCAGCACGTTTGCCGACGCGGACACCTTTGGCAGCGGGCCGGCAGCCAGCTCCCTGTTTTTATAGACCCAGTACAGCCTGTAACCCATGGGGGGCAATTCAGCCATAAAAAGCGTATTATATTTATCCTTTACGTTTGACTGCTCTCCGCGTATTCTCTGCACAGCCACGGGACTGTGCTCCGAGTCGGCCACGCCGGCCGCTTCCCTGTTCACCGTCACTGGAACCGTAACCGGTTGGGAGCAGGGGTTGTATACGAATAAGGGCGTGCCGCGGTTTTCGTATTCCCAGAGTATCCAATCGGACTCCTTCGTGCGGACCACAGGCAGTCCCGCCGAAGTGTCCACCTTCCATGACATGGCTTGCAGCGCGTCGTTTATCAGCTTATCGGCGACGTCAAGGGCATACCCGTAGCTGTCTAGGGCATCCGCTGCGGAGGATTGTATGGAGCAGCCCCCCATGATGTCGTGGAACTGGTTGAACATGACCCTTTCCCAGGCCGAGACAAGGGCGGCGCTGTCGTAGGCCGTGTGCAGGACGGCATAGGCGGTGGCCATCAGCTTTTCGGCCGTGACCAGCCGCTGCTCGCAAACCCTGTTGGCCAGCTTAAGGGCGCTGTTGGCACTGTAGCAGCCGCGGGCGTGGTTTTGAAGGTCTCCGTAGACATCCGGCAGCCTGTCCTCATAGGCGGCGATGGCCTCAAAGTATTCCGGCGGCGACGAATAGCATAGTCCGGGGTCCTTCCTCATGATTTCCTCGTACTCGAGCAGATTCCGTACCGTCGGTCCGCCGCCGTGGTTACCGATGCCATAGAAGCCCATCAGCGGCACTCCGTCCTCTTCGGCCTGCCTGCGCGCGGCGTTGAGCTTCTGGACGGCCGGGGATTTATCCTCGTCCCCGGGCAAAACGCTGGATTCCCGGATACAGTCGCCGTAATTATACAGGACGCGAAAGGCGGTCACGCAGCTTCCGTCAGGGGAATGCCAGCGAAATACGCTTCCGGGCAGGTCCTTTTCCGTCTCGTCCGGCCGGAGAAACACGTAAGAATCCATGCCGCTTTTTCGAAGCAGCTGGGGCAGCATACCGTTGTGGCCGAAGGAATCTACATTGTAGCCCACCCTGGTTATAGCGCCGAATCTCGAATAGAAGTATTGCTGACTGTACAAAAAATGCCGGGCAAAGGATTCGCCGGAGGGCAGGTTGCAGTCCGGCTGTATCCACATGCCCCCCACCGGAATCCAGCGTCCTTCCCTTATTCTGGCGCGTATTTCGGAAAACATCTCCGGTTCGCTCTCCTCTATCCACTTGTAATAGCACGCGCCGGCGCAGGTAAAAATATACTCCGGAAATTCCTCCATGCGGTCCAGGGCGGAACGGAAGGTTGCTTTTACTTCGGCATAGCCTTCCTGCCACCTCCAGAGCCACACGGGGTCGATATGTGCGTTTCCGATCAGATAAAGACGTGTATTTTCGTTTGCCATTTAAACAAGCCTCCTCAGTTTAGAACAAAATGCTTACGCATTTATGTTTTCGCTATGGAACCTTATGGTTCCCTTCGACGGGCTGGTCGCAAATGCTTTGGCATTTGCTGCTCGCCTATGCGTCCTAGATGCAAGCATCCTGAGCACCCTCCTTAAACCAGGAAAGGGGAATCCCCTTTCCAAACCCCATGTTAAGGAAATATAAGTAAAAATCACTCCTACGAACTGCTATTAGCAGATTTGCGTTTTCCCAAGCCACCATAATTTCCTTAACATCAATAAAAACGCCGCGGCGACTCAGAATCTGTCTATTGCGTCGCCACGGCGCTGTAACAACAGCATCCCGGTATCCTTGCACCGGAAAATATCACATGATGGCGGCGACCTTATTGGGCCGCTTTCAACTGGTCATAAATCTTTTCCTTTTCCTTCTGAACTTCTGTGCCTCCCGCGTCCATATACTGCTTCACCTGTGCCTCATAGACGCTGTCGAACTCCCCGGGCTTGCAGGTGAATATCTTGATGAACATCCCATCCTGCATTTGGTCCAGAAGCGGCTGGTCGGTGGCGATGGTATTGGAGGAGCCGTTCAATGTAGGCCATACCTTCGTGTCGGTCAGCGCGTTCCTGTTCGAATCCATGATGAGCTTGACGGCCTTCTCATTACTGCTCAGCCCCACCTGCTTGAGAATACTGAGGGCGTAATTCCTGTAGATTTTTTCGGGGTCGTCCATCTGGGCGCCGGTGGCAATGAGCTGGTAAACGAAGCTGTCGATGGCATCGGGGTCGTCCGCACGGGGAGTCGGCACCCCGTCAACCATGTCATAGTTTTTGCCCTCGATGCCGTAGGAAGCGACCATCAGATTTTCGGACCGGCTCAGCCAATCCATGTACTTCATGGCGGCGACGGCGTTTTCCGGCTTGGCAAAGGCGGGTATGAAGTTGAAGAAGTTCGCCAGCGGGTAACCGAGCTTCGTGTGTTTGCCGTCCTTGCCGGTGAATGGGTCAAAGGCCGCTACCTCGGCAGTGGGGACGTTCTCCAGCAGCGCGGGAAGTAAAGTCTGCATATGGCCGAGATTGCCAAGAGACATGCCGGCCTTGCCGTTGCTCCAGTCCGCCTCCAGCGTCTTGGCATCGGTATCCAGCGCGAAGTCCGGGCTGAGCAGACCTTCGTTGTACCATTGGTTCATCGTGCGGCAGTAGTCCTTATATCCGGGCATAACCCAGAAAGGCGCAGTGTTCCACATCCTGTCGTCGACTTGGGTAAAATCGACGAATGTATATGATACGCTATAGTAACCTCTGTATATACCGCCCATGGCGATGGACCATGGAACCGTATCCTTGCCAAAGCCACCGGGATCCTTCTGCTTGAAGGCCAGGAGCGCGTTATGCAGCTCGTCGGTGGTGGTGGGGACCGGCAGGCCGACCTTGTCCAGCCAGTCCTTGCGGATCAACTGGTCAATAATCCCCCGGTTCATCTGTTTTTTGGGAACCGCGTAAAGCTTCCCGTAGAACATGCACTCCTTCAGCGCGTCCGGGCCTTCGAAGGCGGACAGATTCTGCCCGTATTGGGCAATAAGGTCCGTCAGGTCCGTAGCGGCGCCCTGGGCGGCGAAGTTGGCCACGAGGCTGCCGTCGTTCTCCGTGGATATGTCCGGCGCCGTCCTGGCCGCCATCATCAGGTTCAGCTGATTGGCCTGGTCCTCATACTTCACCGGAACAAATTTCACCGTGATATTCGTCTCTTTGGTGAAGTTATCGGCGACATATTGCAAATAATAGTTTTTGTCGACCTTATCCGGGCTCATGGTACCGGTGTCGAAACACTCGACGGTCAGGGTCACCGGCTGCGCATTGGCGGCCGATGTGGCATCCGATGTGGCGGTCTCCTGACCGTCCTGGGCTCCGCAGCCCGCGACCACGGATAGGGCCATCAAAGTGGCGAGGAACAGCGCGGCATACTTTTTGATTGTTTTCATTTTCATTTTTTCCCAACCTTTCTTTTTTAATAGTTGTATCTTCCTGCCTGTTTGTTGCTAAATCTGCCTTGACGAGCAACGGGTTCGCGAAACACTTGAAATGCATTTATATCGAGTGTTTCTAACAGTTATCTCTGCGACTTCGTATGGAAATCAACCCTTTACTGCGCCAATCTGCACCCCCTTTACAAAGTATTTTTGCAGCCAGGGATACACAAGGATAATGGGAACTGTAGTAACCACGATGGAGGCCGCCTTGATGGCGTCTCCATTAACGCGTCCGGCGCTCATAAAGCTTGAGGTGAGCTGCTGCTGATCGCTGGTGAGCTGGCTCATGAATATCAGTTGATAAAGCCGCAGCTGTAATGGATAGAGGTCCTGGTTTCTTATATATAACAGGGCGTCCGAGAATGAGTTCCATTTGGCTACCGCGTAAAACAGCGACAGCGTGGCCAGAACGCCTTTGGACAGCGGCAGGACGATGGACAGAAGGGTCCTCATATCGCCGCACCCGTCCAGCCTGGCCGATTCGATGAGCGACAGCGGTATGGAATTTGTGAAAAACGATTTCAAGATAATCATGTTATAAGTACTCAAAAGCCCAGGCAGCACCAGTACCCAGAAGCTGTCCAAAAGCTTCATGGATTGCAGCTGCAAATACATGGGTATCATGCCGCCGCTGAAGTACATTGTGATAAGGATGTAAATCCAGATGCCCTTATGCCCGCGCAGACTGTTTCTGGAAAGCGGATACGCGCACAGGATAGTCATGACCATACTCAGCGCCGTGTATACCGCCGTAAGATAAATAGTGAAATAGAAGGACCTCACCATCCCGGCGTTATGATAAACCTTGTCAAAAGCCAGCAAATTAAAGCCTACGGGCAAAAACGACACCTTGCGGCTGACAATGGCGTTGTTGGCGCTGAAGGAAAGGGCGAGGACGTTGACCAGGGGGGCCAGACAGACAAATATGGACAACACACACACAACCGGTACGAAGACATCCAAAAACTTCATCCTTTTGAGCCTTCCATGGGCCAAAACAGTCTTTACCATATTTTTTCCTCCCCCATGCGGCCGGCGATGAAGTTCGCCGACACCAGGAATATCATCCCCACGACGGACTGGAACAGGCCCACCGCCGTGGCGGTGTTGAACCTGCCCGCTTGCAGGCCGATACGGTATGTGAATACGCTGATGACGCTGCTGACCTCCAGCACGGAGTCGTTTCCGACGACAAGAGGGCGGTCAAAGGAAATGGTCATGATGGAGCCGATGTTCAGAATCAGCAGGATAATGATGGTGGATTTGATGCCGGGCAGTGTGATGTGCCAGATCTTCTGTAAACGTGTGGCCCCATCGGCCTCGGCAGCTTCATATAACTCAGGACTTATGGCCGTGATCGCAGCAAGGTAAACAATTGTTCCAAACCCAGCGCTTTTCCATATGCCCGTAACGACATAAACCATGATCCAGAGCGCCTTATCCGTCAAAAACGGTATGGGCTTTTGCACATTGAACGCATCCATCAGGAAGTTGTTGATGATGCCGGTGTTTGTGCTGAATAGCTGGTAGATCATGCCGCTGGTCACGATCCAGGACAAAAAATACGGGAGATATACCACTGTTTGAGTGACCCGCTTGAACCAGTTTGCCCGGACTTCATTTATTATAATAGCCAGTATGATCGGTGCCGGAAAGCCCACCGCCAGGTCCAGCACATTGAGGGCAAGGGTGTTCCTGAGCGCCTGTGAGAATTGGGGCAGGGCGAATATCTGCTGGAATATTTTCAGGCCCACCCATTTGCTGCCCGCAATACCCTGCATAATATTGTAATCTTTAAATGCCAGCACGATTCCGTACATCGGGGCGTAACAGAAGACCGCGTAAAAAATGAGCGGCAGCGCCAGCATCAGATAAAGCATCCAGTCCCTGGATATATCGTGCCCGGCAGCGCGCCACTGTATCCCCCGGGCGGACGGTCTGGACGGCTTGCTAATGTTTTGCAATCGTAAACCCTCCTTGAAGTTTTTTGATGGTAACAGCATACCACGCCGTAAATCTTGTCGTATACGTCAATATTTGCTTTTCGCCCCCACATTTGACGCAAATGTTTGAGTGCCATCCACCCTGGGCAAGGCTTATTTTTGCTTTTGACCCTCACTTTTAATGCTTTGTTTGTTTATTATTGCTATAAACTTAAGCAATGTTGCATCCATATTTGTATAAATGCTATAATGGATGGGATGGCACCGCGAGATACCAGTATATCTTATCAACGCTTTGGGCAGGGAAAGGAGGACAGGCGCATGCACAAGGCATCCATACAAAGGAATATCACCCTTTACCTGTGTCTCCTGTTTATTGTTTCTTCCGTCAGTTTTTTTCTGCTATATAAGGTTTATATTGAGAACAGCTACAAGAACAATCTTGCGCTTTCCATCACGGCAGGTCTTAAGAATGTTGCTTACGCGCAGGCGCAATTTGAAGAGGATGTTTACCGCACCGCCGTCGAGCTTTCGCTGGAGCCGCAGCTAAGTACGGCGTGCCAGACGACGAGCTACGCCGATTTCCTGAAGAATACGGATACCATCATGAGGGCGCGGTCGGCGACGCAGCTGTTGGCAAGCATACTCAGCTTTAACCAGAACATCAGCGATTTTTATGTCTTCCCCCAAGGCTGCGATTATTACTTCAGCTCATCGTCCACGTTCCAGGCAAACAGGGGCGTCAGCAGACCGACGCTGCAGTTTTATCTGAGCAACCTGCTCCAGAAACCAACCGGCGCGGACCAGCCTTATCTCGGCTCCGGCGTCGTCGCCTTGGACAATGTGGATTACCAATATTTCATGTACGAATTTACCATCAATAACCGGAAGACCGACATCGTCGCGCTGGTAGCCATCAGCAGGCTAAAACAAATATACGCGTCCGCCGATACCATCAACAGCGCGGTCACCCGGGTGGTCGACGACAGGAGCATCGTCCCGAACCATTTGCCGGGCAAGACCGCTGACGGCGCCGATCTAGCCGAGGTCTTAAAAAAAATGGACGGCAAAACGGGCTATTCCACCTCCGGCAAGAACCTGACGGCTTTTTACCGCGATTCGGAAAATTCCCTTTTCATCGGCGAGATCCCGGTGGACAGTCTCTTCCTGCCCGTCACCCACGCGGCCACACGGTGGATCATCGGCTTTTTGCTCATTTGCCTTTGCGCCACGGCCATTACGCCGCTGATGGTGAAAAGACTGTACCGCCCCGTGACAAATCTGGTCAACAGAGTCTCCAGGTATTCGTCGGCCACGGTGGGTAAGCGTTCCGAAGCCATCGATATCCTGTCGGCTTCTTTCAATTCCCTGATTGAAAGGGAGGACGAGCTGATCCGTCAATTGGAAAACTCTGCCCGGCATTCGCGGGATTATGTGATCCTGAGCCTTGTCAACAACCGGCTATCCTCTGTGGATTTAGACAGATTGGAACAGTCCGGCCCACTCTTTTTTATGAAGGAGCCCTATCGGATCATATCCATCAAAATTGACGACCTTGACTTATTTAAAAAAGATTTCGGGCAGAACGAGCAATATTACCTGAAAATCCTTGTACTGGACCTCCTCGAGAAAGCCGC
This sequence comes from Bacillota bacterium, assembly GCA_023433505.1. Lineage (GTDB taxonomy): Bacteria > Bacillota > Clostridia > Acetivibrionales > DTU013 > MnB-11. The sequence continues at coordinate 99,380 of JAEZCO010000004.1, read as the reverse complement.
GGGTATTCCCCAGGAGGAGCCGAAACACATCTATGGCTTGATTATCAGCGACGATCACCTTCTGGCAATCATTTCCGAGGACAGTTGGAAGCAACTGGCAGGTAAACTCGACCTTGTGACGGAAAATGCCAGAGCGGTGCTGAAAAGCTCCATGACGGTGGGCATTAGCCAGCCGGGCAATAATGTGTCTATGATGAGCAAGCTCTATTTGCAGTCAAAAACCGCCGCTTCCTTCCGCTTCATCAAAGGCGCCGGAAGGGTGATCCTGTATGACGACTGCCCTGTCGAGTCGTCGGGAAAGGCCGTTAATCTGGCCGAAACACTCATTTCCTCGGCCCTTTTTGCCGGCGACGTCGAGGCGTCGTCCAAGGCGCTCTCAGCCTTTTTGCAATTTTTCGATTATGAGCGGGTTACCATATCCGAGGCTTTGCAAATGATGGAAATGCTGGTTAAGGTGCTGGTCAGCGTGGTCCAGAACAGCCAGAACATTGAAGAGACAAGGAAGGCCAGCATGCTCAGGCAATTTTCTCTGCTGACATCCCTTGAAACCCTGGACAAGGTCGCCGATGTATTGGGGCCGCTGTTTTATGAAATCTGCTCCGCCAACGGGCCGCTTTCCGAGGAAATGAGGTATGTCTCCGCCATGAAGACCTATATCGGCCAGCATTACAGGGAACAAATCGACATCGCCTCCGTCGCCGCGCATATCCATTTAAGCTATTCCCACGCGCGCAAGCTTTTTAAGGAAAAGACCGGCGAGAACATTACGGATTACCTGAATAGCCTGAGACTGGCAATGGCAAGGCAGCTGCTGCGGGAGACGAGCCAGCCGGTTTCGCACATCGCGGTGGTCTCCGGTTTTACCTGCGACCAGAAGCTTGTACGCATCTTCAAAAAAAGCCTGGGGTGCACCCCGGGCGAGTACCGCAAAAACTCACAGGGGTACACGCAGGAATGGTCTCCGGCTTGACGGCGGCAAGCGCAGGGGAGCCCGCCGTGTATAGCATTAAAAACGCCGTGTATCACATTAAATATAAAGGCAAAAAGCAAATTTAATCGTATACATTCGCATTTTGGACGTGCTACTATTTTCGTATGCAACACAGAAATTGCTTGTGAAAGGATAAGGTATGCATATGAAATATAAGATGGATTGGCCTGCCAGCCGGCAGCGCTTCACGGCCTTCTGGCAGGGGGAAATTGTCGACCGCTGCTGCTGTGCCTTCTACGCGCCGCGCAATACGCTCCTGGACCCGGCCATAGCTCTGCCGCGGCCTCCCCGCGACCTGCAGGAAAAGTGGCTGGACCCGCAATACCGCCTGGAGAACATCCTGGCAACCTTCAACCACACCTACTATGGCGCGGACGCCTTCCCCTTCCACCATATCGACCTTGGACCCGGTGACCTGGGAGCCTTTGTAGGCGGCGGATTCCGCCTGGCGCCGGATACGGTGTGGTTCGACGTGAATCTGCCTATCGCCGATTGGGCTACCCGCGCGCCCATCCTCATGGACTGGGACTCCCCCCTGTGGAAGACGGCATGGGAAATGACCGGGCTCTTATGCCAAAACGCTTGCGGCGATTACCATGTGGGCATCACCGACCTGGGCGGTACGCTGGACATCGTCGCTTCGCTGCGGGGCGCCGACAGTCTGCTCCTGGACCTCTACGACGAGCCCGAAGCCGTAAAGACAGCCGCAGCCGAGGTCCAGACAGCGTGGAAACAGGCTTACGACCGTCTGATGGGGCTGATGGCCCAGTATCAGCAGGGCAGCTCCGCTTGGATGGGCCTGTGGTGCCCGGGCGCCTGGTATCCGATGCAGTGTGATTTCTCCGCGATGATTTCCCCCAGGATGTTCGACGAATTCGTCGCCCCTGACCTGGCAAAGGAAGCCAAGTGGTTTGACCGGGCTGCGTACCATTTGGATGGGCCCGGCCAAATCCGCCATCTGGAAACCCTTCTGGATATTGAGGACATCTGCGCGATTCAATGCGTACCCAGCGTGATGCTGCAGAACGACGGCAAGTTCTGGCAATCCTACTTCAACGACGAGTGGCTTCCGGTTATGAAGCGTATCCAGGAGCGCAAGCGCGGGCTGATATTGACGGGCATACACCCATGTGAGCTGGACGCGCTCATCGAAAACCTGCGTCCGGAAGGGCTGTTCTTCGCCATGCACCTCTCCAGCCAGGACGAGGCCGAGGCGGCGCTCAAGCGCATTGAAAGGTGGAAGTAAAAAAGATGGAAGCAGAAAAGGAGTGAGGGTATATGATGGACCTGGCTAAAATCAAAGATGTCGCATGGATTGGCGATCAATATGTCACAGGTAAAATCCGCGGGGTAGCCTTGGCATTTCATGGACTCGGCTATACCGCGGCCAAAAACAGTCCCGATACAGTCGAACTGGAATGGGCAAGAGACGGCTGGCTTGTGGTATTTCCATACTACGGGCCCTGGTCGTGGATGAACAGGGAAGCAAGAGGATTTGTAGACGATCTCGTGGATTCGGTTTATGAAAACTACTCCTTGGGTAAAGACATCCCTCTGGTTTCTACGGGGATGAGCATGGGCGGGCTATCTTCCCTTTTATATACGCGCTATTCCAGAAAATCAATCGCGGCCTGCCTGGCCTTATGTCCGGTTTGTGACCTGAAATATCATTTCAGCGAGAGAGCTGACCTTCCCAAGACCATCTACCATGCTTTCAGGGGATACAAAGAGAGCATGGACGAATTGTTTACGGAGCACTCCCCGCTGCAGCAAGCCGCCGGTATGCCGGATATTCCTTATTTGGTCATTCATGGAGACAAGGATGAGGCGGTCAATAAACAAATCCATTCGGACAAGATGGTCGCCAGAATGAAGGACAGGGGCTTGAAGGTCGAATATGTAGAAGTTCCCGGAATGGGGCACGGCACAGCCATGCCCTTATACGTATCGGAGAAAATGATCAAGTTCGTCACGGGAATTTAAATATGACTTCTCCCTGGCTTGCGGTACTGTCAAATGATTCTGAAAGCGATGTCCCGCCGCTCAAATCCCGGCGATTGATAAACTCACCGAAGTCACCGCGTCCCAGAATACCGCAAGCCGCTTCTTCAAGATAGTATACCTTCGCGTCAGTTGTCTTTAACCGTTCCCTATCTGAAAATACTCTTTGTTTTTCTTATTTCAGCCAGTATTTCAAGCTTTTGAGGACATTTGGACTGGCACTTGCCGCACTCGATGCATTTTTTCAGTTGAAGCTCCGGCGGCTGGTCATGGACATACCTGGAGTAGATCCAGTTTTTCAGGTCGTGTTTCTTCATGCCGTATAGCTTAAAGTCCCGCAAAATCTGCATCAGCTTAGAAGGACTGAATTTTTTGGGACAGACTTCACAGTACCTGCATCCGGTACAAAGGCCTTTTTTTTCAAGCTCTATCCGGTCAATCTTTTCTATCAGTCCGGCTCTGTAAGCCTCGTCCAGTTCCTCCAGGTTATCCAGTACTTTTAGGTTTTTTTCGATCTGGTCGGGCAGGGAAAGCCCTATGAGAGCTGCCGTAATATTCCTGTTTGCCAAAAGGAAGCGCAAAGCGCCATACCATGTGCCGCTGTCCTTATCCTTCAGGAAGTCATATTTCTGCTCACCTGCCATGGCAAGTACCCCTCCTGCAAGGGGATTCATAATGAATATGCCGACGCCGTTCTCACCTGCGTACCTGATTTGCTCTTCCTCTTTACGGTTCATAAGATTGTATGAAACTGTGGCGCAGATAAATTCTCCGCTGTCAACAGCAGCCTTGAATACATCCGCCGTGCCGTGGAAAGTAAAGCCTGTGCCGTATTTTATCAGTCCTTCGTCTTTTGCTTTTCTGACGCCTTCAAGAAAGCCTCTTTTTTTTGCAGCCTCCCTCAGCATGTCCATATTGCTCAAACCCCATAACTGGTAAAAATCGAAATACTCAAGTCCTGCCTTTTTTAACGAATTCTCAATAGACTTTCTTACTGCCGACTCCGAAGGTGCCGAACCATACTGCGACTTACTGGAAAAATAGACTTCCGAACGCCTGTCCTTTACCGCTTTCCCTGTCCATATTTCGCTCTTTCCCTCCACGTAGCCCGTTGAGGTATCAAAATAGTTCATTCCGGCATCAATGCCTTTTTGAATCGTCTCATAACAGCTTTCTTCGGAGGTCCACCGCATCGTACCAAAACTCAATACTGAAATCTTTATGCCCGTATTTCCCAACTGCCTGTATATCATTTCTTTTTTTCCCCTCATATCCATTCCTCCTGAAACACTGAAAACTATACCCTAACTAAAATTATATCAATTTTTGCTTGCGCTTCAATAGATACGACTGATATTTTTCACAGTTGTAATTTCCTTTTGTTAAAGTCTTCTGCCCATGCTCTTTATGCCTGCTATTCCGGCCAATTGATACTGCTTTGGCGATATAGCCTTGTACTTTTTAAACAGGGTTGAGAACTGCGAGGAGCTGCCGATACCCACAAAATTGGCCGTATCGGTAATACTGAAATACATGTCCAGGTAATGGCAGGCCAGAGCCATTTTCTTTTCATTCATATACCCTACCACAGTTTTGCCGATATGCTTTCTGAACAAATATTCCAGGTTTCTCGGGGTTGTACAGCAGTTGGCGGCAATGTCCTTTACAAGCATTTTTTTGTGCAGGTTTGCGTCGATATAATCCAGAGAATTTTCAAGAATATTTTTAGCAATTTCAACCGGAGGACTGCCGCTGTTGTCCGAAAGTGACACCAGGCTCTCAAGGACAAGGTTTTTCAAGGCCTCATAGGTCCCGAAATGGATTTTTCTTTTGGGCGAATTATAGGCTTCAATAAATTCAAGATACGCCAGCAGGTGCTCCTGGGAAGTCTTTTGGCCATGACCTTTCAAAAAGCCGTCAATACACTTTTCCCCATAGGATTTGCCTGCGGCTGTCCGGTGATTGTCTTTGATTTCAATAAAAATATATACAAGCAGCAGGTTTTCCTTTGCGTCTGCCTGGATTTCATGTCCAACGCCGGGTTCAGCCATAATGACATCGCCTTTTTGTAGCTTATGCACAGTGTTTCCGTACAGAAAGTTTCCTTTTCCTTCTATAACAACACATAGTTCATAGCAGTCATGCTGATGCCTCTGGTTTGAAACCTGGTCAAAGCCAAAGAGGCAATAAGTTCCTACCTTGCAAGACATCCGGTATTTTCCGAAGGTTTCGTCAATACATGTCCCTGTGATATAAGACGAATGGAGCTTTTCAGTATTCAATCGATGCCTCCCGAAATTATCCTTTTTCTCAACTCTTTTGCTTAACCCTCTATAGGCTATTGTATCAAAAATTGCGCTTTTAGTAAATTTTTTTTCGCTTTTACGCATGAAAGCAGTCCGTATCTGGTATAAAATAAATTTAAGAAATGAATTTATGGACGGCAGAAGCCGGAAGCAAATCGCAGAAAGCGGGGTTAAATCGATGAATTCCAGAGAACGTGTCCTCACAAGCATCAACCATAAGGAACCTGACAGAGTCGCCATAGACCTGGGCTCCACACCCAGCTCGGGAATCTCGGCCATTGCATACAACAACCTGAAAAAATACCTGGGAATACAAACCGGCCACAACAGGGTGTACGACGTTGTCCAGCAGGTATCACAGCCGGAGGAGGAAATCCTGGACCGGTTTGGCATAGATGTCATTGATATCGGCAGAGCGTTCAATACTGCCGACAGCGACTGGTATAAAGTAAAGCTCCCCGACGGCAGCAGCGCCGAGTACCCGGCATGGTTCAGGCCTTTGGTACAGCCGGACGGGAGCTTCCATGCCTTCCTTGCCGACGGAACCCTGGTAGGCAAAATGCCGGTGGGTGCCACATTTTTTGACCAGACCGCCTTCCCCTATCTCGACGGCTTTCCGTCGGATTATTCCGGTCTGTCGGAGGCCATGGGAAAGGTTGTCTGGCAGGCTCTGGCCCACAGTCCCTGGGATAATGCCGGCAATCCCGGCTTCTGGCAGCAGCTGAGGGAAAAGGCCCTTTATTTACGGGAAAATACAGACCGCGCTTTGATGATCGTATGCGGCTGCAATCTCTTTGAATGGGGAACTTTTCTCAGGAGAATGGATAATTTCCTCATGGACCTGTACCTTGAACCCGAAGAAGTGGAGAGGCTTCTGGATGCCTTGATGGAGAAGCATCTTGCCACTTTGGAAAAGGTGTGCAATGCTGTTGGCGATATTGTTGACATCTTGCGTTTCGGAGACGACCTGGGCATGGACAGCGGCCCCTTTATGGCGCCGGAAGTTTACCGGAAGCTTTTTAAACCAAGGCACAAAATGCTGTGTGACTACGTTAAAAAGCACAGCGGTATGAAAACCTTCCTGCATTCCTGCGGCTCCATCTACAAGCTGCTTCCTGATTTAATCGAAGCGGGGTACGATATTATCAATCCTGTGCAGACTACCTGCCATGAAATGGAGCCTGAAAAACTCAAAAAGGAATTCGGCTCGGATATCGTCTTCTGGGGCGGAGGCAGCGATACCCGCCATATCCTGAACCGAGGCAACCCGGCACAGGTAAAGGAGGATGTAAAGCGGAGGCTTGAAATTTTCGCCCCCGGCGGCGGATTCGTTTTCAACCCCATCCATAATATTATGCCTGACGTCCCTCCTGCAAACATTGCCGCCATGTTTGAGGCTGTTGACGAATTTTACAGATAAAGCTGCAAGTGCGGCAGTTTACTTATAGAAATAAGCGAGGCGGGAAATATGCTCACCGCCTGAACACCCATTCGGCACCCGCCACCTTATATAGGGGCGGGGGACATCGTTGAGCCTCGTATAAATATGAATTTTGCAAAAAAAATTGCATTATTCCTATTTATAATAGTTAATTTCTATACATTTGTCAGCGCTAAGGAAATATTGGAAGCTTCTTTTTGCAAAGCTCTTAATTTCCTGCCCAAAGGACCGCAGCGAAAAATTCTGAGAATATTAACTTCTTCAGTCCTTGATGTCCTTGCCGGTGAAGGTTTTAATATTATGGGCCGCAAGGTAGAACACGTCATCCATTGTCAGAACCTTCTTATTCTTCAGCTCCAGCTGCATAATATCGTTGATATACCCCAGTCTGCAAACTTTTTCATAGGAAGTCTTTCCTTTGTCAGGCAAATCATATAAGGCTTCCAGAAGCTCTGCCGTATTTTCCTTCGTCAGCTCTTCCTTGCTGAAATAGGGCCTTATCCGCAGGTCAAGGGCCAGTGAATATTTATCGCTGCTCATCCGGTAAATGCCGTTCAGCAGGAGGATCGCCAGATCTGCCTGAACCGCCTTCCTGTCGAAGTTGTAATTGTTGCTCAAGCCGCCGGATACCAGCCCCAGGGAGAGCAGCTCCCTTAATGCCGGATATGACCAGTTGGAGGTATTTTTATTTTTAATCTCCTTATCCGGCAGATAAATGCCCTGCTTGTTCATAAATCCACGGAAAGAGGTGATTTTTTCAATATTCTTTTCCCGCTCAATATCCGCAGGCTCCTGTCCATTCATCAGGCAATAGACAGATACTATTCCCGCCGAAGCGCCTGTTGCCGCCGATGTTCCCAATGTACCCGCACTGGAGGCGGCCAGCGACGAATAGGATATTTTTGCGCCCGTCATTAACAGGTTATCCACTTGAGGCGTAATAAGGCAACCTATGGGAATGCCGTACTGAACCGGGTCTCCGGCATAAACGGAGCTCTGCCCCGCCAGTTTCCCGATGTGTATGGGAAGCGACCCCATGGCGATGGTTTTGTCGGGGATTGAATTTTCCAGGATCTCATTGACGCCAAGTGTGTAAAGGCCTTTAAAATGGCGTCCTTCCCTGATATATAATTCTCCGGCAGGCCTTTTAAACTCCCAGCCTTTCAATTCTTCAAAGGTTTTGGAAAGGAAAAAGGCGAAATTCTTCGCTTCCTTTACAGCTGCGCCATAGGCGCTTTTGACCCTCATAGGATCCATTACGTTTACATTTGCCAATTGGAGTCCTTGAACAATGAGGGTGTCTTTTTCATCGATATTCTGAATGTAAAAATCGCCGATACGCGTATCAATATTCACAGGCTTGTATTTCGCCAGCTTCCTGTATAAACCCGAATCAGTTTCTTTCATCAGACTTTCGGCTTTGGATTTATCCGCTCCGGTCATTTCGAAATTCAAGCTCAGAGGCATATAGCTGTCCTTGAGGTTCAAATCTTCGGAGCCTGTAGTGAAAGACACTTTACAGGCTGCAAGCAACTCGCCGTTATCGGTGGCGTCAATAAATATCCTGCCTCTTACGGCGGCCGCTTTGTCATTTTCCTTGAGATTCAGGGTTTCCAGCCTGTACTCTCTCATACTGGGCGGATCAAGCCGGATGTTGTATCTGACCTCAAGATTTTTTTCGTCCTTAACCATATTGTTTATTGTCATTTCATAATCATGTGGTGAAAATTTCCTGCCCAGCTTCATATAAAGCTCCGACAGGAATCCTCCGTTTAGAAGCTTGTTATCTGCGCCGAAGGGGAATTCCATATCGGTTAGAAGACAGCGGGAGATGACTCCGCCGAGATTGTCATGCTGTGAGAGCAAAAGGGTTCTGGCGCCAAGCCTGGCTGCCATGACCGCTGCCGCTATCCCGTCCGGTTCCTCGCCGAATACGATGACATCATACTCATCTCCGGTGCTTTCGGATTTATACAGTGTATCCCTGCCTTTGCTTTCATTTCCGGCAGTATTGTTGCCAAGCATAGGCTTAAGCGCAAATTGGTAAACCAGGAAAAAAATCGCCAAGGCTAAAACGAGCCTGAAAACGAACTCCTTTTTCATATGTCCCCCGCTGCTGATCAAGGTATTGAATTTCAATAATGCCAATCAATCCCAATGCCTGCAAATATAACCTCCCGTATAAATTTCCAAAAATGCAGTCCCGGAACGCCGGGGCCGGTCGCAAATGCGGGGCTTTTGCTGCTCGCCTCTGCAACCTGCATTTTCTCAAAAACGGGAATTAACATTTGCAGTACTCTAAGAGAAAAACGCCGGTAACCGTACCGGCGCTTCAAACAATATGTACCAGCTTCAAAAACTTTCATTGCAGGCAGTCTTTCCCCTACCGCATACTTATCTCATATATCGGTAAGTCCAAAGCTTATCGTTAGTGCTTCATTGACTCTCTCCATAAGCTCGTCGTCAAGATGCCCGATTTTTTCCCTCAGACGTTTTTTGTCAATTGTCCTGATCTGTTCCATCAGGATCACAGAATCCTTCAGCAGTCCATACTCCTGGGCGCTTATTTCTATGTGCGTCGGTAACTTTGCCTTATTTATCTGAGAGGTTATAGCCGCTGCAATAATTGTAGGGCTATACTTGTTACCGATATCGTTCTGAACTACCAGAACAGGCCGCACACCTCCCTGCTCCGAGCCAATCACTGGACTGAGGTCCGCATAGTAAATATCTCCGCGCTTTATCAACACTATTATTCCAACTCCCCAAGCCGTTCTTCATAATTTTGCTGTTGGTCACAGTCCGCATCATAACATACTTCTGCAAGCTTGATATTGATCTCGGCCATCTCGAGATAGCCCTTTTTCATCTTATCCATGATCTGGATTTTTCTCTTCTCCCGGATATAAAGTCTCATGGCTTCTCTGACAAACTCGCTTCTGTTGGTCCTTTCCACAGACACGATATTGTCGATTTCCTTCAACAAATTATCCGGTAGACTTATTAGTATCTTTCTCAATTCCGCCAAAATTAAAACCCCCACTTTCATTTTATGGGTGAAGCTTATAGGAAAAAAATCCAATCCTTTACAACCCTGCAGTTGCCGAAATCTGGAAGTTCTCGAGATCTCACCGGATTCCGGGCATATTCTGCCTTGACAGAATACTCTTAAACAGCACAAAAACGCTCTAAAGATATTTTTGCTTGGCAATGGTTAAATTATGTAATGGATTATTCCCTACATAATTTATTACAATATCCCCTTATAGTATATATATAATTATATATATGCCAATATGCCTGGTCAAATTAAAATTTCATTACGCACTTCAAAATTGAAAATATATGAAGGAATTTGCGGTAAAAGCCCCAAACAGCAGGACAAGGACGATGGCTGCATAATAAATGCCCCACCGTACCAGGACTGGCTTTTGGGTTATTTCCCGGCTTACTACCCTTCCCCTCTGAATCCATTGGATCACCAATAAAAATCCAATAACTGCCAGGCACAGCAAAAGCTGATATTCTGTAATTCCTGCAGCGCTGAAGCTAATGCCGGGGTGCCTTAGCCCTGAAGGAATGTGCCTCAGGATATAGAAGGCATCCCCCAGGGACCTGGCTCTGAAAAAAATCCAGGAAAAACAAATAAGATGAAAGGTAATAAATACCTTGATCCCCTTGCTTAACCAGGGCACCCTGTCAATGTGCAGCAGAGAAGTTATTTTATTCCGGATACCCTCGGACAGGATGGAAAACACAAGATAAAAGCCATTGAGAGCGCCCCAGATGACATAGGTCCAGTTTGCTCCATGCCATAGCCCGCTGAGCAGGAAAACGATCATCAGGTTCCGGTACCATTTCCATCGTGCAGTACGGCTTCCGCCCAGGGAAATATATACATAGTCCTTGAACCAGCTTGAAAGGGAAATATGCCAGCGCTTCCAGAATTCCGATATGCTCTTGGAAAAATAGGGCCTTTTGAAATTCTCCATGAGCTCGATCCCCATGACCCTGGCTGCTCCCCGGGCAATATCCGTATAACCCGAGAAGTCGCAATAAATCTGGAAGGCAAAGAAATAAGTGGCAATCAGCAAGGTCAGCCCCGTGTGATTCTGCGGCTGGTTATACACACTGTTTACAACGATTGCCAGATTATCGGCAATGACTATTTTCTTAAAAAAGCCCCAGGCCATGAGACGGAGGCCGTCAGTGACTCTTGAGCTAATAAAACGGTGTTCCTGCCGAAGCTGTCCTAAAAGATTCTGGGGCCGTTCAATGGGTCCCGCAACCAGTTGAGGATAGAACATGACATACAGCGCATAGATGCCGAAGCTGCGTTCAGGCTTCTGATGGCCGCGATACACTTCAATGATATAGCTCATGCTCTGAAATGTGTGGAAGGACAGGCCTATGGGCAATATAATGGACAAATTGGCGATCAGATAGTTCCAGTGCAGGAGATCCGCCAGCCTCGCAAAATTCGCATTGAAAAAATTAAAATATTTGAAGACGAAAAGAAATCCGACGTTGGTGACAATACTGACAATCAGGAAAAGCCTCTTATACCGGGCGTCAATCCTTTCCATGAAAAGCCCCACGAAATAATCCACCAGGATGGTTACACCCAAAATTACTATATACTGCGGAATGAAGGCCATGTAAAAGATGCAGCTGGCCACCAGCAGCAGCAGCCAGCGGAATTTATGGGGCAAAAGGAAGTATAAACCTGTGACCAACGGGAAAAAGATCAGAAATTCAATGGAATTAAACAGCATATTTATCCCCTCCCTTCGTTGATTCTTTTCCAGAGGTCCTCTGCCAGTGCTTTGTATCCCGCCGGAATCAGGTGAACATGGTCGGAAAAAAGGTTGTAGTCGACTTTTTTATTGTAATTTACGTACTTTACCGGTTTATTCTCAAAAACCTTATCAATTTTCCGCATATTCTCACTATACCCGGGCTTTGAGGTTCCTTCCTGCAGCAGTTTGTCATTCATGGCAGCCATAAAGACGATGGTATTTCTACCCTTCTGCGCTTCAATGATTTTGCTGAGGAAATAGACCTGAGGGTTATCCGGCTCATCCATATCAAAGGGTTTGTCGGTATAATACCAGCTGTTCTCATCCTTTTTCATTTCTGCCGGCAAAAAATCTTTGGTATACCACGGTTTAATCACAGCCACATTATCTCCGAAGGCGATGTTCAGTCTGTTCTTCATACCGTAGATGACATATTCTCTGTATTCCAGCATGGCAATGCCGGTGGTGGCCTTGTGAATGATTTCATCCTTTGCGGTGTTCCAAAGATTCGGTTTCTTCACATTGGTCAGCATGGTTTTATAATTCTCCGGGTCCATGTCCTGGAAATAGTGCTTAAGCCAGAATACCGGCGTTTTTATCAGGAAATCCCAATAGCAGAAATCAATGATCAGGTTTTTCGTGGAAACGCCATATTCCTGCAGCAGCTTGATCATGATAAAGAAGTCTCCGAACATCATGGATGGGACGGAAAGATTGAAAGTGCGTAAGGGCGATCCTTCTTCTTCTGCAAATTGATTCATATAGAAAGAAATTGAATTTTCAGGCGGGCAGGGAGTGCCATAGCCCACGGAATCGCCAAGGAAAATCACATAGTCCTTAAGCTTATCCCTGTCGATGATCTTTTTTATTTCTTTAATTGTTGCCTCTATGCCGTATTGATTGTTCTTGATCACGTCATAGACGGGCCGCTGATTATATATCAGTGAAGCAGGTATTGCACAGGAAAAGGTCAGCTGCGTAAGGACCAAAAAAACAACAACAAATACCGCCAGTTTTTTTATAAAGATCATTTTCCTCACCAAATTTATAACGGCCTAATTCAAAATCACTTTTTCCGTTTGTAGAAAAAATTAATTTCATCCGCGGAGTTTCAACGAGCCTGGCCGCAAATTCCCTGCATTTGCTGCTCGCGCATGCATCCCGGGCGGGAGATATGCTCGCCGCCTGGCACCAATTCGATATCCTTCACCTACGGAGGTGGGGGACATTGTTTGATGCCTCGTTATTAGGCCTTTTATTGCTGTGTATTATATCAAATAATTCAACACCTTGCAAATGGTGCCGTTCTGTATATATACCCTGGGTATCCTTTTTCCTATAATACACAGCATTTCATAGCTGATGGTGCCAATGGCGGCGGCAACATCGCCTACGCTGATTTCCTCCTGTCCCTGCCGTCCAAACAGAACAACTTCATCCCCTACTGCTACCGGCTGTTTGACATCCGTCACGTCAATCATGCATTGGTCCATACAGATTCTGCCTACCACAGGCACTTTTTCCCCGTTGACAAGCACCTGTCCCTTATTGGATAAAAGCCGGGTGTAGCCATCGGCATATCCGATAGGTATGGTCGCTATCTTGCTTTCCCTTTCGGTCTTGAAGATCCTGCCATAGCTGATGCAGGTGTCCTTTTCCACATCCTTGACCAGGATGACATTTGCCTTAAGCGTCATCGCCGGTTTAAGCCTGATCCTGTCCCTATCCACATCCTCCGAAGGGTAAATGCCGTACAGAATAATCCCGGGCCTAACCATATCCAGATGCATTTCAGGATACTCTATTATCCCCGCACTGTTACAGGCATGCTTGATGGGTATGTGCACGCCTACTCTGCTCAATTCATTGCAGATACTCATGAATTTCTCAAACTGCATTTTTGTATAACTTCTATCCTTCTCGTCCGCAGAAGCAAAATGCGTAAAAAGGCCTTCAACAATAATATTGGGCAGCCTGCTTATTTCCAGTACATTTTTAACGGCACTGTACCCGGGCATAAAGCCAACTCTGGTCATCCCTGTATCCACCTTGACGTGGATCTTGATATTCCTTCCGAGCTTGACGGCTGCTTTGGAAAGCGCTATTGCCAGATCGTGGCTGAAAACTGTCTGAGTGACCTCGTTAAGGATGATTTCTTCTGCTCTTACAGGATCCGTGTAGCTGAGGATTAAAATGGGCACGTCGATTCCAAGCCTGCGTAGTTGTATCGCCTCATCAAGCATGGATACTGCCAGCTGCGTAACTCCATTGGCAAGCATGGTCCTTACGGTTTCCATTACGCCATGCCCGTAGGCGTCTGCTTTGACAGCGCCCATTATTTCGGCTCTTTTGCCGGTGATTCTTCGTATTTCACGCGCATTATGAGCAATAGCATCAAGATCTATTTCAGCCCATGCACGGTTCAGCTTGTATTCCATAATTTTTACCAACCCTTCACAGCATGCCTTTAATAATATATGGCATCTCTTCAATTATATCACCGGCAATCATGCCGTGCAGGCCTTTTTTCCCCGCGGCGGCATCTCCGGCAAGGCCATGGAGGTATACGCCTGCAATCGCCGCATCAGCCGGCTTCACACCCTGACCCATTAGTGAGACGATGATGCCCGTAAGTACGTCTCCCGCACCGGCAGTGGCCATTCCCGCATTCCCGGTAGTGTTGACATACAGGGCCCCCTCCGGCAGAGCAACTACCGTCCTTGCGCCTTTCAGCACAACAGTGACGCCATGGTTCACCGCAAATTCAGAAGCCACCTTCAATCTGCTGTTTTGAACTTCGCTGATCGTAAGTCCCGTAAGTCTGGCCATTTCCCCCGGATGTGGAGTTATTACCATTTCCGCCTTGCGCAGCTTCAGCATGGCAATATCTCTGGCGGCTGCGTTTAGCGCATCAGCGTCAAGTACAAGCGGAATCCGGCTTCCCTTGATTACAGCCCTTACGATCTCAACAATTTCATCATCCACCGACAGACCGGGCCCAATTGCCGCCGCATCCATCCTGTCCATGGCTTTGATGATTTCTCCGGTGCCGGCAGCCGACAAACTGCCGCTGCCTTTATCCCGCAAAGGTATTATTATGGGTTCTGTAAGCTTGGTACTGTAAATCGGACTTAAGCCGGCGGGCACACCTACATATACAAGCCCTGCTCCCGTTCGCATGGCAGCATTGGCACTGAGGCAGCCCGAACCGGCCATCCCTGTGGAACCGGTGACCAGGAAAACCTTGCCATAATCCCCCTTGCTGCTGTCATTGAACCTCTTTGGGATTATTTCCGCAACGAGCTCCCTATCAATGACGTGCCTGTTTATAATCATCTGGTTGACCGCTTCCGCCGGAATGCCGATATCGGCAACTACGAGTCTTCCCACCTGGGCACAGCCCGGGTTCAAAACCATCCCCAGCTTGGGAAGGCAGAAGGTTACGGTAACCGCCGCCTTGACACAGGCTCCCGGCACCTCTCCGGTCCCGCCGTTCAGCCCTGAAGGAATATCTATTGCTACGATTGGTATGTTAGTGTTATTTACTGCCTCAATTGCTGCTTTTGCAATACCTTCAGGCTTTCCCCTGAAGCCGGTTCCGAAGATGCCGTCAATGACCAACTCCGATTCAGAGAGGCGTTCGTTCAGCAACGCAATCTGCCCCTCATCCAGCAGCTCCCTCAGCATTACTCCTGTATTTTTAAGCTTATTGAGGTGAAGAAGGGCGTCGCCGGATATTTCATTTCTATTTGCCAATAAAAACAAAAATACCCTTGCACCCGCCGTATCTAAAATTCCAGCGGCTGCCAGGGCATCCCCTCCGTTGTTCCCCTTGCCTGCCAGCAGCAGAATTTTTCGTCCGGCGGCAGAGCCCCCGAATATGGCGGCAATTTCATCCACTACCTTCTTTGCCGCATTTTCCATCAGGACTGTACCGGGTATTCCTGATTGACGGATGGCATAGGCGTCGATTTCATTCATTTGCTTTGGAGTCACAATTTTCATAGTTAAAAAAACTCCTTGTCCAGCCTTTCCAATTCCTCTCCGCCCAGCAGATCATGAAAATATGAATAGATGTCGGTGTCATCCTGGGACAGGGATTCCTTTTCATCAATATATTCCTTAAGTTTGGCCCGTTCCTCTTCAATGAGCTTTTCCAGCTCTTCCACACGCTTTCTGCCGGACCTCATCTTAAAATACACGATATTTACAGTATTCTCCAGAAGCTCAAGGTTTGCCTGCTTTTTCTTCTCAGGAAGAATATCCAGGTCCTCCTCGATCTTCTTTGCTCTTTCATTGATCCTTTTTATTTCTTTTTCACAGAATTCCATTTCCTTGACAGCCTCGGAATCATTTCTTTCAAATACCGCAGGCGTAAGCTTGATGATTTTATCCAGATGGCTTTTTTTACTTGCGGCGATTTCCCTGGCTTCGGCGGTCAATTTGGCTTCCTCTTTGATATGAGCCTTCAGCTTTTCTTCCGATGCAGCGATCTGGGGCGTCTTCTGAGTATTCTCAAAAAGCTTGTTCCAGCGCTCATCCAGTATTAACAGGGAGATGTCGTTTTTACGGAGCACATGGCTGTCAAACTTAGCCTTCTGCTTTTTCTTTAAAAACTCAAACATAGATACCTCACAGTATAATTACAATACTGTAAAGTATATCGGTCAGCTGCAGGAAAACCTTCACATTTTGTATGACTCACTTATACAGCGTTTCCAGTACTGTGCTCTTTCGAAAAACAGGGGCCTGTATTACATTAAAGCACTTGTCATGCCTGCTTTTCAAGGCCTTCCCCATGGGCCAGCTTCACAGCTGCGGCAACAAAACCGGCAATAGCCCAGAATATCAGCATGACTCTGGGATAAAACCATACATACTCAAAGAGACTTACCACAAGTATTCCGGCAATAGAGGCGGCTCCTGCGACAAGCATATTGGCAATGACAGGGTCCGTGGTTCTTTTTATGGATTTAACCGCTTTTTTAATCATCCCAAAGATATATCCGATAAATGCCAAAGCCCCGACTACGCCGGTTTCGAACCAAACCTGCAGAAACACATTATGGCTGTGGATGGGAGCTTGCTTTGTATACTGATATAAATTTTGACCCAGCTTCTGGAAAATCTCATTCCCAAGGCCGAGCCCCGTAACCCAGTAATCCTTGAACAATGGCCAAATGGTTTTATAAATGCTTATTCTGTACATGATGGAATCATCCGCCATAGGGTTAAGTAATGTCAGCGCCCGCCGGGATATGGACTGGGGCAGAAACGGAAACGCCAGAATACCGGCGATAATCAGGACAGGCACAATTGCCTTGTTTTTTAAGAAGGAAAATACCAGAATTGCTATGGCAAAGCCTATCCATGAAGATCTGGAGCCAGTCAGGAACAATGCAACCAGCGAAGGCACCGCCAAAGCGAGAAACAGCAACTTCTTCACAATCCCCTTGGAATAAAACAGGACAGCCGCATAAAATGGCAAAAGCATAATCAGAACTTCGGCATAGTTATTGGGATTATCCAGCGTAGAGTAAATCCGCCCCATCATGCCTTCATTTAAATCGAGGTCCACCTGAGATGGATCAAGAGGTACTCCCTGTATCTCCTGCCAGATGCCGTACAGTCCGCTTATGGTAAGCGCCACAAGGATTATTTCAATAGCATCTGCCATTTGTGCGGAGTTTTTAATTGAACTGGCCAGCAGCAGTAAAAGCAGAAAGCTGGTAAGGTAAAAAGCCAGAAACCTCAAGCTCGAGCCCGGATAGAGTGAAAATATCTGCGCCAGAACCACGGCGGCAATAAATAGGAACAGGAAAAAGTCTATGGCTTTCAAATAGAGCTTAACCTTACTGTCCGTGATTGTTTTGATTATTAACAAGAACAAAACCAGGAGTACAAAAATGGTATTATTTCTGTTATCCCAGAATCGATGCGGAACAATCAACGCTATAAAGAGAAACAGCGAGATACAAATATGAAGATTGTCGGTAATTTTCTTAAAAAGGGAATATGCCAGGCTTGCCTCAAACAGCGCACGGTTTTTATTAAAAACTCTGCCCAGCAGAAGAAAGGGCAGGTCTGCGATTTTTTCCAGGAGCCTGTAAAGCAGACTTTCCTTCAGAAAAGACGCCGAACGGCCTTCACGGCCAAGAAAGCTGAAAATACTGCTGGAGGCAAACAAAAGCCTAAGCTTTCGGCCCAGCCACTGCAGTATTTTATGAATAAGGCTATATTCCCATAATTTCGTTATGAATCCTGCAAGCCTTGCAAGACCGGTAAGGACAAAACTATCATAATACACGAGCTTTACTCCCCTATTTTTCTTATGTTCTGAACTCTTGTATAGTATTGGGCATTACCGGCTTTCACTTCAAACCATTTATTCACATAGTAATCCACATTGCTGAAGCTCGCCCCCTGATCACTGCCAAATATGCCGTTTCCCTCCACAACTACTTTCAGGGATACATACCCTTCCTTGGCGGATTTCACCATCTGTCCCTGGTCATTGGGCGAATAGAAAATATCCGGTCCTGCTACCACTTCCTTCACCTTGCCGATGGCAGAGCCCGATACCCTGTCTCTTGCAATGTCACCGGGCTTGATACCGGCTCCTACATATGCCGGCAGGTCCTCGGTAAAGAATGTAATTTCAATTTTATTCGGTTTGGATACAAGGGATATGGTCTTTGACTTTCCAAATTTGTAATAAGCTCCGGCGATACCTGCCAATATCAGGCATACCACCAAAATATCAACAATGCTTATTTTCCCGAAGAGCTTCCCTTTATCGTCAATGATCATGACCTTCAACAACTCCTTTGTTTCTTTTTAAATTTTTTCTCTGTTTATTTATAACGGACAATGTCCGCCTCCGCATTATAAGTTCCTATGTATATTGTTTATTTCCCGCTGCAAACAGATTCATATAAATTATAAGTTTTTTCCACCATTTTATCAAGATTGAATCTGCCTTCAACCGCTTTTAATGCATTGGCTTTCAGGTCGTCCCTGAGCTTTCCGTCGTTCATTAGACGCTTGATTGCCTCCGCAAGTTCCCTTGCATTTCCATAACTCACAAGAATTCCACAGCCGGTTTCGTCATTGACTATGTCGCTGTTGCCCCCCATATCCGTTGCAATCAGCGGCAATCCGCTGGCTAAGGCCTCAAGAATCAGAAAACTCAAGGCCTCATGCTCCGAAGAATTAATATAAATATCGCTGCCGTAAAACAAGTTTTTGATATCACTTCGATATCCTGTAAAAACCACCCGGCCGTTCAGGCCAAGCTGCGCCACCTGGGCTTTGACGTCTTCCAGCAGGGGACCGTCACCCGCAAGTACACATTTAAAGGGTCTGTCCGTAATCCGTGACAATTCCGCAAGGGCATTGACCAAATAGGCATGTCCCTTGTCATGGGCGAATCTGGAAGCACAAAGCAAAACAAAGTCATCCCCGGGAATGCCGAATTCCTCCCTCAAGGTGGAGTCAAGAGGCTGCTTCCAATAGGAGGGGTCAACGGCGTTGAACAATACCTCTATCTTTTTACGGTTCATTCCGTTTCGGACCAGCATCTCTTTCCCCCGGTTGCAAACCGCAATAATACGGCTCTCCAGAGCGGTCAGTATCCGGTTGGATACCCTTGTGACAAAATCATTCTTTAAGATAAAATGATTGGTATAGACAACTCTCACCGAAGGGTTAAAAATCCGGGAAAGCAGCGCTATGTAGTTTTCCCGCAAATAATGGGTATGGATTACGTCGATGGAAAGCTTTCTGCACAGGCGGGCTATCTCCCTGGCTGCCTTCAAATCATACCGGCTGCCCATTACAATGCGGAAAGTCTCGACGCCAAGCTCCTGAAGCTTTTCCACCAGAAGCCCTTCTTCATTATATACAAAATAGGCTTTTATTTTTTTATGATCAAGCCTTGATATCAAGGATTCGACATACCGCTCCGTCCCGGCTTTTCCTGCATGATTCAGGACATACAGCACTTTCAGCAAAAATTCCCGCCTCCTTCTGTTTCAAGCGTTTTTTCGGAAACATAAATCCAGTGCCGCAAAATGGTTTCCGGATCGCGCTTCACCCATTATATCATTTGCATTTCTATTTTGCCATGCTAAAATAAAAGGGTGAATAATGATGAGTATCAGCCTCAGGAGGTACTATGCTGGAAGCATTCAAATCCATAAATTTAATTAAAAATTCTGAAGCGCCCTTATACGCCCAGCTGTATGACAAACTAAAGCAGATGATCGAATCAGGGATTCTGCTGCCGGACATGAAACTGCCTTCGGTGCGAAGCATGGCTGAACTTCTCGCAATCAACCAGATCACCGTTGTCACTGCCTTCAGGCAACTGGAAAATGAGGGCTATGTGTATAAAAAGCCCGGCAGCGGTACCTTTGCTGCAGACATCTTAATGAAAGCGGCTGAAAAGGCTGAAAACAACGCCAGCCCGCTTCAGGACGAATTATATCTGCAGGATGATCTGGCCTCCGTCAATAACGGCGTCATCAAGCTGGACCAGGATACCATCAACTTCGCCAGCGCCACTCCCACCCCGGATTTGTTTCCGGTGGACAACTTCAAAATCGTATTGAATGAGGTACTGGAGCGGGACAAGGGAAACGCCTTCAGCTATCAGGACAGCCACGGTTACTTCCCGCTGAGGGAATCCGTCTCCACGCTTCTGATGAATTCGGAGCTGAATTATTCGCTGGATAACATTCAGATAATTTCCGGTGCACAGCAGGGCCTGGACCTCATTTCCAAGGCACTTCTCCGCCAGGGCGACTGCATAATAACCGAAAGCCCCACCTATACCGGAGCAATCGCACTGTTCAAATCAAGGGGGGCCCGGATACTGGACGTTCAAATGGATACCGACGGGCCGGACCTGGATATACTGGAATTCAACCTTAAGCAATACAGGCCCCGCATTATTTATTCCATTCCTTCCTTCCAGAATCCTACCGGCAGTTCCTACTCAATGGAAAAAAGGCTGGCAGTGCTGGAGCTGGCTGAATTGTACAACTGCTACATCATCGAAGACGATTATGTGAGCGACCTGGATTTTGAGGGCAGGAGTTATAAGCCCTTGAAAGCTCTTGACAAATATAACCGGGTCATTTTTATTAAAAGCTTTTCAAAAATATTCATGCCGGGGTTAAGGCTGGGTTTTATGATCGTCCCCTCGGCCCTT
Organism: Bacillota bacterium; assembly: GCA_023433505.1. Lineage (GTDB taxonomy): Bacteria > Bacillota > Clostridia > Acetivibrionales > DTU013 > MnB-11. The sequence continues at coordinate 78,628 of JAEZCO010000004.1, read as the reverse complement.
ACCGGAAACCTGCTGGCAGCCAAGCATATCACCGATATCTCCACCTCAGGGCTTATACAGCGGGCCTTCGACTTATATATCCGTAAAGGTTACTGGGACAAGCATTTTAATTTTATGTACAAGATCTATAAGGAGCGGTATGAAAAGACGACAGAGGCTTTACGAAGATACCGTGCCTGCAGCTTCAGCTTTACCGAACCGGGTGGAGGCCTGAACCTGTGGCTGGGTCTGCCTTACGGCTTTCCTGTCAACACCCTGGTCCAGCATGCCGCAGACCATAATATTGTGTTCGCTCCGGGAAGAATTTTTTACAGCGGCAACGCGCCGCAAACGCTGAACCATATCCGGCTGAGCTTTGCCGCTGTATATACGGAACAGATTGAAGCCGGTATAGAAAAGCTGTGCTTTCTCATGAACCGGCTCCAGAATTCGGATTTTTCACAAAGAAATGTGCCGATTTTGTAGTTGACCTATGCATTATTGCCGATAATTTCAAGCAGCTTTTCAGGCGTCAGATGGGAGACCGGGCTGGCTTTAAAATCCCCCGGATTCCTCGTAACGATATATTCCGCTTTTAACCTGCCGGCACACTGCATTATGACTGCATCTTCAAAATCACCGGTATTTATTTCAAAAGCATTAAGAATATCGCTGGAAGAAACGTTGGCAATTTTTATGAAACCAAACATGATCAGCAGATTTTTCCTTATGGTCTCCCTGTCATAGGTCTTTCTTAAGATATAAACGATATCCGTCACGGAATTGGATGTAAGAAAAGCTTCGATATTCCCTTGCTCCGCATTCTCAAAAATGGCGGAGGAATAGAGGCTGAACGGCTTTCTGTTTAGAAGAACATCGAGAACAATATTTGTATCAATCAATATTCTCATATTTTTTCAGCCTTTCACCCCTGGTTTTGGAGACTTCGTAAGGAGCCGCTTTCTCAAACACACCCAAAAGGCTTCTGGTAGCAGGACATTCGTTTTTATCAATAGGTACCAGCTTGACAATCTGCTTGCCGTTTCTGGATATGATAATCTCCTCTCTCCGGGCAAGTTCAATAAATTCGCCCACTTTATTTTTAAATTCGGTGGCCGTTATAATCAAGAATATCACCTCCTAATTATATTATATTTTTATCGTTCAGTATTGTCAAATGCCTTTGTGAATATTTTTTCATCATTCATTAGCCATATCACATCTATTTCATCTCACCCATCAAAGCCATCACCTGCGCTATGCCGGGCATGGCACCTTGTGCCCCTTTACCGGAGGTGGACAGTGACGCGACTGCATTTGCATAAGCTCCGCATTCCTTAAGACCCATTCCATTGGACAATGCATACGCAAAGCCTGCGTTGAAGGAATCGCCGGCGGCAGTGGTGTCTACAACTTTCACATCATATGCGGGAGAATGAATGAAATTATTTCTGTCAATCAGGTATGCTCCTCTTTTGCCCGCTTTGGCGATCACTGTGCCCACGCCCTTGTCAAGAAGGCTTTCTGCGGCAGCCCTCAGCTCCGATTCATTTTTGATCTGTCTGCCGGTCAATATCTCCAATTCGGTTTCATTGGGAGTTATATAGTCAAGACCTTTGAAAACCTCTTCCGGTAATTCTCTGGCAGGCGCCGGGTCTAGAATCACAATTTTACCGTGGTCCTTAAGCAGTTTCACTGTATGGCATACAGTCTCCAGGGGAATTTCCAGCTGTAAAAGAAAAATATCGCATTCTTTTATGATGCCGAGCCTATTGTCGATAAATCCACGGTCCACCTTGCCGTTGGCACCCGGGATTATGATTATACGGTTTTCTCCTGAGACTTCTACCTCGATGACAGCAATTCCCGAAGCGGTGGCATTTTCAATTTCGATTCCCAGGGAACCAACCCCGGCCTTTTCAAGTACTTTCAAATATTGCCGGCCATACAGGTCGTCTCCGAGCTTACCCAGCATTTGTACGTCTGCTCCCAGCTTACCAAGGGCAACCGCCTGATTGGCCCCCTTACCGCCGGGATAAGTAGCAAAATCCTTTCCTTCCAGGGTCTCTCCCGGCCTGGGAAAACGGTCGATAACGGTAACAAGATCGGTATTGAGGCTTCCTATAACACAGAGTTTCTTCATATTTTAATCTCCTTCTGGTTCTTTTTTTATTCTTTGTGTGTAACCGTTTACATATACAAAAGCATTTACTGCCCCTATGGCATTTTCAGTCCGCTAATGGCATTTGTGATATTCTCAGCGGAATCTATTGAAATTTTTATGCGCTGCCGGTGGAGGATCGAATAATCAGCCTCCGTTCAATATTAATTTCTCTCGGCCCCCCGGAGTATTTTCCTTCAAGCCTGTCAAACATGAGCACCGCACCATTTTTCCCAAACTCAACGGGACTGTTGGTTACGGTGGTAAGGCCCGGCCGGCTCAAAGCGGCAAATTCAATATCATCCATGCCTGTAACCGATACATCCTCGGGAATACTTATTCCCGCCTCATTGAAAGCAAGCATGATTCCCATGGCAATGAGGTCATTGGCTGCACACACGGCGGTGGGCTTTCTTTGCAGGGATGAAAAATATTTCCCCGCCTTATATCCGGCATCCATAGAAAAGCCCATTTCAAAGTAAAAATCCTCCCGCGCCTCCACTCCGCATTCGGCCAAGGCATTTATAAAGCCTTGCTTCCGCCGCTGATTTATAATGGATTCCACAGGGCCTCCCGCATAGGCTATATTTCTATGGCCTAACTCTATCAGATATCTGGCGGCAATGTACAGGCCCCCGCCTTTTAAGCTGTGGACAGTATCAAAACGGGTATTTTCATAGGAATTCAGCAAGACTACCGGACTTTTGATTGACTCAAGCTTTCCCATCACCTGATCATTGGTGCTGATAGAGCAGAATAACAAACCGTCGGCATTTATATCCATAAACATATCTATAGCAGCTATCTCCTCTTCCTGCTTTTCATTTGTATTATAGAGAATAACGCTGTAGCCTTTTTCGTGGACATACTCCTGCACCGCTTTATACATGACGGAATAAAAAGGGTTGCATATATCCGGAACTACCAGCATGATCTGCCGCGAGCGCCTGCTTTTGAGTCCCTGTGCGATTCTGTCCGGCCGGTATTCCAGCAGGTCTATTGCATTTTTTACTTTCTGTGCGGTTTCCTCGTCAATATAGCCGGAGCTGTTGATGTATCTGGAAACTGTTGCAATGGATACGCCTGCCGACCGGGCCACATCCCGTATGGTATTCTTTGCTGATTTACTCAAAAGCCTTCCTCCTGCGTATGGAAACGGTTACACATTTTATTATAAACAGCCGGCAGGCTCCTGTCAACAGGATTATTCCTGGGAGACATCAGACACGGACGGCCGAGAATCGTAAATTACTGTGAAACTACTTGAGAGAGGTTGCTTTATATGCGTTATGGAAATACGTCCTTCATATTCTGGCCTTTTGTTGCCCTGTGGAACCTTCTGGAGCTGATACTCCGACTCACCGGCAGGCTGGTTGCAGCCATTCTGGGACTGGTGCTTATGATCGCGGGAGCAGTGCTGTGTGTCACTATTATAGGGACTGTCATCGGTATTCCCTTAATAGCCTTTGGCTTTGCAATGATGGTACGGGGCTTTTTTTGAGCCCTGCCAGGCTGCTCCCCCCGGATTTCATCCATATGCCTTGACACCATTATCTTCAGGCTTTCATGGATGCTCAAATGGAAACAAAAAAGAACTGCCTCAAAAGAATTCATTTTGAGACAGCTCCCGGTATTAAGCCTTATTACTGGATGTCAATCTTTCTTTTGCGTTCCTTGCCCGCTTCCTCCTTGGGAATATTTACGGTGAGAATACCGTCATTGTATTTCGCCGTGACATTTTCATGCTTCACATTTTCAACATAGAAGCTCCTGCTGAAGGATCCGAACTTTCTTTCCCTCCGGATGTAGTTATCCTTTTCTTCATTGGTCTCTTCATTATGCTCCACTGAAATCGTAAGGGTATCGTCTCTGAGGTCCAGTTTGATATCTTCTTTTCTAACGCCGGGCAGCTCCGCGTCAAGAATGTACTCCTTCTCGGTTTCCCTGATATCCGCTTTCATCGGGTTTCCGGCACTAAAAAATGAATTGCGGAAGGGATCCTCAAAAAAGCTGTCGAAGATGCTCCTCATATCAAACAAATCATTTCTACCCATCATTCCGTTCCCTCTTTTGTTATATGGCGTAAGACCAAACATGCAAAACACCTCCATTAAATATTTTTATTTTAGTCTTTGACTATCTTTGACCTTGTAATTCATTTATACCATATTCTATGCTTGGTAATCAAAATTTGATTTTGACTATCTTTGACCTAAAATGCTCACTATCGCCGCTCGCATAAAATTAAGGCCCAATTTCGCAGAATATCATCAATTTTCATTATTTCCCGTTATTTTTTTAAGCCGGCCAGTTTAAGTATTTCATTTTTATCCAGCACGCCGGCAACAATCATCAGAAACAGTCCGGCTAAGGTGTCGGAAGCCACTGCAAGCAGTATTTTAACCCACCCCGCCAGCGCAAATATATCAAAAAAACCATAAAAGTATCTGCCGGCCAAAACCATGAAGGCGCCTACAATGCCCGGCTTAAGTATCCAGTTTTTCAAATCGGGCACCATGCCGGTAATTTTGTTGATGGTGATCATATTGATCACTGCCGTAATTGCAAAACTGGTAATCAGCCCCCATACATAGCTTTGTATTCCGTAGACGGGTATCAGAAAATAGACAAAGCCGATCCTTATTACCGATCCCACCATTGTGTTTCTCAAAAGCTCGCCCTGCCTTCCAAGACCGTTCAGCACTCCGGTGAGAGTTTGCTGCAGATACACGAACACACAGGAAAATGAGAGCAGATAGAGCATATCGCCAATTTTTTCATGCCGGTAAACAATGCTTCCTATCTCCTCGGGATAGATCATAAATACCGCGGTAAAGATAAAACCCATGATAAAAGTGATTTGAACGGACTTTGAAATCCTGTAATTGACTGATTTAAAATTTTTCAGATAGACAGCTTCCGAAATCGCCGGTACAAGCGTCGTTGCAAGAGAGGATGTCACCATCGACGGGAAAGAAATCAGGGGCAAGGCCATCCCCGAAAGCTTGCCGTAGGTTTCCATGCTGCTGGTATAATCAAGACCCCCGGCTACAAGCATCCAGGGAATCAGCAGATACTCCACCACCGACATGATGGATATTACAAACCTGTTGGCTGAAACGGGGACGGCAGTTTTGACAAGATCGATAATAATCCTGCGTTTCCGTATAAACCCGGTTTTTGAAATCCCCTTTATCTCTCGTTTCCGTCTCCAGAGATAAACAACGGCAAGAATAATCAGATTCGCTATCTCACCGAAGGCCATGCCTGCAGTGGCAACAGCACATGCATACTCCAGCCCCTCATTGACAAAACGTCCTGCCAGTATAACAACCAGAGCCATTTTTACAATCTGCTCGACAATTTGCGACACTGCCGTCGGGACGACCCTCTGCGTACCGTAAAAATAGCCTTTCAGCGCGGAAGAAGCTGCTATAACCGGAATGCACGGTATAAGCAGCAGAAGTGAGGAGTAAGTCCTTTGATCCTTGATCATCCATTTTGTGATCAGGTCAAGATTAAAATACATGGCTGCCGATACGGCCAGACCCCCGCAGATAACTATGAGCATGGCGCATTTTGTAATCCTGCGGATATTGATCCGGTGCCCTAAGGCCAATTCTCCGGCTGTCATCTTGGAAACGCCGATGGATATACCGGAGGTCAATGTGAGGATGATGAGCGAATAAACCGGAAAGATCAGCTGGAAGAGCCCCATCCCCTCGGCGCCGATGAGATTGGACAGATAGATCCGGTATACAAATCCAAGAATCCTTACCACAAATCCCGCAGCCATAAGAATAATGGCTCCGCCGACAAAGGTTCTGCTCCTCATGCATCCTCCCGATAATGTCTATGTTTATAAGTATTTTCAAGAAAGATTTATATGCTTTATTTTTTAGATAATTTCTGATATGCGGCAAGTCAATATCTACTTCTTTTTTCCAAAGGAAATAATGAGCTTCCCGTCGCCCCATGTGATAAAGCTAACCTTTTGGGCTGCATTGGCATACCTGTCTTTCACAGCGTCTCCGGTTCTGAATACCGACAGCATTATGCCTATGAGCGCCAGATTGATGACCGTAGCAATTTTACCGTAGGACAAAAGCGGAAGCGCAATAGGTGAAAACAGCTGGAAACCAAGATTGGCCGTAACATAGCCAAGGACCTGCATTGTAAATGTCAGCATTACGGTTACCGATACAAACAGGCCCAGACTGCTTCTTTGCTTGAAGCAAAGCAGAAAGCCTTTGACAATGAAAAACAGCAGCAAAGCCATGATAAGTATAAAAGCGATCCAGCCTGCACGGAAAATTAAATAAGTAAGGATAAAGTCAGTCTCGACCCCTAGCAAGGGAAAATTAAAGCTTGCTTCTCTGCAGGCATAACTCCGCCCCCTACCAGCTTTGACCCGCCAAGAAGAGTCCTGGTCACAATAGCCATGTATCCTGTCCCCAGGGCATCGATGGACGGATCTATGGCTACGCGCAGTCTGCTTGAGCCACTGCCGCGGGCAAACATAATGACTGCCGCCATCAATAAAACACCGGCTGCCGGGACATATACCATTAAATATCCATAAAGCTTTTTAACATTAAACCAATCCCTGGCAATTGCAAGGCTCATCAATATGAGTCCCGCCACGGCAAAAAGCATAAAGCCCGATAGAGATGGTATAAATAGCGCAATGCCTGCCGCCGCGAAAAAGGCTATCCCGCACAACGCAATCCCTAAATAGCCCTTGTTTCTCATAAGATATACAACAGCGGTAAGTCCCAACGGAAACACTAACGTGATGAAGCCGGCATAATAGGACCTTCCGTTTACAACCGGCGATAATTTCAGAGCGGCGACAGAGGCGCTGAGGACTAAAAAATAAACGGTTTTCGGATATTTCCCAATCAGAGTAAAATCCATAAAATAAGCGGCAGCCAGAAAAACAAGTCCAACAGCGGCGGCTGTCAGCTGCCCCGACATGGTATCCGAATGTCGCTCGTCAACAAGGAACATCCTGATAAAAAGTCCCGTTGCCAAGATGGCAAATGTAAGAAATAACATACTCCATTGGGGTCTGGGCCGGTGTGTACGGTCCAGCTGCGTCCCCACCGTCACCGGGTCGCCCATCCCGGCGACAGCGTCCTGCGTGGCCTGGGCTTCATCACTCCCCTGTGCAATGTAGGTATCCCTCTGGTCAATGAGATGATTCTCGATTTCTTCTTTGATTGCAGGATGTATCTTTTTCCATCTCACCTGATCACAAACTGTATCCGCATACTCTCTAATTCTGTCAAAGGGCTGCATATCCCACACCTCCGCCTAAAACCTTATTAACCGCCTTGGAATATGCCTTCCACTCAGCTTCTTTGTCATTAAGCAGACCTCTTCCTTTCCCGGTAAGCTGATAGTACTTCCTTACTCTCCCGCTTCCGGCATTGCCGTCATATGAGCTGACCATTCCTTCATTTTCCAGTCCGTGCAAAATTGGATACAGTGTCCCGGCTTTCAGGTTAAAAGCCTCGTTGGACCTTTCCGATAGCTCTTCTATCATCTGGTACCCGTACATATCCTTATCCTCAAGCAATTTCAGCACCAGCATGGTAGTGCTGCCTGTCAGCAATCCTTTGTCTGTAGCCATACAAAAACCCCCTATATATAGATCATCTATATATATTATATGTAGATGATCTATATATGTCAATAGTATTCTAGCACTTTAAGCGCCGGTGAGACCACGTTATTACTTTACGGCACTTCGATGCCTTTCAGTGATCCACCGGCACTTCAGGGAGTCATATTCAAATTAGAAAATACGGTTGCCTCCGCCTTAAGCACTGGCACGTTTATTGCCAGTTCTCTATGGCACTGAGCTTATAAACACCGCTTTCATTATTCACTGTATAGCACCAGTTAAAGCTTTTGGTGACAAAGTCCTTATCAGGATATTGTATTGCCACATCCTCATAGACAAATACCTTGTACTCCATTTTACTATAACCGCATGCCATCAAATATATCTCCACTTTCTCAAAACGTTCTTTGACATTTCGTTTGCCAAGGCTTGCTACAAGCTCCTTCTGCTGGCTGTAAAGCGGACTGCCCGGTCCGGAATGATTCCGCAGATACCGGACGGCATAGGCCCCGCAGCGTTTTCTTTCGCATCTTTGCAATTGCCGGAAAATAAAAAAACTGCAAATGCGTAAATGCATTTGCAGTATATTTTTTATTCTCTGTCTACTTCACCAACTGGGTATCGGAAAGGAATTCTTCCTTCAGGAACTTCTGGGCTGCGGCCATATCTTCTCCGGTGATAACGGCCGTCGGCACGAAAATGTCATCGGTGTTCTTCATATCCCGTGTTCCGTTGATGATTTCAAGAATTGTATCGATGGTCTTCTGCGCAAGTTCTTTGGGGTTGTTTGCATTGGCTATTTTCAATGCGCTGTTGGGATCTGCGATTTTCAAAAGCTCCGGTTCCGAACCGTCATGGCTGACAACCAGGTCGGTAGCAACGGTCCCTCTTCCATGGGCCTCAAGTGCGGCCAAAGCTCCCAGGCCCTGGTCTCCGTTAGCTCCGAACCAGACATTGATTTCAGGTGACGCCTGGATAGCATCTTCGGTAACAGCCATGGCTCTGTCTTTTTTGCCTTCACCATTTAACCGCTTAACAACCTCTGCATCGGGAATTACTTTTTGGAAGCCTGCGATAAATCCGTCGGACCTGTCTGTAGAAGCCGATACTCCGGCAACTTCAACAACGGCAATTTTTGCTTTCTCACCGGGATGCTTCTGCTTGAAGAATTCTCCTGCCTTTTCTCCGCCCAATGCGCCTGCAGCTTTTTCATCAAGTCCTACAAACGGTGCGCTGGCAAGCTGAGGATCGTGCTTGATAGCAAAAGTGATTACCGGAATGCCGGCTTCCTGTGCCGCATTTATATCCGCAGCCGCAGCTTTTCCGTCAAGCAGGCAATAGATAATGCCATCTACTTTTTGTGCAATGAGGTTTTCCATCTGGGTAGCCATGTTTGCCTGGTCCAGTTTTCCGTCCAGTTCCACAAGGTCAATTCCTTTTTCTTTGGCATAAGCCTCCGTATGCTTTGCATGGGCTTGATAGTAAGGATGCTCTGCAGTCAGATAAATAACGCCGATTTTAAGCTTTTTCTCCGCTGCCTGTGTGGAAGCCTGAGTTGTTCCCGCGCTTGTGGTCCCCTTTGTTTCATTGCTGCTGGAACCGTTACATGCTGCCATGATGGATATCATAAAAAATACTGCCAATACCAGAGATAATACTTTCAATGTCTTTTTCATTTTTATTCCCCTCTCATCTTATAATTTGTTTTATTTGCAATCCGCATACCTGGCTGAATATAAATCCGCCTCCTTTTTCCAGATTACCTGCATACGGTGTTTCCTACTTCAACCTTCAACCTGCCTCTTTTCTCGAATAGTTTGGCCTGAGCAGTCTGGCAAACCATTTAAAGTCAAAGCCTTTGCCTTTCACGGTCATATCGATCATTACCGCGATTACGAGGACGATTCCCTTGATAATGTATTGATAGAAGGCGTTGATGCCCAGAAGATTCAGGCCGTTTGACAAAACGCCCACAATCATGGCGCCCAAAAAGGTGCCTACCAGCGTCCCTTCTCCTCCGGTGATACTTACGCCGCCCAGGAACACCGCGATGATAACGTCAAACTCAAAACCCGTTCCGATTTGAGGATTGCCGGAGCTCAGCCTTGATGCCATGATCGTACCGCTCAATCCGGTCAATAAACCCGTCATGATATAGAGCGTGGTCATCACTTTTCTGACCGGAATGCCTGATAATCTTGAAGTTTCTATATTTCCGCCGATGGAATAGGTATATTTGCCAAGAAGCGTCCGGCTGAGTATAAAATGAAAGACGATGAAGACAATCAGCATAATGACTACGGGAATCGGTATAATGCCCCAATGACCTCTCCCCAGTTCATTGAAGTTTGCCGGAAGGCCATTGGCTATGGTAGAACCGCCGGCTACAAGGTATGCGACTCCTCTGACGGCATACATGGTACCTAAAGTGGCTATAACCGGATTAATTTTAGCTCCCACGATCAGACCTGCATTGATAAGACCCACGACTCCGCCTACCAGAATCGCCATAACACATGCCGAAAACAAGGACATCCCGCCTTGAACCAGCTTTGCAAAAACAACACCGGAGAGGGCGATTGTACTCCCTACGGATATGTCAAGCCCCGTGGTTATCATGATAAAGGTTGCGCCTACCGCAGTAATGGCAACCATGGTCTGCTGCCTCAAAATATTGGTGATATTGACAACGGACATAAAATCCTTATTCAGGATGGAAAGCACGATGCATAAAAACAGAAGTATTCCCAGCAGGATCAGCTGCTGTACGCTTTTACTGCTTCTCTTCATTTTTGACTCCTCCTACCGATAGCTTCATAATATTTTCCTGCGTAGCCTCCTGCTTCGAAAGCACTCCCGTCAGCCGGCCTTCCCGGAGCACCATAATTTCATCACACATTCCGAGAAGCTCGGGCAATTCCGATGAAAACATAACAATTGCCTTTCCCTCTTTTGCCAGCATGTTCATAATTTCATAAATCTCCGCTTTAGCGCCGATATCGATGCCTCTTGTCGGCTCGTCCAGCAGCAGCACGTCCGCATTTGTATTGATCCATTTCCCCACAATGACCTTTTGCTGATTGCCTCCGCTGAGAAATTGTATCAGCTGTTCAGCCCCGGGAGTTTTGATCCGGATATCCTGGATATACTTCTGCGCAATTGCCTTGTCCTTTTTGGTGTTGATGATTGAGAATTTTGATATGGTTTTACCTGATGCCAGCGAAATGTTGCCCCTGACCGACATCAGACCCACAATGCCCTGGGACCGCCTTTCTTCAGGGAGCAGTGCTATCCCTGCCTTGATGGCATCTTTGGGGCTCTTCACCTTGAGCTCGCATCCCTTTAAGCGGATCCTGCCCGACAGGATCTCATTATCCCCGAAAAGCGCCCGGGCAAGCTCCGTCTTTCCTGCTCCTGCCAGGCCTGAAACGCCAAGTATCTGGCCTTTTTTCAAGGAAAAGGACACATTCCGGATAAGCTCTTTTGCCGTGAGGTTATCTACGCGCAGTATTTCGCCGCCCAGTTCCTTCTCAACCGAAGGAAAGGTCTCCTGAATGTCCCTTCCCACCATCAGCTTAATGATGCCGTCTTCTTCTGTTTCATTTACATTCAGTACTCCGGCGTTTTCTCCGTCCCTGAAGACCGTAATCCTGTCGCCGATGGCAAAAATATCTTCAAACCGGTGGGAAACGTACAAAAATGTAACCCCGGTACATTTCAGGTCCAGCATCATCCGGAAAAGCTCTTTTGATTCATTGTGGGTCAATGAAGCTGTGGGCTCATCCATGACGATCAGCTTGGCGTTCTGGGACAGGGCTTTCGCAATCAGCATCATTTGTTTCTGGGATACGCTCAGGTTCCGAACCTGTTCTTTGGGATTGATCTTTATTCTCAGGCTTGACAATATGTCCAGCACTTTTTTGAGATTTTTCTTTCTGTCGACAACGCCTGCTTTTGACTCCTCACATCCCAGAGTCATGTTTTCTTCAACCGTCAAGGTATTGACAACACTGAGCTCCTGGAAAATAAAGCTGATTCCCATCTCCTGTGCGTCATGAGGGCTTTTAATCATCACAGGCTTTCCGTCGAAGATGATTTCGCCTTGATCCATCTGGTAGGAACCTGCCAGAATCTTGATCAGCGTTGATTTGCCCGCCCCGTTTTCTCCCATCAGGCAATGGACCTCGCCCGGCTTTATCCGCAGGTCCACACCCTTCAATGCTTTTACACCGGGGAAGCTTTTATATACCCCCGACATTTTGAGCAAGTACTCCTCCACCGCTCTTCCTCCATTCCGTCCTTCTGTCATTTCTGCATTTTTCTGTATTCCAGCGCTGTTTCGTATATTGCCATGATCTTTTCCGGCGGCACATTGGTTTGAATGTTATGGACCTGATTAAATACATAGCCGCCGCCGGGGGAGAAGATTTCAATGAGTTCTTTTACTTCCTTCCGGATCTGTTCCACTGAGCCTGAGTTTACGGTATACTGCATATTGGCTCCGCCGCCCCAGAAGGTCAGATGTTTGCCGTATTCCTTTTTCAGCTTTGCGGGGTCCATTCCCTTTGCAGAAATCTGCACCGGGTTCAGAACCTCTACGCCTGCGTCGATCAAGTCGGGAATCAGGTCAAATATGGCCCCGCAGCTGTGAAGAAATACCTTGACGCCGGGATAATTGTTCCGGACATACTGATATTGCCTTGCATGGTAGGGCTTGATCATTTCCCTGTACATATTCAGCGAAATTTGAGGCGCTTCCTGGGTCCCAAGATCGTCTCCGAACTGGACCAGCTGCACATACTTTCCTACGGCAGCCATAAACTTCTTCAAGTCCCTCATGTACGCATCCGTGAGCTTGTTCAGCCAGTAATGCACCAGGTCGGGGTTCAGGGCCAGATCGGTATAAAACTTTTCATATCCCCAGCCGATCTGACCCGCTTCGAGAATATTGCCTCCGAAGCTGATCAGAATGGCCTTGTCGGTAGTTTCATAAAGATGTTTTACTTGCTGTTCAAGGAATTTTAGCTCTTCATCGGTTATTTCAGGAATGGGAATCCTGTCGATATCGTCTTCCGTTTCCACATTCTCATAAGGATGAATCACCTGGTCAAAAAAATAACCATTGTCTGGCATCCTTGCAATGACCGTGCCCTGTTCGTCCCTGATTTCCCAGTCTCCCTGCCCATTCCTGACAGGACTGTATGCCTGTGGCACAATGCAATCACTGCCATCCTGCAGCTTTCCGGGCTTCCATGCATCGATCTTTATTCCCCATGCAGGCGCGAGCCGGTGCGCCTGCACTACATCGCCTCCCAGCCTGTCTACGATCTCCGTTTCAGGCTCCGCCAACTGCTGGAAAACATCATAAAGCTTTGCCGGCTTGCCTGTAAACCCAAGATATTTTTTCAAATTATTGTAAGCTATGGCGCTGATCCCTGTGGAGCGCATTCCTCCGAAATCTATGGGCAGCACATCCGGTTCCCTGTGATTGACAGCTTCAATAATTCTTTGTCTTGACGTCATCTCTTTCATTAAATACCTCCATCTGCACTGCAGTTATTTAAAACAGAAATTCCCCGGCCCGGGGCCGAAAGAACCCAATTACGATCAAGCAACATTTTTCTTATTCTTTGGCACAATGAAATTTTCTCGCTGAGAACTGTATCTTTATTGTACAATCTGGCGGCGGGACATCAAATGCACAAATTTGTGTTTTTAATTTATACATATTTGTTGATTCCACAAAAGACGAGCTGGCATAATACGTAAAATCTAGAAAGCATATCCCTTCACTTTTATACCAAATAAATGTATGCTATAATCTCAGTTGCATGGCTATATAGGGGTGATCCGGCGAGGATGAGGGGATTTTAAACAATGTTCAAGCTTAATCTGCAAAAAAAGCTATTGTTGGGTTTGACACTGATATTGGCCGTTTTGGTTATTATTCTTGCCTACGCTTTTTACAATTACCTGTTTTCGGAATCCATCAACAAAGAGCTGAAGACCTCCCAGCGGATCACGGAGAAAACCTCGCTGCAGATCGACGAATTGTTTACGCAAATGGATATGGGCGCATTATTTATCGTAAAAAACGAAGTCATACAGGATGTCCTATCCGACCTTCATACGGGCAAAATCAATGAATACCAGATGATCAAATACCGGGGACAGGCAAGAGACCAGTTGAAAGTACTGAGCTTTTATTTTCCCAACATGACCAATGCCGTTATTTTTGATGCAAAGGTAGGCTTTTATTTCCATTCGGGGCTTCCGGATGAAGAACAGGTCGTCAAAAAACGCCTGGCCGACCTGGACTGGTACAACAGCCTTGTTGTTTCAAAAAACAAGCTGCAGATCCTCCCTCCCCATCAGGACTTCTGGGTCAGCATTTCGAGGCCCGTCATCTCTGTCGTAAGAAGACTGGTAACAGCCTCAAACCAGGATTTAGGGCTGCTGGAAGTAGACTTGCCCTACTGGAATCTGGAAAGCATCTGCAATACAAACACCGTATCGGAAGACAGCATCATTCTTGTTTTCGACGATCAGGGAAACCTTGTGCACCCTTTTGAAACCTCCAGGGTGGAGAGCAGTCTGTTTAAATTAATCAATTACCCGGACGTATATCAAAAGATCAATCTTTCACCGGAATCCTATGGAGAGTTTACCATCAAGGGCAGCAAGATATTGTATACCTCCCACAAATCGAGGATCACCGGGCTGAGCACCGTATTGATCAATAAGGAAACCGCACTGCAGAAGCAGATGTTCACGTATACCCGGTTAATTGTCATTGCGGGAGTCATCATTTTATTGGCTGTTTTCTTTGCTTTTTTCATCCTTGTAAGAAGCCTTACCAGGCCATTGAAAACACTTACGGCAACCGTTGAGCACGTAAGCCTGGACAACATGAACCTTCAGATACCCCATGGAGGCCAGAACGAGCTGAAAATGCTTAACGAATCCTTTAATGCCATGTTTTCAAAGCTCAGGGATTCCATCAACCAGGTGTACGAATCCAAAATACGTGAGGCAAATGCCAATTTGCTGGCGCTGCAGGCGCAAATCAACCCTCATTTTCTATATAACACGCTGGGCGTGATCAGTGCTTCCAGTGAAAGATTCGGTAATTTTGAAACCGCCTCCATGTGCAACAAATTATCAGGAATGATGCGCTATATCGTCTCACCGGTCAACGACATGGTCAGTTTAAAGGAGGAAGTCGCCCATACGCTGAACTTTCTCAAACTGATGGAACACCATTACAGGGATTACGGCAATGACTCCATATCGCATCTGCGGTATGAGATTGAGATACCCGAGGAGATGAATCTTATCCCTCTGCCGAAAATGATACTTCAGCCTATCGTTGAAAATTGCATCAACCATGGCTTTGAAAACACTCTGCCGCCCTGGTACATTCGTATCAAAGGGCAGATAACAGACAATACGGAATGGCGTATCAGCGTGGAGGATAACGGTTCAGGCTTTGAGCCTGCAGTCCTTGACAACATCAATGCTCAAATCAACGAGTACAATCTCAATCTCAAGGAAGGCAACTTCAGGCAGAACCTTCATATCGGCGGTATGGGCATATTGAATTCATACGCCCGGCTGGCCATCAGCTTTAAAGACGCAGCCGTCTTTAAAATAGAAAATATCCGACCCAACGGCACCCGGATCACTTTCGGCGGCAGCTTGCGCTCAAAGGAGGGCTCATGGAATGATTAAAGCAGTTATTGCCGAAGACAAGCCTCCAATTTTATGGAGTATAAAGCAGAAAATTGAAAACTACTCCAAGGCGGACATCAAAGTCGTTGGTGAAGCGCATAATGGCCGGGAGGCCTTATCCCTCATAAAAGAATTAAAACCGGATGTTGTATTTACAGATATACGGATGCCTGTGATGGACGGATTGGAACTAATCTCGGAATTGAAGCACACTCACCCGGACATCCACTTCATCATCATCAGCGGTTATGATGAATTTGAATATGCGCGCCGGGCAATGCGGCTGGGGGTTACGGAATATGTGCTGAAGCCCGTTACCCAGGATGTGATTGACGAAATTCTTGACAAAACGGTAATCGCCATCAATGAAAAGGCTGCCATCGCTGAAAAGAATCAGATCCGGGGGATTTTAAACTCTGCCAGCGCAGTCAAACAGACGGATTATGCTTTTCAGTACCGGTATTTTTCCGTCGCTCTCATTTGTGCAGGCTCCTATTCCAGTCAGATGACAGACTATACCAACCCTTTCGCATTTTTTGGGTCCAGGGTCGATTTTAGTGGGCTTATCAAGAATCAGCTTCCAGCGAACACCTATTTTTGGTGTTTCGAAGGGAAAAATCTCAACGAAATGATCCTGGTATTGGGTTTTACCGAATGTCCGGCTCCGGGGATGAACCGGATGATGGCTTCCATCAGTGACGCCCTGTTGGCTGAAGGCTTCCCGGTAACCCTTGCCGTAGGCCGGATCATAAACCATATCAACGAAATAGGAATGGAAGCGCAGAATGCCAGGGTTCTTTTGCGGAAGCACCTGATTTTCGGCAAGCCTGCCGTGATTTATCCGGATACCCCCGCCACAGCCGAAAAGGAACCTGCCCTGGATTCCTCCACGGAAAGCAAGCTTCTGTCTTTTATCCAGAATAATCAGAAAAATCTGTTTCTTAATGAAATAAAGCGCATTGTGGATTATTTCAGTCAATACGGCTTCACGCAGCACAATATTGAAATTACATTGAAATACATTGCCTATATATGCAGCAAGGTGGTAATTGACCGGAATGATTTCACCCATAGTCTGGAACTGGATATTGAAGAAGTCTTGAGCATCACAAATGACTACTCTTCGCTGCTCCAGGGTCTTCACTCCATATTTTCCCAATTTTTCAGCAGCACAAATGATGCGAAACAGAAGCGGGAACCCTTGAAGCAGATCATCGACGAAGTTGTGAAATATATTACGGTTAACTTTTCCAAACAGATTACCATTAACGACATTGCCGTCATGGTAAAGGTTGACCCCTGTCACTTGAGCAAAACCTTTAAAGGCGTCATCGGGGTATCCCCCATGGAATACCTGACGAAGTTGAGAATTGAAAAGTCCAAGGAATTGATGAACAGCAACCAGGATATCATGCTGAAGGATATTGCCGACATTGTGGGATACACCAACCAGTACTATTTCAGCCGGATCTTCAAAGTGGTGACCGGCCTTACCCCCTCCGAATATAAAGAGGCGTCAAAAAATATCTCCCACTTCATCTAAGGGAAGGAAATAGTCGTTATGAAAATTCAATTCTGACTGACGAAACCGGTTCGCTGTGCTTCTTCCTTTAACGCCTTTTTCTTCAACCGGTCATGGCGCTTTCGCAATTCAGCAAAGCCGGCTCCTTCTCTCAGGCCGGCCTTAAGACTCATTTCAACGGCTTTGTCGATGATTTCCAGCGCTTTTGCCGCATCTTTTTCCTTATGCTCATAATACATGGCCATTTCGATCATGGGGAAGAGGTTAAAGCCGCTTGAGCCCTCCATCATGTTCTCCCAGTGCTTCAATGCCTTTGCATAATTGCCGCTTCTTTTGTATATACCAGTCAAATGCTTCACCGCAGCAGCCTTCACCGGAAAGTTTTCCGACCTTGCGCAATATTCATAACACTGGATAACGCTGTCCTCTTCGTCATTTTTATGAAATATTTTTCCCATCCCGAGCAATTCCTGTTCGCAGGAAGACCCGGAGAAAGGATTGTCCAGCATTGCAGAAATTCTCGACAGCAGGGATACCATAGACACGATGTCCAGCTCGTTATGCCGGATCACCTTTTTGATATCGGCGGCATCCCTGTCCCCCAGGTATTTGAAATAAACCGCAGGGATCATGGCGCCCGGAATATCATCCGTTCTTTGCTCGCCCAGTATATTCTCCTCCAGAGACGAGAGCCTGCAGCTTTCAAGCTTCAGTCCCCATATCCTGCGGGAAGGGAATAAAAGGTCGATATGGATGGGAGACCTTACGGCCGGCTTTATCCTGTTGGAAATGAACCTGCTTTGTAAAAGGTTCCAGTCAAAGGCTTTGCCGTTAAAGGTCACCAGCCCGCCAAACCCGGAAAGCATGCGGTTAAGCTCGAGAAGCATGGCGGCTTCTTCGTTGTAGTCCCTCATGAAAAACTGCCTGACAACAAAACAAGCTTCTTCAAAAAAACCCACGCCCACAAGGAAAGCCACCGTTCCGGCTCCACCCGACAGCCCCGTGGTCTCGGTATCAAGGAAAAGCAGATTGGCAGCGGAAAGAGCATCGGCATTATATTCGGGGCAAAGCCTTGAAAGACTCTGCGCGCTTATGTCCAAAACCGCTTGCAGATGGCAGCCGCCATGAGTGCTGCCGGCGGGATACCTGCTTTCAATGCAATAGAAAGACCCGGCTTCATTGGAGCATACTTTTCCTGGAATGAAGTCCTGGATCTTATCGATGGATGCCGTATCGCTATTCGCTTTTTTTGTACCGTTCTCCTTGTAAAGTCCCAGCTTGCTTTTTAAATCCATGATTACAATTTCCTTATACTACCCTTATCAGTTTTTGCTTAAAATTCCCGGGGTGAGATTCCCACGTCGCTTCCGCTCCTCGGAATGACAAAGCGAAGAGCAGCATACCTGAGTATGAAAAGATGTAGCGATGATCATTGATTGCCAGCCTAAGTCCTTCCAGGGTGGGCGACCACTGGTCGCCCCTACACTAGGTTCCTTTTCATACCAATGTCCATGCCACGGGTGGCATACCTGAGTATGAAAAAATGTAGCGGTGATCATTGATCGCCATTCCCATTACCTTTTCATACCAGCGACCGATCTATATGTCATTGCGAGCAAATGCAATGCAGCGTGGCAATCTCATTTTAATGCTTATCCAGCACGATGTCTATCAGCCTCAATGTCAACGCTTTGGGATTTCCACTCCCTGAGAACTCATTCAACGGTCCCACACAGGAGGGGCATCCACTTTCGCAGCTGCAATTCTCTACCATCCTCCGGGTAGTGGCAAACAATTCCCTGTGCAGCTCGTACAACTTGTCGCTAAAGCCCACCCCCCCGGGATAGCTGTCATAGATATAAACCGTAGGCCGCTGAGTGAAGGTGGAACGCACCTGGTGAACGACCCGGATGTCGCCGGGATCACACATGAGGTATATGGGGGCTGAATTGGCAAGGAGGTTGGAAAGCCCGAGCAAACCGTTTTGCATATCCGACTGGGACATGCGCTCCGGCATTTCTTCGGGCAAGCTGACCCAATAAGAGGTGGTGTGCATTTCCAGGTCAGGCAGGTCCACCGGCCCGGACCCGATGTTCTCATGGGTATGAAGCTTTATCTTTTTAAACATCGTTACCAGGGCATTTACCGTCACCTCGCCGCAATTCCTGGAAATACCGTCTTTCCCGTCTTCCCTGAATACGTCGATCACCTTTAGGTCTACCGAAAGCTGTGAATCGGTATAATAGTCCACATCCACCTTGCGGACATAAGCCTTCTTATCGTCAAAATCCAGCGTTTCCACTTGGTACTGCTGGCCTTCATGGATGTATATGGCTTCCTCGTGGAGCAGCATGGGTGCGCTGAAGCGGTCGGTTTCTCCGATGACCCTCCGGTGGGGGTCCGAAATATCAATAATGATGAAATTCTCATTGGCCGCGCTCCGCAAGCTTATTTCCTCTGCCGGGAAAACATCGGACATCCAGTGCCACCGGTTCCCTACATGACGGATAAGCCGGGCTTCTTCCATGTAGGACAATATTTCCGCAGTGGTTTCTACTCCGAATTTTTCACCGTCCTCGAAGGGAAGCTCAAAGGCGGCACATTTCATATGATTGTACAATATGATGAGATTGTCCGGATTTATCAGTCCGTTTTCCGGGCTTTTGCCAAAGAAGTAGTCGGGATTGCTCACAATGTACTGGTCCAAGGGACTGCTGCTGGCAACCATGAAAGTAACGGATACGCCGTTGCGCCGGCCTGCTCTGCCCGCCTGCTGCCAGGTGCTGGCAATGGTCCCCGGATAGCCGCAGATGATGCATGCTTCAAGAGCGCCGATGTCTATACCCAGCTCCAGCGCATTGGTAGATACTACGCCTGTAATGCTTCCGTTTCTCAGTCCCCGCTCAATTTCACGCCTCAGATTCGGCAAATAACCGCCTCTGTATCCGCGCACCTTGTTTTCCCCGCCTGCTTTGCCATGAAATATATCCTTGAGATATGTAACCAGTACCTCCACATTCAACCGGCTTCGTGTAAACACGATTGTCTGAATGTCATTCCTTATGAGGGTTTCAGAAATGTTTTTTGCCTCCAGCAGACTGCTTTTTCTTATGCCCAGTTCTTTATTCACCAGCGGCGGATTGTAGAAAATGATATGCTTTTTTCCTGAGGGCGCGCCGTTGTTGTCAACAAGCCTTATATCCGCGCCGGTTATACGTGAGGCCAGCTCTGCAGGGTTGGCAATGGTTGCGGAACAGCATATGAATAAAGGCTTTGACCCATAGAATTCACAAATTCTCCTCAGCCTTCGTATGGTGTTTGCAAGGTGGCTTCCGAAAACACCCCTGTAGTGATGAACTTCATCGATAACAATGTATTTAAGATTCTCAAATAGCTTGGTCCACTTGGTATGGTGCGGAAGTATTCCGCTGTGCAGCATGTCCGGATTTGTGACAACAATATGCCCTGCCTGGCGTATTGCCTTGCGTGCCGACTGCGGGGTATCGCCGTCGTATGTAAAGGTTTTGACGTCCACACCGGCCTCGGTGATAAGCTCGTGCAGCTCGGTGGTCTGGTCCTGGGACAAGGCTTTTGTGGGGAAAAGGAATATTGCCCTTGATTCTTCGTCCTTAAGAATTGCGTTCAGCACCGGGACATTGTAGCAAAGAGTTTTTCCCGATGCCGTTGGGGTGACTACCACAATGTCATTTCCCTCATTGACCTCACTTATGGCACTTGCCTGATGGGAATAAAGTCTCCGGACTCCTCTCCGCACCAGCGCAGCCTTGATCCTCTCATCCAGGAATTCGGGGAAATCCGCATACACAGCCTCTTTGGCAGGCATTTCAACCCAGGAGGTGATGTTTTTCATCATCCTCTCGGAAGCCTTGAAGTATTCCAGCATTTGATCCAGGTTCATGGATGCGCCCCCCGCGAACATATATTCTGCTACTATTGTACTGGTTTTCAGCATATTTTACAAGTAGAAACGAACCGGGGACCATGACAAATCCATCAATTCTATCTTTTCCGGAAATCCTTTTCCTGCATTTGCTTTGTTTTAGGTATCTTGCTCCTTCAACTGTGCCTGAAGTCCGGCCTGTGCCGGTACAACCGCATCCTCCTCCCTGTATCCCAGAGCGATAACCGCACAAATCAGCATGATGCCGGCGGACATCATAAACATTGGTATGAGCGAGAGCTGCTTCATCAATATACCTGACAATCCTGATCCAATTAGAATTCCTCCTAACATGACCGGAGTAATCAGCCCGTTTATCCTTCCTACGTATTCCTCTTCAACGGTTTTTATCAAAGGAGTACTGACTGCAACCTGGAAGAAGGCAAGAACTGCACCCGATACCAAACACATGGCCGCTGTAAGAAATACCGCTGTTGACAAAACTTCTGCCACCGTTACCAAAGCAAATATTATCATACTTGAAACCAGGATCGTTCTGGTTTTGAACCTGCCGGCAAGGGAAGCCGACAATATAGCTCCTGCCAGGAGCCCTATACCCGAAAGCGAATACAGCCACTGCAGGCTCTCCTTTTCAATTCCCAGCCGATCTGTAACCAGATATACGGTCAGTGGCTGAATAAGCCCTTCCGCAAGACCTAGCACGGCGAGCAGTACACATAGCACCTTAAGGCCGCTTTTCCTTTTCAGATAAACCAGACCTTCCCTCATTTCAGCAAACACACTTGTTTTGATTGCTTCTGCAGCTTTTAAGCCTGTGGGCAGAGCAAACTGAACGATTGAGGATACTAAAAACATAAAAGCAATGAAGACCAGTGAATAGCTTATGCCGACTGTCCCATATAATAAAGTTCCCAACACAGGCCCTACGATGAGAAACAGCGACTGCCAGCTCTGGGAAAGCGAAACCGCCTGAGTTACATATTTTTCATCGATGTGCCTTTTAAATATAATGTTTGATGAAGGTACGGAGAACTGACTTACGACCGACGAGACAAGGGTAGCTGCAAAAACCGCCTGCCACAGGCCTTGTGAAATCAGGATGAAAATAGAAAACACCGAGACGGCACTCAAAAAGTCACCGATAATCATCGTCTTCTTTGGGTCCCATCTGTCTGCAAGAGTTCCGCCTATGTAGGCAAAAACGAACATCGGCAGGTATTCAAATACTGTTATCAGTGATACTGCAACCGGGTCCGCATTCGTCCTGTCAATGATAAAGAAAAGCACAGAGATATTCCGTATCCAAATGCACATTTGCTGGATAAAATCCGTAGCCATAATTATTCTGAATACTTTATTTCCAAATAGCTCTTTCATCAGAGTCCTCCTATTAAACCGACCGTCCGGTCTTTTCTTTGATAAAAATTTTTATTCTTTCAATCCATGAAGAAATAATTCTATTGCTTTTTTGTACATATCGGGAATTTCATCGTTATTCACAGTTTGACAAATAGCTCCTATACCTGCTAAAAAGCCGTAGACAATAATTGTAGCTTCATTGATGTCCATATTTTTAAATTCTTTATTTCGAATACCTTCAGTAATTACACCCTGTACAACCGGAAACACCCTTCTGCTTAATTCATCCATTTTTTCCTTTATCGCAGGGTTCGTAGTCATACTTCTGGCAAATTCTTCAGAAGCATTCATCAGCGGGCTTTCAAAATCCATGGCAAATAATTCCGCCAAGGCGAACAGCTTGTCATTGGCTGTCTTGAGATTGGAGGATTTCTCCTGCCACAGGTCGATCCAATCCTGTGTGTAAAGCTCAAGTATATAGAGAAAAAGAGCTTCCTTACTTTTAAAATGATAATAAATGCTTCCCTTGCTCATGCCTGAGTGGGATCGGATATCTTCCATTGAAGCCTTATGGTAGCCTTTTTTTATAAACAGTTCTTTTGCCTTTGCAGCAATAAGCTGCTTTGTTTGCTCCGCTTTTTCATTGGCACCCGACATGAACTCGCCTCCGCTTCCGACTGACCGGTCAGTTTTATTATAGTCGGATATTTATTCCATGTCAACAGGTTTTTCAATATCTCCATCGGTCAAAAATATAAACTAACCTGATTTGATAAGAAGACAAGCTGCCTGTCCCGATTTCCCGTTCAATTGACAAGACATTGACAGGGGACGGGGCTTTTGTCATATAGGATAAAGCATCCCTGAAATCAGACAGTCATGGCTGAGTGTTGCATGGCGTATTCCTTAAGCAATTGTGTGATTTCCTGGGGAGAATTCAGACGGAAAATCTTTTCCTTGATGCCTGCGGAATTGTGCAGCCCCTTCAGATACCAGGCGATGTGCTTTCTCATCTCGCAAACACCCGTATGTTCGCCTTTTGTCTCTATCAGCATGTGCATATGCCTGATCATCATATCTACCTTTTCCCAAAGTGACGGTTCCTTCAATATCGTGCCGGTCTCAAAATAGTGCTTAATCCTTTTGAAAATCCACGGGTTGCCCTGGGCTCCCCGGCCTACCATTACCGCATCGCAGCCGGTATAATCCAGCATGCGGGCCGCATCCTCGGGCCGGAAGATGTCACCGTTGCCGATCACAGGGATGGATACGGCCTTTTTTACATCCCGGATAATGTTCCAGTCCGCTTTTCCGCTGTAGAATTGCTCCCGCGTCCTCCCGTGGACCGTCACCGCGCTTGCGCCGTTCTTCTGTGCAAGCTGTGCGATTTCAACGGCATTGACATGCTCATCATCCCAGCCTTTGCGGATCTTTACTGTTACAGGCTTTTGAGAAACCGACGATACTGCTTTTACAATTTCGCTCACCAGCTCCGGCTTGAGCATCAGCGCGCTTCCTTCTCCATTTTTGGTTATCTTGGGCGTCGGACAGCCCATATTAATATCGATGAGGGCAGCATCGGAAGTATTCAGCCGCCCGGCAATTGAGGCCAATATGTCAGGGTCGGAGCCGAAGATCTGCACTCCAGCCGGTTTTTCCGCATCATCCAGTTCAGTGAGCTTTTGGCTTTTACTATCGTTATAATGCATGCCTTTGGCGCTGACCATTTCCGTATAGACAAAACCGCAGCCCTGCTCCCGGCAAAGAATTCTGTATGGCATATCCGTCACCCCTGCCATGGGAGCAAGAAATACGATGTTTTCAAGTTGAAGCTTTCCTATATTCATTAAAACCCTCATTCATTTGAATTAATCTTTAGATATTTTAACACATAAGACCGGAATAAATCCACAAGCCCGGCGAATATATGAATTTGTGCCGTATTGCTCCTCAAGCCTTACTCCGGTATGCAGACGGGGTGGCATTCCTGTAATGTTTGAAGGCGCGAATAAAGGACGACATGCTTTCAAAGCCGCAGTCATTGGCAATCTCTGTGATGGACCGGGTGGTGGCAAGCAGCTTTTCCGCCCTGTTCACCCTGTAAAAGGTCAGATAGTCTTTAAAGGTCATGCCCGTCGCCTTCTTAAACAGCCTGCAAAAGTGGGAAACACTCAGATTCGAAATCTTTGCAGCTTTGTCCAGCGTAATTTCCCCCTCATAATTTTCATCGATGAGCTTGAAGGTTTTTTGCAGCATTTCCTTGGCCTTGTCCGTACGGTAAGTACGGCCTGTGCTTCTTTTCCTGTTGTTGAAATTTCTTGCGACAGTGCCTATCAGCTCGTAAATTCTTGCTTTAATGAAAATTTCAAAACCGTTTTCCCCGCTTTCGAATTCATGAAAAATAGCCATCAGGCTCTGAAGGACAGCCTTGCCGATTTCAGAGTCCGCCTTGATGGCTGCCGGGATTTCCATACCGTCTCTGAAGTCCTCAATGAGCTTTTTCTCAGGAGACAAAGCGTACACAGGCAGAATGAAATCCGTATTGAACTGGACCACAAGAATTTCATTCGGACGGCTGCCGTAAGTGTAGGTTGAATGCACGTCATTGCCTGCGATGAAGATTATGTCCCCTTTGGCAGCATCAAAAATATTTTCATTTACCTGTTGGGTGGCCTTTCCTTCCTTCATAAACAGGATTTCTATTTCATCATGCCAGTGCGGATGAACATAGATATGTTCATTATTGACACTGAGCCATGCCCTTACCGGAAACAGCCTATCCGGCATTTCTACATTTTCACGGTATGGTTCCATAAACCCTCTCCAGTAACATAAAGTATATAAGCAAAATGCTAAGTGTCAATTTTTTCACTTTGCATAAAGTAATTTTTGCAAACAAATTGATAATCCGTGCAAAGCAAGACCGCATCAATTGTTATATGATAATAGCAGCACATCCGGCATTACAGCGAATCTCCGCTGCATGCCAGAATCGGTAAATATATTATACCATAGGACATGGAAGGTGGTACAGAATGAAAAACCTTGACCCTAAATTCCTTGAGGCAGGTACTTATCTTCAGAGTACACGGGAACCGAATTTCGATAATCTTTTAAAGATATTGGAAAGAAGCAGGCCCGACCGCCCTACCTTATTCGAATTTTTTATGAACGACCCGCTGTATCGAAAGCTGGCAAATGTCGATCCCGATAAAACCTATTCGGGCCTTGAAAATTGGAGTACCGTTATAAAAGCTTACAGCAATGCCGGCTATGATTACACTACGATCATAGGCTCCGATTTTGCATTCCCGACAGACAGGCACCAGGATAAAAAAACCATATCCCTGAATGAAGGTGCCGTTATCCATGACCGAGAAAGCTTTAAACGTTACCCATGGCCCGATCCGGACAGCTTTGACCACTCCCGCCTGGACACCCTTGCCCCGGAATTGCCCAAGGGAATGAAATTTATCATCTGGGGTCCCGGGGGCGTTTTGGAGAATGTTATTGCTTTGACCGGCTATGACACCTTATGCTATCTGTCTGCCGACGACCCTGAATTGGTCCGGGATATTTTCGACGAAGTCGGCTCCAGACTTGACAGGTATTATCAAATCTGTGCTCCGTACAGTTCCGTAGGCGCATTGATTTCCAATGACGACTGGGGCTTCAACACACAAACCATGTTATCGGTGCCGGATATGCGCAAGTATGTCATCCCATGGCATAAAAAAATCGCCAGTACCATCCATTCGTCAGGAAAACCGGCAATCTTGCATTCCTGCGGCCAGCTTGAAAGCGTCATGGACGATATCATCGACGACATAAAATATGATGCGAAGCATTCCTATGAGGACAACATCCTCCCTGTTGAGGAGGCCTATGAACGATGGGGAGGCAGAATAGCCATATTTGGGGGTATAGGCCTGGACTTCCTATGCCGGTCAACCCCCGAAGAAATCTTCAAACGTTCCTGCAGCATGCTTGAAAGGACAGCGGTGAAAGGCAGCTATGCCCTTGGCTCCGGCAACAGCATTCCCTATTATGTCCCCGATGAAAACTATCTGGCAATGATTTCGGCTGTAAGATAACTCCATCCGTTTTGTTTGGGAATCCCACCCACCGCAATATTCTTTCAGAAGAGCCGCCAACAGAATACGGCGGCTCTCATTTTCATCTGTAATTTTTCAGCCTGATTCTGTGAGTCCTCTGTTTAAACCTTGGAAATAGAAAGATGGAGTACTCCTCCTCATATACCGGTTCATTCTTTTTGTCACATAACGAAATTTTTGATTTCACCAGTTCGTCCAGCTGTACCTGCTGATATTTGTTGATGTTATCAAACTTCACTGAATACAGCCTTTTTGAATTGCTTCTGTCAATTCTGATGATGCGCCCTTCCAGCTTGATATTGAATTCCGACAGCATGTTGTAGACATATAGATTGAAAAACACCTTGCCGTTTTCATTGAAGGTAGCATTGGAAGAAGCAAAACTCAAGCCCCCTGCAGACAAGTCAACCAGTTCGGAATTCGTCCAATGTTTTTCATCGGCGCTCATCTGTGCTTTACAAATAACGGAATGACATCTTTGATATTTTCTTCTTTCAGCTTGAAATGGCATATATTTACTCCTCCTTTTTAAAAATCACCAAAAAACGGTAAATTTTTTCGGAATGCAGTATACTATGTCTCCAAAGCAGCAATGTCAATCGATCGGATAAATACTTTCTGAACTCATTATACCATGGAAAATTCAATAAATCGAGGGTTATGTTTTTCACAAAGTACTGGTGCAAATATAATGCCTTAAGCATTCCGGCGGTTTACAAAATATTATCCCGCCGGTGCAGGGATGGAACACTTTATGTAACCCAATAATAAAATATTACTAGGCTATACCCATGAGCTTGCGATGCTTTGCCAAATTCTCCGGCTATATCGGTTTAGCTTGAAATACTGTACGTGCCAAGCAAGATTGTATCAAATATAATGCCGCCGGCACAGCGGCGGAATGGGGTTAATATGTTATCAGGAACTGAGTTTGTAAGTCAGTCGCTGGGGCTCCACCTGTTTTTTGGCAGGATTATGAAGGAACATTCACTGTTTCTGGCCGCCGGATTCACTCTAAAGGACATAAGTTTAACCAATCAGGCAAACCTATTCAGAATACAGTTCGATAATCTGCTGATGGAAGCGGTATCCTTGTCAAATGGCGTGGTGAGCCCCGGTATATTGCAGTCGGGTGAAGTTTTTACTCCCTATACCCTGAATGCAGAAATGGTAACTTCCTATTTTACCGGAGCGAATATTCCAACGGCTATTACACAGGCCGAGACGGCACTGGCGGGCAATCCTGCGCCAAATACAGACCCTGCGCTCGAACAGAGAGTTTTCCAGCTTAATCAGAAGGTAATAAATCTGGTGGCATTGCTGATTCAGTTCAAAGCCAACGTCCTCTCAATGGTGCTGTCCTGCCAGCTTTTTACCAATAATTACCCACTGCTCATCGACCACATCATGAGAGAAGCAAAATTATATCTCATGCTTGTGCAAAGGCTTCAAAACAGGGAGGAAACCAATATACAAAAATTCGCATACGAACAGGAAGCATTCTGGAACAGAATCATGGCAGAGCATGCAAAATTCATCCGGGGACTGCTGGACCCTTCAGAAAATGATCTTTTCAATACCGCCGACAAATTCGGCAAGGACTTTGATAAACTGACAAAGGAAGCAATGGAGGCAATGGATAAATCCTTGCCCATTGCAGGAATCACCGGCAGCAGTCTCAAGGCAACCACGGAAATCCGTGATTTCAAAAAGCAGGGTACCCAGGGAATTCTCCAATGCAAGATTAAATCCATTATACTGCCTCTGCTTGCAGATCACACCCTCCGTGAAGCGAATCATTACCTGCGCCTGCTGAACATATTCAAAACCACTGCTTAATTACGGCCTCCTATATGCCTTAAGTTTAACGGCGCTGTGACAGCGCCGTTTTTTTTACACGTTTACCGTAACGCATTGGCCGCTTTCATTTGATTCAAAGCAGGCCTCCATTACCTTGAACACCCGCATAACCTCGCCAGGCTTTACAATAAGTTCTTCATGATTGTCAAGCACCCCGATGACGTTTTTATAATATTCCACCCAATCTGTCTCTACCGTGGGGAGCTCTAGCTCTTCAATGGCTTCCTTGGGCCTGGGAGCCATTGTACGGGTCGGTCCGGCAACGGTCTGCACCACTTCCGGGACCCACTCCATCGCCAGCTTTTTCGCATGCAGCACGGCACCTTTACAATCCCAGCCTTCGATGTAGACCGAACCGAGATCCCCGTTGACATACCACCGCGGTAAGGTGCGCAGACAATAGGTTCCGACTTCAATCTGGGCGCACAGGCCGCTTTCAAAGGTCAAGACGGCTTTAAAATAATCATCAACCTCCGGCGTTTTTATATTGTTCATGCGTGCAAATACATTCACTACCTTTTCGGGCACCATAAACATAATCTGGTCTATCAGATGCACTCCCCAGTCCAGAAGCATCCCGCCTCCGGAAACCTTGTAGGCGCGCCAGCCATGAACAACTCCTCCGGAGCCGTGTACTCTGGATTCAATGGTGTATGGCTTTCCGATCATTCCATCCTCGATTACTTTCCGGATGATCCGGTAGTCCTTGTCCCAGCGCCGGTTTTGATGTACTGTGAAAAGTACTCCGTAGTGTTCCGAAGCGTCAATTATCTCTTGCAGTTCCTGAGAAGACATTGCTACGGGTTTTTCGCAAACAACATGCTTTTTATGTTTCATTGCCTCGATGGCCATGTCCTTGTGGAAGTTGTTAGGAGTTGCTACCAAAACAATATCAAAGTCCCCTTTGGCAAAAAACTCCTCCAGTGTGGAAAAAGCTTTCAGTCCGCGCTCTACCGCCACTTTAAGCCTTTCAGGGTCGATATCGTAAGCCGCCGTACATTCAAGGCCGCTGATTCTTTTTACATTTTCATGATGCCACCCTGCCATTCCGCCGTATCCGATGATTCCAATCCGATGTTCCATAATTCTCTCCCTTCAATTTAAGGTTTCTAAACAATAATTCCATTATTCAATATTGTTAACGGAGTGTCAATAGAAAAGATATGACCCTTTTTGTCAGAAGGAGTGTATGGTATAATATGGGGGTAAAAATTTATTTTATCGATTGAGCGAGGTATTCCCATGGATGAAAATGAGAATTTCGATGAAGTCCTTGAACTGGATGTTGCACGACTGAAAGATAAATTGAATATAAAGCAGGCTGGAAGTATAAGACTGAATCTATTGGAGCGCATAGTAAAAAGACTCAATTCATTTTCCGGTACTTGTGACGCATGCAGGGAATCCACCGGCAATTTAAAAGCCTTTACCGATAAAATGAATACCTCCTGGGAATCGTTTAATAAAACCGATTTCAAGAATTATCATATCACTCTGAAATACTGCATTTCCCATATGGAAAAAAATCACAAGCTGGTTACCGAAGGCTACTATGCAAGTCTTTACATGGCAATTTTCATGCCCATAGGCATTGCAATAGGCATTGCTTTCAATGCCTCCTGGGGTATCGCCGTAGGAATCACTGCCGGTATGTGCATCGGTTTGGCAGTGGGCTCCGGCATGGATGCCGACGCAAAGAAAAAGGGCTTGATCATCTAAATATTTTCCGCTTTGAGAGAAGCCTGAACAAAAAGGCTGCAAGAGTTATTGCGACTGCATTTTTAAAAATATATAATGAAGGTATCATTCATCAAAAAGAGAAAATTAGGAGAGATACTTGAATAGAAATATTTATCCAAAACTGCAAGCTATCCTGGCAGCCGTACTCTTCGGCATAAGCGCTCCTTTGTCGAAGCTGCTGCTGAACGGCGTCGATCCGGTTATGCTGGCGGCGCTTTTATATCTGGGGAGTGGGTTTGGGCTGCTATTTGCAGCAATAATTCAAAAATTCACAAGTCCTGCCGAAAAGGAGGCCCCTCTGGTACGGAAGGATATCCCATGGCTTGCCGGCGCCATAATCACGGGGGGAGTGGCAGCGCCCATCATATTGATGCTCAGTCTGAAAAATACTCCGGCGGCAACAGCTTCCTTACTTCTGAATTTTGAAGGAGTGGCCACAAGTCTCATTGCAGTTATCGCTTTCAAGGAAGCCTTGGGTAAATGGATATGGACAGCCGTAGCTTGCATAACCCTGGCAAGCGTAATCCTTACCTGGGATGCGAGCGGAAGCTGGGGCATCTCCATCGGCGCCGCAGGAGTCATGTTGGCATGCTTTTTCTGGGGCATGGACAACAATTTTACCCGAAACATTTCTGCCAAAAGCCCTTTGTCCATTGTAACAGTAAAAGGCATCTCCGCCGGGACGGTATCCCTTGTCATTGCGCTATCGGCCGGCAACCGTTTCCCTGCCCCGGGAATTATTCTTGCGGCATTGGCTCTCGGTTTCTTAAGCTATGGCACAAGTATTTTTCTGTTTGTTTTTGCAATGCGCAGTCTTGGTGCTGCGAGGACAAGCGCTTTCTTCGGTTCTGCGCCCTTTGTCGGAGCTATTGTTTCCTTGATTATTTTCAGGGAATGGCCGGGAATAAACCTCCTGTTATCCTTACCCTTCATGATTGCAGGCACAATCCTCATCCTCAGGGAAGATCATGCGCATCTTCACAGGCATATTACAATTGAGCACGACCACAGGCATACTCATGATGATAATCACCACATGCATGCGCATAATGAAAATGACCTGACAGAACATACTCACAAACACATACACACGAATATTGAGCACGCTCATGCCCATAGTCCTGATATTCACCACAGGCATGAGCATTAGAATATATCTCCGTTATCGGATGTTCTCTATTCCACTTTTACTAATCGCAAGTCCTGTTAAAGTGTAAGATGTACGCACCTATCCTTGGAAGAGCGGTCGATACGGTTATGAAGGGGGTAGATGGCGTGGAGGCTATGAATGATTCCTGTGACTTTATGAAAATATACGAATGCGGCAGCAAATATGCCCCCGAAGCTGTATGCATCAAAGTTATACCAATGCTTAAGGAAATGATTCAATGGCCGCTCTGTCGGTGAATGGACACGCTTGCCAGTACCAAAAACTTGGAAATAAAAAATACCAAACCCCAAAAGGCTTGGTATTTTTGGCGTCCCGGACAGGAATCGAACCCGCATCAGCGGAACCGGAATCCGCTACCTTATCCATTAGGCCACCGAGACACATCTTTATATCCCCGGTTCACTGCTACCCGAGATATTTCCGGTCAACTATTCTTTTTTAACAAATTCACTGCCTACAGAAGCTATTGTATATTCAGACCCTTATAAAGTCAATACCAATTGCACACTTTTGCAATCCAATTATTACCTCCCCCCATTCTTTTCTTTACAGACACCCTGCCTAAAAGTGCATTAATTATTTTGAATCTGCCATACAGCAGTCCATTGTATATGGTAAAATATATGCAAAAAGCCAGGAATCAGAAACAGCGACAGGAAGCCGAAATGTCCCATATTTCCGTCTTTTTCCTGGCGCAGGCCAAGCAGATCAATGATCAACCTTGTAAAAAAACTATTTGATTTTTCGGAGGATGTTTTGGCTGACCAGTGAGCATTTCCCGCTTCTCGCCCGATAACTTCCATCTGCCCTTTTTCAGGTGTAGTCTTCTTCAGCCTCCGGATGGCAGCGGCTGGAGAAGGTCTGCTTTTTACACCGCCAGGATTCGAACCTCCTTTTGAATTTAAAAGTGGACAAGCGCCTCAAATATGCTATAATGTCAGGGGACACATCCGGATTGCAGGCGCGTATTTTCCAGATATCCGGACAGTGATATCCGTTAGTTTGGTCCGGACTCAGATATAGTCTTGGGTTAAATTCCAACAATAGCAAATAAGGAAGGTAACGCTTAATGATCAGCACAAGCGGCATTTCACTCCGTTTCGGAGGCCGTGTATTATTTGACAATGTAACAATAAAATTCTCTCCGGGCAACTGCTACGGGATTATAGGAGCCAACGGCTCCGGGAAATCAACCTTTTTGAAAATTCTCTCCGGCGAAATGGACGCCAACAAGGGAGAGGTTTTCATCAACTCCGGGGAACGGCTGGCCGTTCTGAAACAGGATCATTACGAATTTGATGAATTTGAAGTTTTGAAGACGGTAATCATGGGCCATAAAAGACTCTGCGAGATCATGGATGCAAAGGACGCCTTATATTCCAAATCCGAATTTACCGAGGAAGACGGAATCAAGATTTCCGAGCTGGAAGGCGAATTTTCCGAGCTCAACGGCTGGGAAGCCGAGTCGGAAGCCGCCATGCTGTTAAACGGCCTTGGTATCGGAGAAGAGCTTCATACCAAGAAAATGAAGGATCTGGATGGGAACGACAAGGTGAAGGTGCTGCTGGCCCAGGCACTCTTTGGCAATCCTGACATCCTGCTGCTGGACGAGCCTACCAACCATCTTGATATAGCTTCCATCGCATGGCTTGAGAATTTCCTGTACAATTTCGACAACACCGTCATCGTTGTCTCCCATGACAGGCACTTTCTGAACAAGGTCTGCACGCATATTGCCGACATCGACTTTGGAAAGATCCAGCTTTACTCGGGTAATTACGATTTTTGGTATGAGTCAAGCCAGCTTGCCCTTCAACAAGCCAAGGACGCAAACAAAAAGATCGAAGCAAAGATCAACGAGCTGCAGGAGTTCATACAGCGGTTCAGCGCCAATGCATCAAAATCCAAGCAGGCCACATCAAGAAAGAAGATCCTGGAAAAGCTGACGCTGGAAGATATCCGGCCTTCCTCCAGGAAATATCCTTTCATAGATTTCAAGCCTGACAGGGAAGCCGGAAATGTGCTGCTGGAAGTAAACGGCATCAGCAAGGAGTATGAAGGCGAAAAAGTACTGGACAACATCAGCTTCACTGTAAACAAGGGTGACAAAATTGCACTTGTCGGCCCCAACGGACTGCCTAAGACCACTCTATTCAGAATATTGATGGAGGAAATATCCGCCGACAGCGGAGAGTATAAATGGGGCATCACCACCTCCCAGGCTTACTTCCCCAAAGACAACTCCTCCTTTTTTGACGGCGTTGATTTGAATCTGGTCGATTGGCTGAGACAGTTTACAAAGGACCAGACCGAAACCTTTGTCAGAGGCTGGCTTGGAAGAATGCTGTTCTCCGGTGAGGAAGCCCTGAAAAAGGCCAGCGTGCTGTCCGGCGGCGAAAAAGTCCGCTGCATGCTGTCCAGGATGATGCTTTCCGGCGCCAATGTGCTGCTGTTTGACGAGCCGACAAACCATCTTGACCTTGAATCCATTACGGCATTGAATAACGGCTTGATAAACTTCAAAGGCACCATCCTGTTCGTCTCCCATGACCATCAGTTTGTGCAGACCGTGGCCAACAGGATCATTGAAATAACGCCCAAAGGCTTGATCGACCGGCAGATGACCTATGACGAGTATTTGGAAAGCGAAGATATCGCAGCGCTCCGTTCACAGATGTATTGAAACAGGGTGTGTTCATAAAAAGGGGTTGGCGTTGATTCCAATCCCTTTATAACGCTATAAGGATTTTCAGTTAAATAGCGAAGGAGATGATTTTTATTCGTAATGCCCGCTGCATTTTACAATTACCAAATTGTTATTGGTATCCATAGCATAAACCAATCTGTGCTCCTCGTTTATCCTCCGGCTGCAATAGCCTGAAAGGCCATGTCTTAAAAGTTCAGGCTGCCCTATCCCTTTGAGCAGCCCGTTTCTTTGAATATCCCTAATAAGTTCGTTGATTTTCTTAACTGTTTTTTTATCTTTTGCCTGCCACTCTGTATATTCATAAAAGCTTTTTTCGGAAAAAATGATATTCAATTTTCCATTTCCTCCAATTCATCCATCGTCTTAATAACAATTTTACCTTGTTCCAATTGTTCGATCGATTGATGTAAATCGGCAAAATAATTTACTTTCCGGAAATTTTTTACTTCAAAGGGCAGTCCTCCTTGTAATACGGATTGGTGCAAAAATATATTAATCGCCTCCGTAGTGGATAAACCAAGTTCATTGAAAAGTTTTTCAACTTTTTCTTTAAATTCAGGATCAATACGCATATTTATACTAGCAGCTTTAGCCATATTTTTTGTCTCCTTTTAATCTTATTCTATGTATATTGTACTGCAAACGTCAATCATTTGCAACACAACGTCGTATTTGTTTCAGGATACCACTTCTTTTGTTCTCCCTTTATGCGCTTTGATACCCTTCTCCTTACTCAATAAATCGTAGGGTATGGTTATCGTACAGTCCGTCCGGGTCATGTATTTCTGCTGATGTGTTTGTCGCCGGCCTCGTCAGGCCTGCTTTCGCTCGATTTATCCCCGGGTTTGTCACGTATAAAGAACATAGCGATGACAATGGCGGCAATTGGTAAAATGCAATGCCAGTGGCTCAATAAAAATTGCATTGTAAACTTCTCCCTTCATTCCAGGCCTGCCAGGACTCTATATGGAAAGCAGCACCTCTTTTCAAGTAGTAAACAAAGTATATACAATAAATTTGTAGAAATTATGTAGATTGAAAACTTTATCCCGAAAAGACAAAAGGCCCTACCTTTTACAGGGGCCTTTTGTTATGCGGTAATGAATCATTTCTTTATATCTCTGTCTTTTATTTACTTAACGGAGTATTCCTTCAAAGGTTGAAAGCGCTTATTTAAAAAGCTTCAAAAGCCAGTTCATGATTTGCATGTCCAGCACCATACTGAACAGGAAGCCCCAGGTAAATACGATCAGGAAGGTAAGCCTTTTTAAAAAGGGTCCGAATTGATAGAGGGTATTAATTCCCCGGGTAATGATTGCAGAAGACCAGATCATTACCGCAAAAAACACTGCTTCCGCCAGAATGATTTCACCGGCGCCGCTGTCGCTGCTGAGATTGTGAAACACCGTATAATAAAGGAGTACATTCACCGGTATGATTAAAAAGTGGGACATGATATAGATTTTCATCACTTTTATGGCAGATGCCTGATGGGGTAAGCCTTCTTTTTTCTTGAAAAATTTGAAAATGTCATACAACGGAATCGAAAAGAAAGCCACATCAATGAAGCCTAAAAGCAGTATTACAAAAACAGCCAACACGATATTAAACTGAATATCTGAAGGAGATTTCCCTGTTATATCCGTAAAATAGGTTTTGTAAGCTTCCATTACATCCGGTATAAAAAAATCTATCAGCCCGATAAGGATGATCCCTGCAGCAAGGGTAACCTTGTTATTCGTAAGCCGTTCGAAAAATCCGGCCGGGTACAGCAGCACATTCCAGACCTTTTTCATTCTCTTCTCCTTTGCAATTTGCGGTAGTTTATTTCCTGTGCTTATCCTGCTCTAAAGTATAGTATGCTTATTTGGACTCGTTGAAATATAACTTCCAATAATCTTTTTCGGGAAACTTCACTAGCTGCTCCATTCCCCGAAAAAGAATTGGAACTAATATTTTAGCCGATCCTTAACTGCTTTTTAAAGTTCTCTTAATTATAATATAGCTTGACGGCAATAAAATCAATGCAATAACAAATAAAACCATCAAAGGCGTCATCACCGGCACAAGGTCCGACGGATCCGTCCGAAGGCTCTTAATCCCTTTCAGCATCCAGCCTTGAGGCGTAAACATGGAAAGCAGCCTTATCCTTTCAGGCATCTCCACAAAATTCCAGAAGCAGCCCCCGGCGAACCCGGTGATCAAAGCCAGAACCGGTGCAGTCGCCTGCAACTGCGCCTGTGTTTTCAAAACGGAGGAAAGGAACAGGCTAATGGAAATCACTGCCAGCAAATAAGCAAAAAACAGCAAATAGGAATAGATCCCGGGAAACAGCTCCACAGTAAACAGCAGCTTGTCTATCACCGAAAACAATATAACCTGGAACATGCCTGCCGCCAGAAGAGCAAGGATACTACCGGCATATGAATGCAGCAATGCATGAGGCCCCACAGCAAGCCTTTTCACTGTTCCGTTTGCCCTCTCCTCCACCAGCCAGCCACTGCTGAACAGAATATAAAACATGATGAATGCAACAATTACACCGGTAGAAGTAGCTACCGCCACAGGCATCGTGGATCTTTCAACCGTTTTTATGCCACTCCCCTGTTGTTCTTTATATACAATTGTCATAGGGGGCTTTGGCTCCCACAGAGAGTCATTATATGCCAGTATCTCATCCGTCAGGCTATCCTCCGCCTTTATACCAAGCTTGCCATACTGGTCGGCAATCCATCCGGCAGCCATATTTCCGGTAATAAGCCTGATTACCTCGCCTGCAATGACTTCTGAGGTAAATTCCGATGAGTAGGAGGAAGGTGAAGAAACTACATCGATCAGCTCTTTTTTATCCCCGCCCTTGATCCGTTTCTCAAAGCCGCTTTTGATGATAAAAACCTGTTCCACCTTGTTCCCTTCCAGCATACCGGCAGCTTCATCCCGCTCAACGGATTTCACATCAAGGCCTTCCTTTGACCCGATTCTCTCCAGCAAAAGGGCGGAATAACCGCTATGATCCTCATCAACAACAGCAACCGGTATCATGTTAAGCTTTTCGTACCTTAAGGCATATCCGGTAGCTATGGTTATAAAGAGCGGCAACAGGATCATCGCAGCAAAAAACAGCCTGTCACCCATCATGATTTTCAATTTGTACCACGCGATAAGCAAAAGCTTCATAATTGCCTCCTCTGAGCCAATTTCATGAAGCCTCCGGCCAGCAGGAAGAGCGCCGCTCCGATAATAACCAGCATCAGCGCCTGTGTGCCGGTATGGAGGGCTTCATTTCCCGAGAACAGCACCATAAATCCATCCATGGCCCACCGGCTGATGGTCAGGCGGCTTAAGCCCCGGACAAATTCGGGCATGGAGGAAAGGGGATAAATGCTTCCGCCCAGCACCGCCATGGTCAGAATACCCAGGTTGCCTATGGCGTCCGCTGAAGCTGAAGTTCTGGAGATTGCCGCAACAAAGATGGACCAGGCACAGACGGCAAAGACAAGTCCGCCGAAAAGCAGCAGCACATCCCCCACCGGCGCGCCCCAGTAATTCTTAAATACTGCCGCCGTCAGCAGGATAATCAATCCAAACTGCAGGACAACCAGCAATATGGATACAAGAAGCTTTGACAGGATTACCTGCCACATTTTCACCGGCGCTGCCGCCAATCGCCGGGTTATTCCCGAAGTCCGCTCCGTGACCAGCATTTTCATGCCCGGCATTCCCGCAAACATGGCAAATATCACCATCAGCGCCGCGGTGAAGTATTCCACCGGGGTTAAATCAAGCTTTGAGTCAGCCTCCACCTGCGAGAATACTTCATTCCTTGCCAGAGCCTCAAGAAAAAATGCCATGATTGAATCATCGAACTGCTTGTCAAGCTCTTTCCCTTTCAGACCGGCCTTCTGATTATAGTGATAAATGGTGGTTATGGCATTCTGGGCGGCAGATACGAGATTGGCCGCACTTTGCATCAGGCTTTTTACGATAAAGGACTGAAGCGGCCTTGCACTTGAACCTATGACGGTCACCGGCTTGTTTTCTCCATAGGCTACGCTTTGGGTAAAGTCCGGCGGAATTATAATCACCGAGGCAATGCTGCCTTCTGAAAGCATCTGCATGGCATCAGCTTCTTTGGTGTGTATCACTTCTTTGAATATCTGCATTTCATCCAGTTGTTTCGTAAGCATCCGCGTTTGGGGCGTATCCTCTTCATCCACAAGCGCTATGGAAAAAGGCTCAACAAAATTGCTCTTGTTGAGATAAGGCGTCAGCGCATAGGTAAAAAAGCTGATGAAGATAAACGGAGCAGCCAGCAGCAGAATACAGGCTTTCCAATCCTTTAGAAAAAGCTTTATGTCATTTTTAAACAGTGTAAGGAAAATTGTCAATTCCCGGTCCCCCTACTCACCCAGCACCGCATCCACAATAGGCTTGTTCGTCATATAAAACGTGCCGAAGGATCCCATGATATCATCCCAAACCTTGTTCAGCTCTATATCTGTCGCTGAATTCAGGTCTACGACATTTTCGCCTGCAACCTCCGGGAGGTCAAAAGCTTCCAGCCCCAGTTTGTCTTCCTTTGCAAGATTCAACTCTGCTGAAAATCCTGTAATGCCAAAATCGGGAAGGTCTGCGTTAACGGTAAATGCCGTTGTCTGATTTCTGGTTTTCAGCTTGTTGTTTTTCCATTGAGAGGTCTTGATCTCACCGGTTAACTTCTCCGGCTGGCCTTCATTATTACCTTCCATCTCAATCGTATATTTTACTGTACTGTTATTCTTTGAGGTAAGTTCATCCGTAGAAGTATTCAGGTCCAGTCCAACCCTGGTGGAGGAATGTGTCCCGCTGTCATAGTCGATCCCCCAGGAGATTTCCATATTCCCCTTGTAGTTTTCATTCTTTGAAGCAGGCTCAATTTTAGGGCTAAACTTGAAATATTGCCGGCTGCCCTCCCCTGACTTTGTGCTTATTTCAATTTCCAGGTACCGATTCCTGTAGTCATTGTACTTCAGGCTGTTGGTGCCTGTATGAATACTAATCTCATACTCGGTACCGCTCTTAGCATTCTTCATTGTCGTAACAGCTTTTCTGTCCAGTATGTTGCCGGATTTATCGAGGATCAGCTCCATTTTCATTCCGTTTGTAAAACTGCAGTCTTTGAAAAGCTCTCCCAGTTTCTTTTTGAAGCCCTCCAGGTCTTTTTTTACATTCAGAGCCTTTAGAAGCTCTTTCTCAGTGTCATTCAGAGCCAGGGCACCCGTTGCGTCAAGGTAATCGAATAACCGGAATATGCCTGCTTCACCGGCGATTTCCGACACAGCGGCAAAATTGCCATAGGTCAGCTGCGCAAACACATCGTCCCTTCCCGCCTTTGCCGCCAGCCCGTTTACCAAGGCCGTGAAAGCCGCTCCGTCCAGATTGACGCTGACTTCGCGCCCTTTTGCCTGTTGCCCGGAAATATCTATATCCACCGGTTTTCCAAATTGGACATCTTTGTCTTGAATGCTTTGCGAAATATACCTGCCATACTCTCCGGTGAGACTGTTAAATTTTTCGCTGTCCAGCTCCACGGCACTTGCCGCATCAATAAGGCTGGGTACCCGCAAAGGCTTTATGGGTATCTTAAACCTGTCATAGACCTCATTCAGTCTGGAAGTATCCACTTTGAAATATCTGCCGGGCGTAAACACCGGAACGGTAAAATAAAGCTGCTGACCTTTGGAAAATGTCTCGGCATCCAGAAACGGCGTTTTCTCCAGCAGCAGCGACAGCTGTGTCAGATTTGCCTTTTCTGCGGGATTGTTTTTGGAGTCCACGATCAGCTTGCACTTACCGGCGATATCAAGAATTCCGTTGACTGATTTATCGGAAGCCAAACCGCCGGCTTCATTAACACCGAAGGTTATTTCCGTACGGGTCTTGTAGCTTCCCGTCAGATAAGGCTGCCGCGATTCTTTAAAATCCGCATACGTCTTTTGAATGAATCGGGCATACTGCTGAAAATTTTTGTTTTCGGCACTCAGATATAAATCCCTGGCAGACTTGCCGCCCAAAAGCAGATAGGCTCCCGCCGCCACGGCAATAACCGCCGCCGCTGCAATCA
The DNA here is from genome assembly GCA_023433505.1 of Bacillota bacterium. Lineage (GTDB taxonomy): Bacteria > Bacillota > Clostridia > Acetivibrionales > DTU013 > MnB-11. The sequence goes on along the minus strand of JAEZCO010000004.1, from coordinate 38,629 downwards.
ATAGTGCAAGTCTCTTTTTGTCTTTAAGAAATCCCAATACTCCCATAACTCTTTAAAACTCCTACCATAAAAATAATCAAAAATGAAGCGTCAGCAATATATCTTCTATATTATGCACAGCATATTTCCGTTTTAGCTCCTCCACAGTGCCGATGGCTTTTATAGCGCCCCTGTCGAGAATGGCAATCCTGTCGCAGAACTCCTCCATCTCGTCCACGTAATGGCTGGTAAAGACAATGGTCCGGCCTTCCGCCTTCAATCTCCCCAGGGCTTCAAATATGTACTTGCGGGATTGTATATCAACACCTACGGTCGGCTCATCCATCACCAGTAGGTCAGGCTTGTGTAAAAGCGCTACCGCGATGTTAAGCCTTCGCTTCATTCCTCCGGAATATTCCGATACCCGGTCCTTCGCCCGGTCCTCCAGCTTAACGATAGTCAATGCCTCTTCCACCCGGTTTCTTTTTTCCCGTCCTTTAAGGTTGTAAATCCCCGCCCAGAAATTAAGGTTGTCCAGACCTGAAAGCATGGGATACAGGGCGATATCCTGGGGTACGAAACCAATACCGGTCTTTACCCTGCCGGGCTGTTTCGCAACGCTGAAGGAGTCGATGAGAATATCGCCGGAGGTAGGCTTGATCAGGGTGGTCAAAATGGAAATGAAGGTGGACTTGCCTGCGCCGTTGGGTCCCAGAAGCCCGAAAATTTCGCCTTTATAGATCTGAAAATTCAGATTGTCCAACACCGGATTCTTTCCGTACTTTTTGCCCAAAGCCCGTACTTCCACTTTTTCCTTAAGATTCATTCCGCCATACTCCTCTGCACTAATGCTTTCAAACACTATCCTATGAATTCATGCAACCTGATTATAACGACCTAGCTTTAATTTCCTGAGGTTTATTTTACCACATTTTTTACAGGGTGTCAGGCTCCTAACTCATTTACTTATTGCACAAGGGCATGTATTATCTCCTGTTCACGGAATATTGTGCAAAGAAGTTATTTGATGTATACTGTTTTAGAAAAAACTGAACCAAGGATCATAAAGGAGATCAAAGATGCTGTATCCATTGAAATTTAAACCTGTATATAAAGACTATGTCTGGGGCGGAAGGAATTTTGAAAAGCTGGGAAAGCAGCTCCCCGAAGGCATCGTGGCTGAAAGCTGGGAGGTTTCCTGTCACAAAAACGGCACCAGTGTCGTGGCAAACGGAGAATTTGAAGGAATTACCCTGCCCAACCTCATCCGGCTGCTGGGAAGGGACCTGATCGGAAATGAACTGCCGGAAAAGGATGTGGAAAAATTTCCGCTGCTGGTCAAATTCATCGACGCGGATAAAAACCTATCCGTCCAGGTCCATCCCGACGACAGCTATGCCTGGGCCAATGAAAACGGTGAGTATGGAAAAAATGAAATGTGGTATATCATCGCCGCCAAGCCGGGTGCAACCCTTGTCTATGACGTCCGTCCCGGCGTCACCCGGGAGAGCTTTGCACAGGCCGTCAAGGAGAATCAGGTGGAAGACTGCCTGAAATCCATTGAGGTATTTCCCGGCGACACCATCAACATCCCCTCCGGTCTGGTCCACGCCATAGGCCAGGGTATTATGCTTGTAGAAGTACAGCAGAATTCCGACACCACCTACAGGGTTTATGATTATGGGCGCACAGACAGGCCTCTTCACATTGAGAAAGCCCTTGATGTCATCGACTTCAACTCGGAAGGCAGAAAAGAAAAGTATGAGGGACTGGAGCTGGACCTTGGAAACGGGTCTTCAAAAAAGTATATTGTCGCCACCAATTATTTTTCCGTGGAGGTTTATAGCGTTGACGGCAGTGTTGCAGAGGTTGCCGACGGCGGGAAGTTCTTCATTTACACCGTTTTTGAAGGCTCAGGCTCTTTGGTTTGGGACAACGGCAGCCTTGAGATCAAAGCCGGAGAGTCTTTTTTCATTCCTGCGGCCCTTGGGAAATATGCCTTGGCAGGAAGCCTGAAAGCCCTGAAATGCTATGTTCCCAACATACAGAAGGATGTTATGGACCCATTGCTCAAGGCAGGCTACAACAATGGAGAGATTAAAGCGGCCATTGGAGGACTTTAAGAAAAGTAGTATAGTTCATATCGCTACCGGGCAATAGACACATTAAATCGTGAGGCTAAAATTAAGGGACTGGTTGAGTCCCTTAATTTATATATAATTATTTGATAATATTTATAGTATTTCCTTTTCGTTCTGCCGCTTTTGGGCTTTCCCCCGCCTTGTAGCCGAATATTATCGAATAAAAGGGCTTATACCCTTCCGGTATACCCAACTCTCCTTTCAGCTCTTTACCTTCCGGCTGGCCAAAGAGATATTCGGTAATCCCTATCCAGCATGAGCCGACATTTATAGAAGCAGCAGCCAGCAGCATATTTCCACCTGCCAGTGCACAGTCTACCTGGGGAGCAATTGCTTTTTCATCTCCGGAAACGATCAAAAGCATGGGTGCACCGTAAAATATAGTAAAATCAAGATTGCTTGCCCTCTGCTTAAAAGCTTCATTATTGGAATTCATTAGTAACTTTCTGCAAATTTCATTTATCCTCTGAATGATATCTTTGTTCTGAATCACTGTGATATGCCACGACTGCTGGTTCATTGCACTGGGGGCGTTTACTCCCGCATCAAGAATTACCTTCAGTTCGGCTTCCTTTATTTGCTCAGGCTTATAATTCCTGATACTCCTTCGGTTCATTATAGTATTCATGGTTTCGTTCATAAATGCATCTCCTTGGAATATTTATTTTTTACTATGCCCTTGAACAATCATTATACACCTGACTTTACGAGATGTCACTTTGCATTTCCCATATAATAATCCATGAGATGTTTAAGTCCTTTTTTACACACATCTGATTTCACAGGATTGGAACACAAAGCTCCTTTGTGCAGTCTAATGGAGCTATGACAAAAAAAATAATGCACATACTATTACCCGGAGGCTGCTATGAAAAAACTTGACATATTCTTATTTGGCGCCGGACTTTTAGGCGTACTTGACGGTTTCTTTGCAATATCCCTTAACTGCGGGGCAAACCTCGGAACTTACCTGCCCATAATGGTCGGCCTATTGCTTATCGCATACGCAATTCTCAGAAGAACAAGGCTCTATCGAAACAGGGGGAGCCTGTTTAAAAAATTGGAGAAGCTTGCTGTTAGTTTGTTCATTTTATGGCTGATATCCTTAATCACTGTGGTAACCATATTGTCCCTGTCATCCATATCGGATGACAACAACGCATCAGACTGCATATTGCTTTTAGGTGCCGGGCTGCATGGCGAGCAGCCTTCCCTGGTGCTGGTAGAAAGATTGAACCTGGCACTTGATTGCATAAACTCAAATAAAGACATAAAAGTGATTGTTACCGGAGGGAAGGGCAAAGGGGAGGATATCACTGAGGCTGAAGCAATGAAGCGGTATCTAGTCAGTCACGGGGTGCCTGAAAAGAATATAATTACCGAAGATAAGGCAACCAGCACCATGGAGAATATGCTTTTTTCCGCAGAAATCATCAAAAACCGGTTTGGCAGTGATAGGAAAAAGGTTACGATTGTGACCAGCGATTTTCATATGTTCAGAGCAAAGCTGCTTGCCCGCAGAATTGGGCTGGAGCCCTGGGGAATCAGTGCGGTAACGCCTTACTACATCTACCCCAACGTCTTTTCAAGAGAATACTTTGCCCTGATAAAATCACTGGTATTTGACAGACCTCGCTGATACCTCCGGGAATTATGTGCCGCTTTCAGTTTTCGCTTTGGCATAGCCTTTCCGGTTAAAGGAGATAAGTGCACCAACGAGTGCGATAGCCATGGCAACCAGCATTACGGTATGATACGCCGACATGAAGGTCGCCGTTTGCTCAGGTCCGGGCTTGCTGACGCCTCCCAGGGCTTCAAATAACGATACGGAAAAGGCAATGCCCACGATCATGCCAAGATTTCTGACCAGGCTGTTGATTCCCCCTGCCAGGCCAAGCTTTTGCGGAGGGACCGAACTCATGACACTGCTGTTGTTCGGTGATTGAAACAGTCCGGAACCCAGGCCCATCAGCAAGGCGCCGGGAATCACCTGATAGAATGCGGCCGTAGCCGGAAGTGTGGAGTAATAGAACAGGCCTGCGGCTACAATCACCAGGCCTCCGGTGGTAAGTGCAACGGGGCCTATTTTATCGGAAGCATGACCGCTTAATGGAGCCGTTACAGCCATCACGATAGGAAAAACAGTCATCAGCAGTCCTACCTGGGAAGGCCCATACCCGAGAATCTGCTGAAGGTAAAACGGCAGGAGCATCGTGTTGGCAAACATTGCTGCAAAAGACAGCCAGCCGGAGACATTTCCGATCATAAAAGGGCGGTTCCGGAATAGGGACAGATCAATCATCGGGTACAGAGTCCTGCGTTCTATTATGACAAATACCGCTAAGAGTCCAACACCCAATACCAGGCTGAAGAGTACCGGTACACTGGTCCAACCCCAGTCTTCTCCGTTGTTGATTCCCAAAAGAACGCTGACCATCCCTGCCGTGAAAGCCAAAGCACCTGCAAAGTCAAACTTCTCCCGTACTTTTCCCGGTTCGTCCTCCGGCAAAATTATTCTGGCAGCGACATACCCTAGGATTCCCACCGGCAGATTAATGAAAAATATGGCGCGCCATCCGGTGAGGCCGATCAGCACCCCGCCCAGAGCGGGTCCCGTCAGACTGCCAAGGGCCACAACCGTCCCAATCAAGCCAAGTGCTTTTCCCCGTTCACGCGGAGGAAAAATACCGGTAATAATTGCCGAGCTGTTGGACATCAGCATTGAAGCGCCCACGGCCTGGAGTACCCGCATTCCCACCAGAAACCAGATATCCTGTGCCGCAGCGCAAAGCACGGAACCCAGGATAAAGATCAAAAAGCCCAGGGAATAAACTTTTTTGCGCCCGATAATATCCGCAGTCCGGCCAAAAACCGGCAGTAAGCTGGAAATCGTAAGCAGGTAGGACGTAACCACCCATTGCAGAATGGAAAGGTCCGAATGGAGCTGCCCTGAAATGGTAGGCAAGGCCACGTTGACAATACTGCTGTCCAAGGTTGCCATAAAGGTACCGATGGAGACGGCTGCAAGCACATACCACCGGTAATTGGGTGCATTTTTAATGTTGCTAGGCATAATTTTTTCTCCTGATATACTCGTTGGGCCAGTTAAAACATGTTGACGTCCAAAATGCAATGTCATTGACGTGAAAACGATTGACATTGTGAGGCAGCTTTTCAACCGGCACAACTGGTTAGTTTACTGTAGCAATAATTTTATTCAACAACTTCTTCAGCTGTACTCGCTCATCCTCCGTCAACCCTTGCAGGGACTCTTCCAGGGAATGCTGCGCCGAGGCGGTAAGCGCCGTCCTGAGATTCCTGCCTTCCTCCGTGAGAAAAACCTGAAAAGCCCGTCGATCCTCCGGATTAGCCCGGCGATAGACCAAAGCCCTCTTTTCCAGCTTATCCAAAATTCTGGCGGTGGTAGGCTGATCCTTAAGACTTCTTTCGGATAACTCCTTCTGGGTGACCCCATCCCGCCTCCACAGCCGAATCAACAAGGCCCATTGCTCCGTCGTTACATTATAGGGTTTCAATGCTTTTGCAAGATTATTCTTCATTTTGGTATTGACCGAACCAATAATGAAACCTAAAGATCCTTCAATGTCCATTTTCCGCCCTCCGTTTAAACATGTCACAGCAATAGTTGTCACAACAACTACTATGATAAAGGAATTTTATTTTTCTGTCAAGAATTTTGCGAAAAAAATTACGGGAAATACCCATTGAAAGAAAGGAATAAAAGGCCGGAATGCCGGATTTTCAGCATAAATCCGGATTTTCAGGCCGATGCCCGGAGTTCCCGGCTGCTGCGAGGATAGTCTTGTGTAAATGTCCCAAGCCTAGACAAATAAAGGCTTTCGAAAAAAAGAGAGAATTGGTAAATTTTTGTCGAAATTTTCTTTTTGAGAAATACTATCGTTTGATTTTCATTTTTTAGCTCCTATGATATACTACCTTATACAAAATTATACAAAGCCTGAACATACTATCGGTCATTTTTCCACCCCTGGCGGTAAGTTGATATGTGAGGTATTTGGCAGCTATGAATCATTTTGAAAAATTTAGCATTCCCGCCCGAGAAGCTTTGAAAGCAGTTTTTTCCGGAATAGGCCTGAGCCTGTTGATTTTTATCCTGGCAGAAATCCTTTTAACCAGGAGTGAATTGACCACGCATCTTATTTTAGTCATCTGCATCCTGCCTGCCGGGGTATTATCCTTCCTGCTGATTTATTTTTATTCACGCCACAAACACAATATAAAACTGCTCGAGATACTGAAAATGCAAGCCGCTACCGATAAATTGACGGAATTGTACAACCGGAGCTACCTGGACCCCTTTCTTGACAGCGAAATCGCCGCTGCAAATAAGTTTAACAGGCAAGTCAGCATGATCATGGTCGATATGGATCATTTTAAAGATATTAACGATACTTACGGACACATGCTGGGTGACCATGTGCTTACCATTTTTGCACAGGTTGTACTGAAATGCATCCGGAAATCCGATATCATCGCCAGATACGGCGGAGACGAATTCATTGTGGTCCTCCCCGCTACGGATACCGACACAGCCCTTGCCATCGCCGAAAGAATACGGAAGGAAGTATCCAATACCTATATACCGCCCCTCGAAGATCAAACTATTTCATCCATCAGCTGCAGTGTGGGTGTCTCAACCTATCCCACCCTTTGCAACAGCAAAAGTAATTTGATACGGACGTCGGATAATGCCCTGTATGAGGCTAAGCACTCAGGCAGGAACTGCACGATTGTATATAATAACAAGCTTGCCTTCGGTGAGTGATGTCCCGTAAAGGTTCACATAAATACCAAATCATAGGGTTGCCGCCGGTCTTATGACGGCAGCCGCATCTGGCATAAAGTGGCTCCCGGTTTGCCCGGTTCTGAGGCATTGTTCTACTTGACTTTTATAGTAAATGATACTAAAATTCTCAGTAGCAAGAGGATTACTGAAGTTATCCGGGGTAATTCCGGAAGTTTCTTCAGAACTCAACCCTATTCCTTTGATTTACTTTATATCTGATTTTTCCCTATTACTGGGGTGAAGCTCATGGCAAAAAGCAAGTGTTATTCCCTACTGCCTTGTAAGTTTAAATTGGAGGAGGAAATATGAATAACGTACTTATTGTAGATGACGAAGAGCTTATCCGCGACGGTATTTCCAGCGGGATCAACTGGCTGCAATTGGGGTGCAATCCTCCGTTCTCTGCGGAAAACGGGCTTGAAGCCATGGATGTTTTAAGCTCAAATGAGATCGATATTGTTATCACCGATATTAAAATGCCCGGTATGAATGGCCTTGAGCTGGCCAGGTGGATCGGAGAAAACAGGAAGGACGCCGGGGTGGTGATCCTGTCCGGCTATGACGATTTTAAGTTCGCCCAAAGCGCATTAAGCTACGGCGTCGAGGAATACCTCCTGAAACCTACCAAATTAGAGGAATTGGAGAAAACAATCGTAAAAATCCAAAAAAAATTTGAAGAGAAGCACAAGGAACATACTCTCAGTAATAAATCAAGGGAAATTATAGAGAAAAGCATAGGACTTTCAAATCTTGAGAGCTATCTGTTCAACAGGGTGCAGAACGCGCACACCGCCTTGTATACCGACGGCATGCCGGACATAACCGCCTGCTATCATCGGATGGCAGTTTTTAAACTATTTAATTCCATCCTGGACCAGTATAACGACAGACATTATGTTACTGATTTTGTCCGTGAGCTTGAAGCGTTATTGAATTGTTTCGGGTTTAAAAAGGGCATTTATCACATTATCAAATCTGAAAACGATGAAATCCTTCTCTATTTCTACACCATTGGCGCCAGCCTGACCCGGTCCGATCTGCTGGAAGCTACAGACAGCTTTCTGTCGGGACTTTCCGGGAGCTGGTCGGGGCTTGCGCCTTTTACGGTGTTTAAAGGGATCTCCGATATCGGAGACCAGGTTGAATGCCTCAAAGATCTGTATCATTGCGCGGCTATTAACTGCGACAGGGAAAATCAGCGATGGTCTTACAAAATCAAGGATCCGAAGGAAAATGAAATTAGCCGCCTTTTGTCGGGCGGTGAAATGAAAAAAAACATCGAAAGCAAAAATTTAAGGGCTTTATGCCAGGATGTTGCCGCATTTTTTTCCTGTATCGGCGACAATTCCCTGAACGTAATAAAAAGCTATGCCATCGAGCTTGTGGGCAGTATGGTTTCCCAGTTGAACGTCAATATTTGTGACCCGAATATCAACCTCCATAAGGCCTATGAGAGGATCATCAAATCCATTGACAAAAACGGCGTGACGGAAAATGTCTTCGACAGTTTAAAAAAGCTGAGCCTCAACCACACGGTTAAAACCCCGGAAAACTTGCCCAGTATAAAGCTTGAGGAAATGCTGCTGGAATATGTCAAAGGGAATTTCTCCAAAGATCTCACCCTTGAGCAGGTTGCCACTCATTTTTACATTAGTCCGGGGCACGTTTCCCGCCTTATAAAGAAAAGCTGCAACATGACCTTCCTTGACATGCTTACCGGGATAAGGATAGAAAACGCCAGAGTCCTGCTAAAAAACCCCAAATACAAGGCGTATGAGGTTGGCGGGATGGTGGGCTTCAAGGATGCCAAATATTTCAGCCAGGTCTTTAAGAAATATACCGGTCTGAAGCCTTCCGAATACAAATGGGGTGAATGCTGTGATTAATGGCTTTAAACGAAGGTTTGGCAATCTTAAGCTGAAGAACAAGCTGATCATCATGTTTCTTATGACCATTGTCCTGCCCGTTGTCATGCTGGGCTTTTACTCTTTTAAAAAAAACCTGCAGATGGCCGAGAAGGAAGTAAACTATAACTTTGCCAGCATGGTCAGGCAGGTGACCAGCAATCTTGACCAGATCCTCTTCAACATCCGTTCCAATGCCGAATCCATCTACAGCGACAAGATCATTTCCAAATTTTTAATGGGGGAGCCGACGCTTTCCATCAATTCCATCGAGCAGCAGAATGAGTTGATTTACCAGAAGATGTCGGTGAATAACAATGCCAGCGTTTTTATTTTCGCAGTGACCGGCAATATTTACTGGTATAATACATACTTTTATCCCGATCTCGCCACGGACTACAGGAAGCTTGACGAATACCGCAAATGCAAGGAAAATGACTTCAAGCTTGTCTGGATCCCTACAAACCAGATTTCACTGGGGACGAGCGTATCCCCTGAAAGCAAGAAGGATACCCTGGCTACCGCGCTGATATTAAAGGATTTAAGCACCCGGCAGGAAGTGGGGCTTCTTGAAATGATCGTCAAGGAGGAGTACATTTACAACATCTACAGCAAGGTCAAAATGACGCAGAATTCCTTCGGCTTTGTCCTGGACAGCGACGGTTACATCATTTCCCATGCCGATAAGAAATTGCTGGGGAAAAAGACAGATACCTATTCCAGCATAAGGGACCTCATTTATAAGGATGAAAGCGGGAGTATCTCCTATAGCATCGATAACAGGGAATATGAGCTTCTTTACGGCACAATACCGGTAAATAACTGGAAGCTGGTCTTTGCCATCCCCAGGAATGAACTGATGAAATATACGGAGTCTTCCAAACTGATCTTTGAGGTAATCGCAATCGCCTGTATAATCATTTCCCTCCTGATTTCGATATTTATTTCTCGCTGGGTGTCAAAACCCATTGAAGAGATCGTTTCCGTCATTATGCGGTACGGAAAGGGAGAGCTGTCGGCCCGCATCATCGGATACGAAAGAAGGCACGATGAAGTGGGAGTTCTCACAAAAGAAGTAAATCAAATGGCCGAGAGGATCGTGAATCTTATCAACGAAAACTTCCACAGCGAAATAAAGATGAAGGAAGCGGAGCTGGAGTCCCTTCAGGCACAGATCAATCCCCATTTTCTGTACAATACCCTCGACACGATCAATTTCCTCGCGAGGAAGCAGGGGTCTGAGGAAATAAGCCGTATCGCCATAGCACTGGGCGACCTTATGCGGATAAGCATAAGAAAAGACAGAAACCTTATTACCGTTGGAGAAGAGCTCAATTACGTACAAAATTATATGATTATCCAGAAAGCGCGCTTCAGAGACAAGGTGAAACTGGTCATTGACATCGATGAAGCGCTGTATGCCTACCCCATTCCCAAACTATCCCTCCAGCCTCTGGTCGAAAACGCCCTGGTGCATGGCATTGAAATGAAGCTGGGGAACAGCACCATTACCGTATCCGGGGCAATCGAGGAAGCTACTCTTGTCCTCCGGGTGACGGATGACGGAATCGGCCTTGATACCGAGGCTGTCCAGCGCTTATTGTCGGAAAATCTTGCGGAGTACAGTATCGTAAAGGAAAACGGTATTCCTGCCGCCAATGAAGGTACGGATTTTAAGAGCGGCAGCAGCAAAGTCGGACTCAAAAACGTAGATATGCGGATCAAGCTGACCTTCGGCAAAGAGTATGGAATCAGCGTGAAATACATCCCCGGAGAGAAGACGGTTGTAAGCATCAAGCTGCCTGCGGATGGAAAGCACGCGGTTTAAAGATGCTCGGATTTCAAACCAAATGTTAGGATTGTCACCTTTCCTTTGACAGCAATTCAACTATAATAGAAAATGAGGCCTCAAGAATAACTATGTTTCTAAGGAGGAATATCATGTCTAAATTCTTACGATCATTTTCCATTACGCTTTGCCTGCTACTGGCTGTTTCCATGCTGGCGGGGTGCGGAAAAACCACTGCCGGCAGCGGAAATAACAATTCGTCCGGTGCATCCGCATCGTCCGGTGAACCTGTCCAGACAGAAAAGAAAGAAAAGATTTCAATTGAATGGACCGTATGGGGAAACCCTGGAGAAAACAAGAAGTTCGAGGATTTTACCAGTGATTTTAACAAAAAGCATGAAGCCGACATCAACCTGAAATACACCCCCATACCCAACGACGGATACAGCCAGAAACTTCTCAGCAGCCTTGCAGCAGGCACGGCTCCCGATGTATTCTATCTGGGAGATGATATAACCACCTACATTAAGGAAAACCGGTTGGTTGACCTTGCTCCGATGATGGCGGCAAGCCAGACCATCCAGCCCGATAAATTTGCTCTTAATATTTTTGGCGCGGGAAAGCAGGGGGACAAAATCTGGGGTATCGTACCGGATTGCAACCCGCTCGTCGTCTATTACAATGCGGATATGATCAATTCGCTGGGAGAAAAGAATCCCCAGCAGTATTTGGATGAGGGAAATTGGAACTGGGACGCTTTTGCGTCAATCGCTAAAAAAGTGGCCGCTACAGGGATGCACGGCTTCGTTTTCAGTTCTACCTGGTGGGGGCCCCAGGCCTTCTATCTGGGCCAGGCCGGTGAAGGGATCGTTTTCAACGCCGAGGGCACAAAGGTAGACCTTGACAATCCGGATAAGACCGAAGGCGTTAAATTCATGTATGCGCTTTCCAAAGAAAAAGCCGTAACCTCGACGGTCCAGTTACCCAAGGGGCAGGATGAAATTTCCCTTTTCATCTCCCAGCAGGCTGCCATGATGACCCTTGGAAGATGGGCGGTTCCTGTACTGAAAGATATAAAGGATTTCAAATGGGATATCGTACCTTTCCCCAAGACTACATCCGGCAAAGAGGTAAAATCCTCCGTGGCCATTGCCTATGTGGCAATGAACAAGGATAGCAAGCATTCGAAGGAAGCCTTTATCTTCATGGAAGAATTCCTTAACAAGGATGGCCAGATCTACCGGTTGAAGGACGGAGGAAACGCACTGCCCTCACTGATTGATCCGGAGCTTTCGTCCATTGCGGAAGACGGTATCGTAGGGCATGGCAAATACTTCTCCGAGCTCAGGAACAACGGCCTGGGAGTGCCAATCGGCGGCCAGCTTTGTCCTGAAGCCGGAACCGCGGTTTATGATACTTTAGGCCAAATGTACCTTGGCAAAATCGATGCCGACACCTGTATCAAGCAGGCCCTCGAAAAAGGGGACGCCCAGTTGGCCAAGAACAGCAACTAAAGGCGGGAAACCAGCTACATAGGGGGCAATATTTGTTGCCCCCTCTTACATTAAGCGCAAATCCGGAAACCCAGCTCCTGTGTCCTGCCATAAAAAAGATTCCAGCGGCAGCGGCATTTGCCAGAACGGTTTACGGACCACACATTAAGGAGATTTGCCATGGCTCATTTTATGAAAAAGAAAACCGAAGATGCGATTTCCGGGTATCTCTTCATTTTACCCACATTTATCGGCGTTGTCACCTTTTCCATCATCCCCATCTTCCTGTCGGTCCTCTTGTCCTTTACGGACTGGGGGTTTTCCGGGACACCCCATATCGTGGGCATTAAGAATTATTTGGACGAGTTTGCGGACGAATTGTTCTGGAAAGCTATAAGAAATACCATATACTACTCGTTGCTTGTAGTGCCGGGGACTCTTATATTTGCCCTTGTTCTGGCAATTGCCATAGAAAACATCCGGAGGGGAAAGACCTTCTTCAGGGCGGTTTATTTTTTGCCTGTGATCACAAGCTCCGTTGCCGTAAGTATGGTGTGGATCTGGATACTGGATGAAAGATTCGGCGTCATCAATGCAGTGTTGAAGCTGGTGGGAATCAAGGGACCGGCCTGGCTGGTACAGGAAAATTTGGTGCTCCCGTCCATCGTTATCATGAGCATCTGGTGGGGGGCAGGCTATCAAATGGTTCTGTTTATGGCCGGACTTCAAGGAATCTCAAAATCTTACTATGAAGCTGCAGAAATCGACGGTGCTTCGGGACTTTCAAAGTTTTTCAATATTACGCTTCCCCTGTTGACGCCAACGGTTTTCTTTGCCGCAATTATGGCCTTCATCAGCTCCTTCCAGGTCTTTGACCAGGCCTTTGTTATGACCGGAGGAGGACCTGATTATGCCAGCCATACCATGGTGCTGCACATATACAGGAGGGCATTCCAATTCAATAACGTAGGCGCTGCCAACAGTGTATCGTCTATCCTGTTTTTCATGATATTTCTTGTGACGGTTTTCCAAATGCGGTTTCAGAAAAAATGGGTCTTCTATGAGGGAGACTGAAAACAAAAACGGGATACAGCGGAGGATAATGGGATGAGAATTTTAAGCAATGGGAATAAGAGGGGCACAAGCCCTATAACATACATTTTTTTAATTATACTGTCTTTTATGATGATATTTCCGTTCATATGGATGCTGCTGACATCCTTGAAAAAGCAGACGCAGATATTGAAATTACCGCCGGAGATCATACCCAACCCTTTCATGTGGGTCAACTACCACGATGCCCTGACACAGCTCCCCTTCGGCCGGGCATACCTGAACAGCCTGATCATTGTCGTCTTCGGCGTAAGCTTCTTTATCATCACTTCAGCCATGTCGGCCTATGCCTTCGGCAAGATCTCCTTTCCGGGCAGGGACAAAATCTTTTCCTTCCTGCTGATATCGCTGATGATCCCCTTTCAGGTCACCATGGTGCCGGTATTGCTGATCATGAAGGGAATCGGGCTCAATAACACGTTGGGGGCGTGCATTGTCTATTCCATATTTGCCAACACTTACGGTGTATTCATGTTAAGGCAGTTTGTAAAGGGCATCCCCAATGACCTTATAGAATCTGCAATCATTGACGGTTGCGGACACCCGGGTATATTCCGGAGGATCATTGTCCCGCTCATAAAGACGCCGGTCTCCGCGCTGATCATATTTAATTTCATCGCAAACTGGAACAACTTCATGCAACCCCTGATTTTCCTCAGCTCTATGGAGAAATTCCCGGTACCGATGCTGTTGTTTATGTTCCAGGGCAGATACATATCAAGGCTGGACCTGACAATGTCCGCTGCGTGTATTGCCATCATCCCCATACTGATCGTATACCTGTTCTTCCAGAAACATATCATCGAAGGCGTCGCATTTACAGGAATGAAATTATAATCACCGGGACTCTCCCCTGAAATGGTATTGGTCTGAAAAAGTAATGGGAATGGCGATCAATGATCGCTGCTACATCTTTCATACTCAGGTATGCTGTACATGCGGCATGAGTATTGGGTATGAAAAGGAATCTAGTGTAGGGGCGACCACTGGTCGCCTGCCCTGGAAGGACTTAGATGGCGATCAATGATCGCCGCTACATTCAGGTGTGCCACTCGTGGCATGGGTATTGGTATGAAAAAGGCATGAGCCCTCTAAGTCTAACTAGAGGGCTCATGCTATAACTAATTTGTATCAATCCTGTATAGCTTTTTACTTCATAGCTTCTTCTATCGCAACGGCAACTGCAACGGTAGCTCCAACCATCGGGTTGTTGCCCATGCCCAGGAAGCCCATCATTTCAACGTGGGCCGGCACTGAGGAAGAGCCTGCGAACTGCGCGTCGGAATGCATTCTGCCCATGGTGTCCGTCATACCGTAGGAAGCGGGTCCTGCTGCCATATTGTCGGGATGCAGCGTTCTTCCGGTACCACCGCCTGACGCTACGGAGAAGTACTTCTTGCCCATTTCATAGCATTCCTTCTTGTAAGTACCTGCCACAGGGTGCTGGAATCTGGTAGGATTGGTGGAATTGCCGGTAATGGACACATCCACGCCTTCCTTGTGCATGATCGCAACGCCTTCCCTTACATCGTCGGCGCCATAGCATTTTACCTTGGCCCTGTCGCCGTTGGAATACTTGATTTCCTTCACGATTTCCAGATTGCCCGTATAGTAATCGAATTTGGTTTGAACATAGGTAAAGCCGTTGATTCTTGAAATGATCTGGGCTGCGTCCTTGCCCAGGCCGTTGAGTATTACTTTCAAAGGCTCGGTCCTGACCTTGTTGGCGGATTTGGCCAGTCCGATGGCGCCTTCCGCCGCTGCGAAGGATTCATGCCCTGCAAGGAAAGCGAAACATTTTGTCTCTTCCCTGAGAAGCATTGCTGCCAGATTGCCGTGTCCCAGGCCAACCTTCCTGTCATCGGCAACGGAACCGGGAATACAGAAGGCTTGGAGGCCTTCGCCGATTACTGCTGCTGCATCCGCAGCCTTCTTACATTCTTTTTTGATGGCGATGGCAGCACCTGCTACATATGCCCAACAGGCATTTTCAAAGCAGATGGGCTGAATGCCCTTTGTAATATTGTAAGCGTCAACGCCTTTTTCATCACAGATCTTTTTAGCCTCTTCCAGAGAGCTGATACCATTTTTATTTAAAACGGCGTTAACCTGGTCGATTCTTCTTTCATAACTTTCAAACAATGCCATGTCTATACCCTCCCCCTATTATTCTTCTCTCGGATCGATGACTTTTACCGCTTCATCGAACCGTCCGTATTTGCTGGTAGCCTTCTTGATGGCCTCATTGGCATCGATGCCCTTTTTGATAAAGTCCATCATTTTGCCCATGTGGACAAACTCATAGCCGATGATCTCGTTGTTTGCATCAAGAGCGGTACGGGTAACATAGCCTTCGGCCATTTCCAGGTACCTGGGTCCCTTGGCCAGTGTGCCGTACATTGTGCCTACCTGGCTTCTCAAGCCTTTGCCAAGGTCTTCAAGACCTGCTCCGATGGGCAGTCCGCCTTCGGAAAAAGCAGTCTGGGTCCTTCCGTAGGCAATCTGCAGGAAGAGCTCTCTCATTGCCGTATTGATGGCATCACATACCAGGTCGGTATTCAACGCTTCCAGGACGGTTTTACCCGGAAGGATTTCTGCCGCCATTGCTGCGGAATGTGTCATCCCTGAACATCCGATGGTTTCGACAAGAGCCTCTTCAATCACACCATCCTTCACATTCAGGGTCAGCTTACAGGCACCCTGCTGGGGAGCACACCAGCCGATACCGTGTGTCAGGCCTGAAATATCCTTGATTTCCTTCGACTGGACCCACTTTCCCTCCTGGGGGATTGGCGCCGGGCCATGATTGGGCCCTTTGGCTACACAAGACATTCTTTCTACTTCATGTGAATAAATCATTATTTGACCCCTTTCATCTATAAAACTAAAAAATTAAAATCTCGGAGGTATGATGCCCCGCTCGATTTAAGGCTTCAGCCTTAGCCGAAAGCCTGGTATTAAAGCTCAATACCAGAAAATATTCTACCATATTACAACAAAAAAGTATATGTGAATTTTTTATCAGATTCCATAGTCAGTTCAATATGGAGCTTCTATATCTATATCCGTCATTGGGAAGTGTTTTAAATTCAAAGTGTAAAGAGTAATCCCCAGTTTCCTTGCGGTTGCCGCAAGAATCGCATCCCCCACCGTCAGACTATGGCTTTTCATAAATAAGCTCATATATTTGCCGGCAAGTTCAGCCACCGCGGGATCAACAGGTGCCTCTTCAAATATCTGCAATAAGCTTCTTATTTGCATATCTTCATTGGGACGCATTCCCGCAAGAAGCTCAATTCGTGTGATTACGGAGCAAATAAGCTTGCACTCATCGAGGATCAATGCTTTCAAGAAATCGGTAGCCGCGGATTTTCCTCGTAAATGGTCAATAAGCAGATTTGTATCAATTAAGGCAGAGGACTGCATTACTTTTCCTCCTTCTTCTCAAACCATTTGCTTCTTATGTCGGATACAAAGCTGTCCGAATCCTTTATATCGCTTCTGTCCTGCCAGATTCCGCCGGTACTGGCCAGCTTGTCTAAAACGGAGGTTTGCTCCTTGACAAGATATTCGCCAACAGCTTCCCGTACCACTTCCGCCATGGTTTTTCCCTTCTTTTTGGCGACTCGCATCAAATTATCCTTTTCTGACTTATCAAAATAGATCTGAGTTCTTTCCATACATTTGCTCCTCATATAGATGTATACATATATTATATACATTATATAAAGCTTAATCAATATCAATCCATAAGCGTCGTGAAATAAGTATTTGCGCTCCATTAACACCCGTCTTTGAAAAACAATTTCACAATAGGTATTTCGTTTTCCCAATACAATTGATAAAATAAAAACAAAATTAGAATACCGGTGCAAAAAATATTCATAAATAATATGCCGCAGAGAGGGTAATTAATAGTTTGACGGATAAGCTGCGACAGTGCACCGGTTTGTGTGCAAAAGGATGCAATGACATAAAACAGGAAGGAAATTGAACTATGAAAACCAGTGCATTGGTAGAAGAGGTTTTTCGTTTGATCGGCGGCGAATGCCATGACCCCTATTCGGTTCTCGGTATCCATCCCATCGTCTGCAAGGAGCCTAGCCGCAAATATTTTGCCGTTAGAGCCTTTTTCCCTCATGCGGAAAGCGTAAACGTCATAAACACCGCCGACGGCAGCCGCTATAAAATGGAAAAGCTCCATGAGGACGGTTTTTTTGAAGTCATCGTCAAAGACCAGCCGGATTTTTTTACGTACCAGTTTGAAGTTACGGACACCACTCAAACCACCTTTACAGTATATGATCCCTATTGCTTTCTTCCGGTGCTGACGGATTTCGACCTTCATCTCTTTAACGAAGGCAATCATCATAAAATTTTTGAAAAACTGGGCGCCCATGTGATGACAATCAACAATATCCAGGGAACCCATTTTGCCGTTTGGGCTCCCTGCGCCAAACGCGTCAGTGTTACCGGCGATTTCAACCAATGGGACGGAAGGCGCCATCCCATGCGCTGTCTGGGAAGCTCGGGCGTTTGGGAGATTTTTATCCCCGGCCTCTGTCCGGGAGACCTCTACAAATTCGAGATCAAAACCGGCACCGGCGAAATCTATCGGAAATCAGATCCCTATGCTTTTTATTCGGAACTGCGGCCGGAAACCGCTTCCATCGTTTATGACATAAACCGCTATGAGTGGCAGGACGCAGAATGGATTAAAGAAAGGGATTCGATCAATCTATTCGAAAAACCTGTGGCCATTTATGAAGTCCACCCCGGTTCCTGGTCAAGGATACCGGAAGAGGACGCCCGGTTTCTCACCTACAGGGAAATGGCAGACAGGCTGGTAAAGTATGTTGTGGAAATGGGCTATACCCACATTGAATTCATGCCTGTGGCCGAACATCCCTTTGACGGCTCCTGGGGCTATCAGGTTACCGGCTACTATTCCGTAACCAGCCGCTATGGCAAGCCCGAAGACTTCATGTATCTCGTGGATCAATGCCACCAAAACAGGCTCGGCGTCATTATTGACTGGGTCCCGGCGCACTTCCCCAAGGATGCCCACGGTCTGGCAAGATTCGACGGTACGGCGCTTTATGAGCATGCAGATGTGCGGCAGGGTGAGCACCCCGACTGGGGCACCCATATTTTTAACTTTGACAGGAACGAGGTCCGGAATTTTCTTGTTTCCAATGCTGTGTTCTGGTTTGAAAAATACCATATCGACGGTCTTCGCGTCGATGCGGTGGCTTCCATGCTATACCTGGACTACGGCAAGAAGCAGGGCCAATGGATTCCCAACAAATACGGGGGCAAGGAAAATATCGGCGCCATTGATTTTATACGCCAGCTCAATACTACGGTTTACAAGTACTTTCCGGGAATCATGATGATCGCCGAGGAATCCACCTCCTGGGCTTTGGTTTCCAAGCCTCCCTATGTAGGCGGCCTGGGCTTTTCCTTCAAATGGAACATGGGCTGGATGAACGATTATCTCCGGTACATCAGCATGGACCCCATCTACCGGAAATACCACCATAACAACCTGACCTTCTCCATTATGTATGCCATGTCGGAAAACTTTATCAACGTCTTGTCCCATGATGAAGTCGTTCATGGCAAATGCTCCATGATCAGCAAAATGCCGGGGGATTACTGGCAAAAATTTGCCGGACTCAGGGTAAGCTACGGGTATATGTACGGACATCCGGGCAAAAAGCTGCTGTTCATGGGCGGAGAATTCGGCCAGTTTATCGAATGGGATTACAGGAAAAGCCTTGACTGGCACCTGCTTGACTATGACATGCACAGAAAGCTGCAGCGGTTTGTCAAGGATTTGAACAGGCTATACATCGGGGAAAAAGCTCTTCACCAGGTGGATTTCAGCTTTGACGGCTTTGAATGGATCGACTGCAATGACAGCGACCATAGTGTGGTATCTTTTATGCGCAAGGGCAAGGATTGGCATGATACCCTTGTGATAGTATGCAACTTCACACCGGTGGTCTATGAAAATTACAGGGTCGGAGCGCCCTTTGATGTCTTCTACAGTGAAATTCTCAACAGCGATTCTGAAATTTACGGCGGCAGCAACGTCGGCAACCTGGGCGGAGTAAGAGCCGAACAAAGCGCTTTCCACGGCAAACCCTACTCGCTGACCTTGAGGGTGCCTCCCCTAGCTGTGTTGATTCTCAAGCCGGAATTTGAGGAAAATCGAGAGGATTGAGCAATTCGGGGAACCATTTTCCAAACATCGCTGTCATCTAGGAATGACAGCGATGTGGCGGTAGCAGAAATTGCTAATACTGCAACAGGAGGTGCAGCAGCATGAACGGCAAAACTATATTGGTAGCGGATGACGACCTTAGCATCTGCGAGCTTCTTAAGCTTTATCTTACAGACGCCAGTTTCACGTTGCTCTTTTGCCATGATGGCAGCGCTGTATTGACGATGTTGAAGGAGAACAAGGTCGATCTCGTTTTGCTGGATATCATGCTGCCTTTGATCAATGGCTGGGAAGTCTGCAGGATGATAAAAATGAGCTATTCCATCCCGGTGATCATGATAACCGCCCGGGATATGCTGGAGGACAAGCTTCAGGGCTTTGATTCCGGCGCCGACGATTATGTGGTCAAACCCTTTCAGCCGAGGGAGCTGATATCCCGGATAAACGCAAGGCTGAGGGAACGGACAGTCATAGAGCCCCAGCCCCGGCCCGCAGCCCAGGAAGGCGTTTTTATAATAGACGGCCTTAAAGTGGATATTAATAGCTATGAGGTTCATAATAACGGAGTCCTCATTGATTTAAAGCCGAAAGAAATGAAGCTGCTGTACTTCTTGATACAAAACAGGAATATGGTTTTTTCAAGGGACCAGCTCCTTGACAAGGTCTGGAACTACGAATTCACCGGGGACACAAGGACTGTCGACGTACACGTGAAAAGCCTCAGAGAAAAGCTGGATGACAGCGGAGCAAGCTGGAAAATCAGGACCATCTGGGGTGTTGGCTATAAGTTTGAGGTAAAGTGATGTTCAAATCAATCTTTAAAAATCTGCTGGTCACCTATTTAACCATTTTTATCGCGGTCATCGCCACCTTGTCCCTTATTCTTTCCATCCTCTACAGCAGGTATATTTTCAGTGAAAAGCAGGCCAATCTGGAAAATGCGGCCCACAAGATCAATCAAAGTGCCAACGACTATTATGAAGACAAAATATCCATGAAGGAGCTTGAGTCCACCTTGGATTCCCTGGGCTTCATCACGGATTCCAAAATCTATCTCGTCAAACTGGATAAAAAATCGCTGAGCTCTCCCCAGACGCTTAAAATCGGGGAAGGTCTCGAGGAGAGCTATCTGCTGGACGATCTTAAAAAAATCCTGGACGGAAAAGCCGTCTTCCGCCGGAATCAGTATTCCGATAAATTTGATACGTATATGGTTTTTACCGGCGTGCCCTGGAAAACCGGCAGTGACATTGAAGGCGCAGTCTTGCTTTTTTCGCCGGTGAGCCGTGTAACAAACAATATTGCACAGATCAACCTTGTAATCTGGCTTACGGCGCTGATTTTTATGATCTCCGGCAGTATCGTCATCTATTTGAACTCTCTTCGGATTTCCCAGCCGGTGAAGGAAATAGAAAAAGCCGCAATGAAGCTGGCCGCCGGTGAAAATGTACCGGACCTTCCGGTGAAAAGCCGCGATGAAGTGGGCCGTCTTTCGGGGACCTTCAACGACATGAAGCACAAGCTCCTTGAGACGGAAAAAATGCGAAAGGATTTCATCGCCAATGTCTCCCACGATCTGAGAACCCCTCTGACCTCCATAAACGGCTTTGTGGAGGGGATGCTGGACGGGCTGGTGAAGCCTGAGGACACCAGGAAATACCTCACCATCATCCAGTCTGAGACAAACCGCCTGACGCGCCTGACAAGCGATATCCTTCAGCTTGCAAAAATACAGTCCGGCAGCATGGCTCTATCCAAAGAAAGGCTGAAGGCATATGAGGTTGTAAATTCTGTTATTGACAGCGTTAAAAGCTTATCGGATGAAAAGAGGATCGGCTTCTCTTTGCAGTGTGACGATTCGGCAGTAGTCTCCGCCGATAGGGATAAGCTACAGCAGATACTGACAAATATTATCGGCAATGCCGTCCAGTACTCTCCCATTGACGGCAGGATCAGCGTCCGTATTGAGGAGTCTGATCAAAAAATGCGTTTTACTGTTTCCGATAATGGAATAGGAATACCTCCGGAGGATCTGCCCTTTATTTTTGAAAAATTCTACCGGGTGGACAAGTCCCGGCAATCTGCAAAGGGCGGAACCGGCCTGGGCCTGAATATCGCCAAAAGCCTGGTGGAACTGCACGGCGGGAGTATCCGGGCTTCCAGTGAGGCCGGAAAGGGTACGGAAATCATGTTTGAACTTCCGAAGGTATAGAAAGAATTTTTACAATCTTTTTACAATTTGCCGTATTTGCGGTTTACATTTGGGGTTTACTCTGTAATTACAGGATCGGTGAGATTACAGGTTGAACGAAAGGAGGGCAGTATGAAAAGGGCCTTTGCAACATTAATACTATCCGGTCTGTTGTTAACTTTTACTGCTTGCGGTCAGAAACAGGACAGTCTCTCCCCCGGTTCGGACAGGGGAACACAGACGGAAAGCACCGTGATTGAATCCACGGCGGACGCCAGTGAGGCACAAAGCAGTGAAGCTCAGCAGGACGGTACCTTGGCAGATGATACCTATACAGATGCCAAAAGTACCGACAAAGCGGATAATAAGTCCAAAACCGACACCGGTATTGTGGCAAAATCGGACAATGTCGTTGCAAGCGTAGATAAGGCTGCAATATTAAAGGAAATGGACAAGAAACTGGATGAATTGTTTAAAAGTATGGACGAATTGGAGGATCTGAAGGATTCGGATCTTGAATAGCTTCAAAATAAGCTGAAAGGAAGGGGATTTTTATGAAAAAATTACTTGCTCTGATCATTGTTGCAGGATTACTGCTTACAGGAACCATGGCATATGCCGAAGGAACAGTAAAGGCTGACAGGCAGGCGAAATTAAGCGGAATAAAGGACTTTAAGGCAGAATATAAAACCCAGCTTGACACCATAAAGGCAAACAGGGAAGAGCTTTCCAAATTAAGGCAGGAAGCAGCCTCTCTGTATAAGGAAGCCAAGCAAAGGGTGAAAGACCTGTTGAAAAGCGAGGAGGATATTACACAAGAGCAGATTGATGCGCTCAAGCAGTCTGTTGACCTTCTTGTAGCGGATAAGAAGCTGCTTGTGGAGACCAAGGGCGACATATTCAAGGAATCCGTCGATCTGAGGGTTGCCCGGAGAAATAAGGACGCCGAAGCTTATAAAGCGGCCCTGGACGAAATTCTCTCCGTCCAGAATACCCGGATTGACTCTTTGAACAAAGTTATTAATGACTTAAAAAACGTAGGGGTAATTTAACCTTTCGGAATACCCGGGGAAAAGAGGGGGCTGTCTCAAAATAAAAGCTGTCATTCCGAAACCGTAAAATGGTCGAGGAAGCTTCAAAAAAACGGGCAATTGCCCGTTTTTTTTGAATGCAGGATCCTCTTTTTCGCTCTGGATGGCAGATTGTTTTGGGAGAGCTCCTTTTTTGTGCGGCAAACTCATCTATTTACAAGATGCTTCCTTGACAATATTGCCTTTTGAGATTGCCGCGCTCCACTGCGTTGCGCTCGCTATGACAGACGTGCTTAACACACCCCAGTGTAAAACTCAGGAGAGTTTCACAGCAGAGACAGACGGGTTGGTGCATACTGCCATAAAAATTTGAAGCGTCTGCATTTACAATTGATGGAAGCATGGTCTCTTGCTTATGGCGTCCAGCTATGACTTCCGTCCTTCCAAAGAACTGACCTTTTCCCACACCCCTTCCCGTAAAAATTTGTCGGACCGGGCCCTGGCCTTATTGACGATACGGCTGTCATATCCCATTATTTTCAGCAGTTTCAAGGCATTCATGGTATCGCTTACTCCCGGATAAAGGATATAATCAAACATGATGTGATTATCCTGGGTTACTTCCTCCCGGAAATGATGATTTTCATAGATTCCTTCAAGTATTGACGCCAATTCAATGTCATGAGTCGCAGCCAGACATATGCATTTCTTATTCCCCAGCGAAGCCAATACCTCTGAGGAAGCGGCTATCCTTTCTACAGTGTTGGTCCCTCGCAATACCTCATCAACAATGCATAGGCAGGGTATCCCCGAGTTTACGGCATCGATTATCCTTTTCAAAGATTTCAGCTCTACTACAAAATAACTTTCACGATTTTCGAGATTGTCTTTTAACGCCATGGAGGTATATATACTGCACCTGGACATTTGAAACTCTCTTGCCGTACAGGTAGCTATGGTCTGCGCTAGTATGGCATTGATTGCAACAGACTTTAGAAACGTTGATTTTCCTGATGCGTTTGACCCTGTAATAAGAACAGGCTGATCAAAGCTGTAGGTATTTGTAGCCGGCTCGCTAATTAAAGGATGATATATATCCACCGAGTTTATCCGTATTCTCCCCTCAGGATCGCTGATAAATTCCGGCTCGCAGCAGATGTCCAAGCACTCTTTGAAAGATGCGGCCGAGATCATTGAATCCAGGTAACCCAGAGTCTCATAGATTTCTTTTATCTCATCCCGGTATTCGATCACCCAGTTATGACAGTTTTCAAATACAATCAGCTCGGCAAACAATAATGATTTCACATATTCAGTGATGGGATTCTGCGCTTTGGTCAACAAGCCGAAACCCTTTCTGCCGATTTTTCCTGCTTTCCCTAAGGCCCTGGAAAGCTTTGTCCGGTATGCCTGCAGTTCAGGTATTTCAAGCTTCATTAGTTTATTTGCAGTGCCGATCATTTGAATAATGTAGCTTAGAGGCATAAACCTGTATTCAAAGGTATTTTTAATCCTGTAATATACAGTTGCATTGGTTATCAGTGACAATGCCAGAGCGGCAGCCCCTATTTTTATATTGACCAATACCATAAACGCCGTAGAAAACAGTAATACTCCAGCCAACAGATAATACAGCAATTTATTCTTGTACCTGGCCTCATTGCCATATAAATAATCCGTAATATCCAGACATCTTGTCTTACCAAGCCTGGCTAATAAAAATTGCAGTTTTCCCCTGAGGGTTTCTTCTTTTTGAAACAAATTACACAGGCGCCTCCTTTCCCGCAATTCGCTCTCTGAAGCAGGGTGGCGCAAAAGATTATACAGATACTCTTCCCCGACGGTTGAAAGAGTATTGTTTATTCTATGAAAAATCTTATTCATTTCAAGATCGTTCCACGTAATGTCGTCGATATCAATTCCACTGGAGCAATGCGTCCGCCGATTGGTATAATAGCTTGAAATGGAAGATACATCCCTTTCAGTCAGCGTTTCTCCGGGTATTTCGGCCCAACTGCCGGCAATCATTTCTTTAAGTTTTTTATTCATTTTCTTTCTGCTAAACAAATCAAATATAACAAAGAATAGTAAAATGGAAAACATTAATATAGTAAATGTCATATGCTCACATCTCCTTTAATCGTAGTCCAAGACACCGAATATTAATGCTATTAAGGAATTCGATAGATCATCCATATCCTGTATTTATGAAAAGACAGGATATCAGCGGAATAAAGGCTCTGCATGTAAAGAATAGCCAGCCTGAAAGTGTTTCTTTCCCTGGTGCGCTTTATAAAAATTCCGGGTAACCGGAAATTGCGACAAATGCCATAGACCAGAAAGATGGCAATAAATAGCACAATGAGAAATTGAATCATTTGCGTCAACTCAAAAAGATATATATTACCCACCCCCTCAGTCGTCTTATCTCATTATACTTCATTTTTATAAAAAAGTATCAGAAATCAAGCGCCGTTTCTATTCTTCTGAAACCGTAAAAATTTTACTCTCCCGAATTTTTTATTCTCGTATCGAAAATAAAAATTGAGGGTTTATTTTTGTGAAAAAAAGGAATATATTCAAAGATATAAAATATAACGAGACGACAAAAATATCCCCCACCTCAAGGTGGCAGGTACCGAATTGGGTTTCAGGCGGTGAGCATATCTCCGCCTCGTTGAAACTCCTCTGCGGTAAGGAAATTTGGCTATAACCGACAAATTTTCTTTGAATTAGGTCGTTATAAAAAGGAGGACCACGATGGATATTTCAAGGTTTATCGTACCGGAGGAAGGAAAATGCGATCTGTCTGAAATCAAAACCGATTCTACGGGAAAGTTCAAGTCAAAGGAAAAAGCGGAGGAATCCCTTGCCGCCAATGTTTTACTTATGGCCGAGCAGCAGGAAAAACTCTACGCACAGGACAAATACGCCCTGCTGATCCTGTTCCAGGGCATGGACACCGCAGGTAAGGACGGCGCCATCCGGCATGTAATGACCGGCTTGAATCCTCAGGCGACACAGGTCAGCAGCTTTAAGCAGCCGTCCGTTGAAGAGCTGGACCACGATTATCTCTGGCGGGCTTCCAAAAGGCTCCCCGAGAGAGGCTGTATCGGCATATTCAACCGTTCCTGGTATGAAGAGGTGCTGGTGGTCAGAGTCCATGACCTGATCGGCACACAAAAGCTGCCCAAGGACAGGATCACTGAAAATATATGGCAGGAGCGTTATCATCAGATAAGAAACTATGAGAAATACCTTTTTGAAAATGGAATTATCCCGGTAAAAATTTTTCTTCACATTTCGAAGGATGAACAAAAGAAAAGACTGATGGAGCGCATCGAAAACAAGTCGAAGAACTGGAAAATTTCCGATGCGGACATAAAGGAAAGGGCTTTCTGGGATCAATACCAGTCGTGCTATTCCGATGCGTTAAAAGAAACCAGTACGAAGCATTCTCCCTGGTATGTGGTGCCTTCGGACAAAAAATGGTATTCGCGGCTTGTTATTTCCGAAATCATCATCCAAACCCTCAAAAACCTGAAGCTGAGATATCCCACTGTAACCCAGGCGCAGTTAAAGCTGCTTGACGAGTACAAAAAGGCGCTCACAGAGGAAGTGTGAGGGATAATACGGAAGAAATGCCTCAAAAATTACTTTGCCGTTTCTTTGCGGCCTTGTCGGTGAAATTTGTGATACCGGTTTGCTTGTTTTTACAAGAAAAAAGGTTTCAAGATTTTAAAATCTTGAAACCCTTTTTCTTGGTGGGAACTATAGGGCTCGAACCTATGACCCCCTGCTTGTAAGGCAGGTGCTCCCCCAGCTGAGCTAAGCTCCCGTTTTTAAAACAAATGGTGACCCATAGGGGATTCGAACGCCTGTAGCCGCCGTGAAAGGGCGGTGTCTTAACCGCTTGACCAATGGGCCTTGGTTGCAGAGACAGCTATTACCTCTCTGCTTTATACAAAGCCCGTGAACGAGCTTTACATTATACAGAGCTTGCGTAACAAGCTCTGCTTTGGTAGCGGCGGTCGGATTTGAACCAACGACACTGCGGGTATGAACCGCATGCTCTAGCCAACTGAGCTACGCCGCCAAATATTCGCGCCAATCATGTTTAACGCGCTTTACTATTGTAGCAGATAAATTATCGTTACGTCAATAGGAAAGTTTTGAATAATTGTAAATTGGAAAAATGACATCCTTGCAAAGGAATTCGAATGCCAATTATCAAAGTATTCCTTAACAAATCAAAGTTATACGCCTTTAATCTGACTTAAATGCCAATAAAAATCCAATTCGGCATATTTTGCTTAAAATTAATCATTTTTGAGTAAATTTATGTTGAAAAGGAATAAATCAAGGAGTATAATAAAGAAGAATTAAATAGCCTTGTTAGGTGAGGTTACTATACGGATACACGCTGCTGCCCTGCCCCATCGAGAGATGCCCAGGGGTTAACAGGTACTACCGGAATAAGGTTTTACTTAATGCAGCTGGATGAAAGCATTCCAAAGCCGTACAGTGCTAAAACTCAACGAGTGAGGGCGGGATACGTCGGGTTGCAGGTAGACCCCTTCACTTGTTATGTGAAGGGGTTTTTTAGATTTTGATGGCGAAAGCATCGGTTTTCGCATAAACTGAGATTATTGGAGGTGGTATCTTGGATAGTGACCCTGGTAATTATCATAGACCAGCATATTTACCAGTCGATGGGTTCTTTTATCCTGCCGCCTCAAACCTGCTGCATCCTCTTGAGGAATAGGCTAATAGAATTCATCCTTTAAAGAAATATTAATGAGAGGGTGAGTTGAATGCTTCAGATATTTAAGACGACAAATGACGAGCTTACGCATCTTGACAACCTTGAAGAAGGTGTTTGGGTAAGCCTGGTCAATCCCAATGAAGAGGAAATTCAAAGAATCTGCACGGAGCTGGGCGCAGAGTCCGAATACGTGCGGGCCGCGCTTGACGAAGAAGAACGTGCGCGTATTGAACATGATAACGGTCAAATATTGATTATCGTTGACGTTCCGGTTATTGACAAAGACGGGAATACCAATCTTTATGCGACAATTCCGCTTGGCATCATATTATTGAAGGAACAGATCATCACCGTATGTTTGAAAGAAAATACAGTGATCAAGGATTTTGAGAAAAAAAGGATCAAGGCCTTCTATACGCAGTTCAAAAACCGGTTTGTCCTGCAGATCCTGTATAAAAATGCCGCCCAATACCTGCAATACCTCAAGTATATTGACAAAGCCAGCAGCAGGATTGAAAATGATCTGCACAGGTCCTTGAAAAACAAGGAATTGATTCAGCTTTTAAAGCTTGAGAAGTCCCTTGTCTACTTTTCAACATCCCTGAAAGCCAATGAAATCGTTTTGGAAAAAATGCTCAAGCTGGATATGCTGAAAAAGTACGAAGACGACCTGGACCTGCTGGAGGATGTCATCGTAGAAAACAAGCAGGCCATTGAAATGGCCAACATTTACAGCAGTATTTTGACAGGGACCATGGATGCCTATGCTTCCGTGATTTCCAACAACCTGAATATCGTGATGAAATTCCTGACGTCGGTTACCATCGTCATGGCCATACCCACCATGGTATCCAGCTTCTTCGGAATGAACGTCCATTTGCCCTTTGGCTTTGAAAATTACCCCCATGCATTTGCTATCATTTTTGGATTTGTTACTGTCATCTCCGGTGCTTCCGTTTTAGTACTTGCAAAACGGAAAATGTTTTGAGCTTTTAAAAATGAGTAAAGCATCAAAAAGGTCATCTCTGAGCGCAACGAAGGATCTTGGCAAAGATTCTTCACTGCGTTCGGAATGACAGGATACGATCCTTGATAATTCTCAGAAACTGTGGAATTCTATTTAGGCGTACTGCAAATAGTACTTCCCCGTTTTTCTGAAAATGCCGGCGCTGCAGGACTGCATTTTTAGAAATCTATACGAAAAGCTATATTTGTATCCGTATTTAGTTTTATCCTTCACGCAATATATCCTTGCTGTCAAAAAAGCATTCTCCACTATTCCGGACAAAGCCCTGGCTATCGATAAAAGCCTCGCTGGGGCTTCTCAGATAGCCCTGGTAATCAAAATAGTCCTCACCAGGCTCTCTCAATATGCCTTCTCCGTCGTAAAAACTCTCACCCGGCTTCCTTAAACAGCCCTCACCGTCGTAAAAGTCTTCATTCCTGGAATACAAATCAAACCCTTCTTTCCTGTCCATTAGTTACAGCAATTGACTCGTGGACACTGAAAATATGACTTCCCCTGCTTCTGAAAGACCGTCTCAACGACTGGATTTTCAAAATTCATATGGGAAATTACACCTTCATCCATGCATTTATATTTTTCATTATACCATAAATCAAGGCTTACGCTGCAAAAAAATAATTCGATGGGTTTTTTACCATTTTTCCGTTAGATACTCCCAGTAGCGTTTGGGCATCAACTGCCTCTGGAGCCTGGGATTTTTTCTGCTGGGAATTGCTATCGTATTGAAAAACTCTTTCCACAGCTTCTGATAATCCGCTTCCTCGCTGGTTACGGCCGGAAGCCGGCTCAGCGTGAATTCGGATACGAACCAGTCCTTTTTGTTAAAAAGCGCGGCAACCTCTCTCCGCACATCATGAATGATCCAGTTCTGATCGCTCAGGCGCTCTGCAAAATGGGGTGCAAGCAGCTCAACCAGATTATTGTCGGGCTTTATGGGGGCATAGTAAATGTTTCCCTCCAGAAGCTTGAACCTTACGAATCCCAGCATTTTATGCCTCTCATGCTCCACTCTGCGGCTGATGTCAAGAACCTTGAACACCCTGTCGTCCGTCAGATACAGGTCGACTTTGGGTCCCACCTTCCAGCCGAACCGCAGGTAATGATAAACCAAGGTGCCGGCTTCAGCTTCTTCAGAGAGGAAGACATTATACACTTGCCTCAGAGAGTCTGCAGAAATCTTGTTCCGGATGGATTTATACACTTTTTCCGCTTTTTCCGGCTCAGTATTTATATGGACATACTCATCCAGTATGTTCTGCTGCAGGTTATGGCTGCATTCCATGCGGTCAGGAAACCTGCCGCTGTAGTAAGCTATATGGATGGCCGTCAGCAAGCCTTCAAAAGATCCGTCATAAACATAGACCAGCATTATAATTCTCCTGTAAGACTGGCATTGGCTTCCTCCAGGGTCGGAAGCTGCAGCATCGGCAGCGGGGGCAAAAAGGTCAGCTGTGTGAAGCCGCTGTCTATGGCAGGGAGTCTGCTCCTGTCCGCCAGAAGATTCTGTCTTATGAAAGCCTCGTCCATTTCCAATTTATCAATGTATTTCCCTTTGCAGGTAATAAAATACCTTGCACGCTTCAATACTGCCCCAAGCTTTTTGATATCCGGAAAATCCAGCGCCTGGACCCTCCTGGCGCTGATGATCCTCTGGGCTGAGCGCACCCCGATGCCGGGTACTCTCAGCAGTACCAGGTAATCGGCTTTATTGACTTCCACAGGAAAGAAATGCAAATTCCGTATGGCCCAGTCGCATTTGGGGTCCAGCTGTGTGTCAAAATCCCTGTGCACATCGTCCAGCAGCTCGTCCGCCTTAAAGCCGTAAAACCGTAAAAGCCAATCCGCCTGATACAAACGGTGCTCCCTCAGAAGCGGGGGCCTGACAAGCTGGGGAAGGGCGGGATGCTTTGAAACAGGCACATACGCCGAAAAAAATACCCTCCGCATGGCAAATCGCCTATACAAGCCCTCGGACAGTTTCAGTATCTCCCGGTCATGGTCGGGAGTGGCTCCTATAATCAGCTGCGTGCTCTGGCCTGCCGGGACAAAATGCGGGGCATTCCTGAACCGGCTCCTGTCCGACTTGTTCTCGGTAATTTTTGAATGAATGAATCCCATAGGCGTCAAAATGGCTTCCTTGTTTTTTTGGGGTGCCAGCAGCTTCAGGCCCTGGCTGGTAGGGAGCTCGATGTTGACACTCATACGGTCCACATAGGTCCCGGCTTCCCGGATCAAGGCGGAATCGGCGCCCGGTATGGCCTTGATATGGATATAGCCGTTGAATTTATGCACTTCCCTCAGCGTTTTCACGATTTTGGTGATGAGCTCCATGGTCTTGTCGGGACTTGAAACAATGGCCGAACTCAGAAAAAGCCCTTCAATATAGTTCCGCCGGTAAAAATTAATGGTGAGCTCCACGATTTCCTCCGGGGTAAAGGTGCTGCGGGGAATATCATTGGACGACCTGTTCACACAATAGGCACAGTCATAGATACAGCTGTTTGACATAAGGATTTTTAAAAGGGAAATGCATCTCCCGTCACTTGAAAAACTATGGCAAATGCCGGCACTAAAGCTGCTGCCGATTCCCCCCGGGGTGTTTTTACGGGAGCTGCCGCTGGATACGCAGGAAACATCATATTTTGCGCTGTCAGCAAGTATTTTCAATTTTTCCATCAAATCCATAAAAGCCCTCCCGGTAAGCCTTAATTGGCAAACATATTTTCTTTTATAATATTATCACATTATTTGGCCGCACGCAAACATACGTTCGATATTTATTCTTGCCTCCGGCTATAAAACCTGTTCAAGGCTTTAAATACGCGCTTTCCCTGGGATACTTTGAAAAAAGGGTTGTTATATATATACTGCCGGATGAGGGGTAATTTCAGAAATGAAAGAAGATGGTCATAATCCTTGTTTTCAAAAAAATTCACCGCCTTGCGGTATTCCCGGATAGCTGCAATATCTTTGCGGATGGGCCGGATCAGCTTATTATAGTCGAGATTTTCTGCAATTGCACCGGCCGCAAGCAAGCCGCTTTCAATGGCATTGAATATTCCAAAGCCGGCAAAATTGTCGGTAAGCCCTGCCGCATTCCCCGTGAAATACACGTTGCCCACATTATAGGGATTGACGTCTCCGCATCTATGCTGCCCGTCCCTTACCTCAATGATCTTATATTTTATTTTTTCCGTTTCGATAAATTCATTCCAATAGACGTCAATTTCACGGTTGGATATATTATCGACGCAAAGTACGATGGATGCCTGCTTATTGCTGAGAGGCACCATGTAGCAAAATGCATTTTTTGCATACCTGGTATCAAACCATATTTCCAGCGTTCCGGGGTCAAACTCCCCAAGGGCCGTCGCAAAACGAGCCATCGCAGTAAATGTGTCGGTCCAGGCACCCAGTCGGTTTGGGATTACATTATTTCCGGTAGCCACCACAATTTTGTCAAATTTATCTTCCAACTGGGATAATTCCGTATACCGGTCAAATAAAATATCCACGCCGGCCCTGGCGGCAATTTGATTTTCAATGGATTCCGGGTCAATTCCCCGTTTCATGGAATAGCCGAACTTCCCTGAAATGCTTACCGTTTTATGGGGCGAATGCATGATTAACCGGTTGATTTCATATAAAGGCTTCAATTCAAGGCCATATCTTTTATAGATATATTGAAAATAGTCCTGGAAAGGCCGGGTAAATATTTGAAGGGTAATGCAACTGGTGCACATTGCATCGCCAACTCTGCCCCTGGCTTCGAATACCGTCGGCATTATCCCCCTTTGTTTGAGCTCTAAGGCACAGGCCAATCCTGATACGCCTGCGCCGATAATTGCAACTTTCATTGATTCCTCCATTTACCTGGGAACAGCGAAAATATTTGCACAAGCTATATTTTCACTGCACATAAGCATGGCAAACAAACTCATTCGCCAAGACTGCTGCGAAACAGGCACTTAGTAATGCATCTTACAGAAATAGCGCAAACACTTTAGTGCGTTATTCCCGTAAAAATGTTTAAAATGCTTTGCAGTAGTACTATTAGTTTGTCATAATGGAGGCAAAATATTTGTCCGGATATGCAATAAAACTGTCAACCCGCCGAATTTATTCTGGATCTCTCCTCATAAATCTTGTTTAATCGATGCATGATGACTTTGCATTTCTCATCGATCTGATTCATCAATTCCTGTTCCGGTACATAATCTTCATCAGCGGCAGACGGATTGCCCGTGATGAAGGTGTTTTCATCGTTACTGTAAAAGCGGCTTACCTGATATATTTTATCATTATACTGATATTTGAACTCCTTGAGGACTGAGTCGCTTTGCTGCATGCATATGAGTATGTCCCTGGAAGCAGCCAGGGTCTCAATGGTATGGACCAGCTCATATAGAATGGAAACATCATTTACATTAAAGTCATAAGAACCGTCTAAGACTTTATCAAAGTCGAATTTTCCATCCCGTACGGTTATATCTTCAATCGTAAATAAAACATGAAGATAGTTTTTTTTATACATGGCTTTTCTCCGGTAGTGCAAGTTCTGTTTTTGTTTACAATTATAGTAAATAATTGCACTTATGTAAATATAAATCATAGAAATATTTCCAATAAATTTAAAACTCTCCAGAATCAGTGCTTTACGGAGTAGTTATAACGACCTAATTCAAAGAGAAATTTGTCGGTTGTAGCCAAATTTCCTTACCGCTGCGGAGTTTCAACGAGGCTGGTCGCACATGCATTCCGGGCGGGAGATATGCTCACCGCCTGAAAGCCAATTCGGTACCCTCCACCTATAGAGGTGGGGGAAATTTTTGTCGCCTCGTTATATTTGATTATTCCCAAAGCCGGTTTATTTATTATTTTTCCTCCATCACATAGTCGACAACAGCCCTGTCCTGCCGCACCTTTGCAACAAAATCCGCTACCTTGACGTGCTCCGGATGATTTTTATAGATTTCCAGTTTGTCCAGGTCCTCGAACTCGGAAATAAGGACGGCATCAAAGGCCATAGCGGAATCATTCAGGTTGATCCCCACTTCCAGTTTTACAATCTGCACTATTTTGTCTTTCAGACCCTCCAGCATAGTCTTTATCTTTAATGCGTTTTCCTTTCTGCTGCAGCCTTCTGCAAAATCCATTAGCTTCCACATCACAATATGCTTGATCATTCTATTCTTTCCTCTCGAATCTTTTTTTGGGACCGGACTCTGGAAAAAATGAGCCACCAACCTTAGTTTTTCGCTCCTCAAGCCTCTTTAAAAATCAGAGACAAAATCCTACCCCTTCAGAAACAATATACCATTTTTCTCAAATAAAAGCCACATGGTTTCCCATGTGGCTGCTGCTGCTAAAAAAATATTTTTGTATGGAGCTCTCTGCGTTTAGCTGTCATATGCGATGAGGACGATTTTTTTACCGGTTTTCTGCGTGAGCTCCCTTTCAAAGGAAGATATCATTTCCATAGCCTGCTTGTCATTGTTGAGATCTGCAACCTTAAACCTGTTTTCCATAGTATCACTCCCCAATATTTTTATTCATATAAATTATCTCCAATTGTCCGGAATTTATACTGAACCGATTAAATTCAAAGGTGGAATTCAGGCAAATCGTCCCGATTTTATCGTCCGGTGTGATTCATGTAGAATATCATCACGAGGAGTACAGGAACGAGGGATCTCAATGGGAAAACTCCGTCGCAGCCTTCAATACTTTCCCTATACTATCGTGGATTACAATATTTGCCCTTCCGTCATAAGGAGTTACCGCCTTGTTAATGAGTATCAGCTTGTCACCGCTATAATAATGAATCAGATTTGCCGCAGGGTATACAACAAGCGATGTACCGCCAACGATCAATATTTCGGCTTTTTGGATGCAGGATACTGCCCTGTCAAGTATTTCTTCATCCAACTGCTCTTCATAAAGCACCACATCCGGCCTTACTATACCGCTGCATTTCCTGCATACCGGAACGATACCCGGACTGCTTACGATATATGCAAGGTCATAGTTTTCGCCGCAGTCCATACAGTAATTTCTATGTACCGAACCATGTAGCTCAAGGACGTTCACGCTGCCGGCCCTTTGGTGCAGCCCGTCAATATTCTGTGTTATCACAGCCTTTAGCTTTCCCAGCCGCTCAAGCTTTGCCAGGGCCAAATGCGCCGGGTTAGGCTGCGCATCCTTATAGATCATTTTAGACTTATAAAATTCAAAAAAATCTTCGGTGTGATTGATAAAAAACGTATGGCTCAGCATGGTTTCGGGAGGATATGCATATCCATTTTTCGTTTTATAGATGCCGGATTCGCTTCTGAAGTCCGGTATTAAGCTCTCCGTTGATGTTCCGGCGCCTCCGAAGAAAACAATATTACTGCTTTCCGATAGGATTGACCTCAATTCATCCATTTCTTCACCTTCTTCTTTTATATATTTTATCATATTTACTTTTAATTACGCATGGCATTTTAAGTGTTTTTGACATAAGCGTAAATTATCTGTACAATCAGAAAAGAAGGTGATTGGGATGGATTATGATGAGCTAAAGCGCAAGCTGCGAAACCTGAAAAAGGTGGAGGAAAGAATCCGGTTCGGCAATGCTGTAAATGCCGCGAATCGAAAGCTCTATGTTTGGGATCAGTTTTTTTCCACAAAAAACGAAAAAGATATGGGAGTGAAATACCCGTTATTTACCCTCATCCAGATGGATAAGCCGCGCTACAAGGAAATCGTCGAAGAATATTTTTATACGGTCTTCTTTTTAAAATATAAAGAGAACGGCATAACCGGTAAAGACATTTACGACCCGGAGCTGTTATCTGTTTTAAACCTTATGCCCGGAGCAGGCTTTACGGAAATCAAAACCAGATTCAGGGAACTTGCCATGAAATATCACCCCGATCACGGCGGAGACGCCGAAAGGTTGATTGAAGTGCTGGAAGCTTACCATAAGCTTCTTGACAATACATAGTATCAAGAGCAAAATACCGAACATATGTTTGACTTTTTGTTTGCAATGTAGTATCATAGGGCCATATCCTATAATTTGGCGGTGAGGACTATGGCCAATCTTTTGTTTCAACAGGACGTGTCCTTTGAAGAAAAGCTGAAAATGATGCATGAATCTGCAAAGTTCGATATTTCCGACGATGATGCGCTGGCTAACGGCTATTATGCCGGCAGCCCGGACATACGGAATATTCATGCCCCGCCCTCTCCCCCCAAAGTGCCAAAGCTTTTTATGTCCAATGACTGTATTTTTAATTGTGCTTATTGCACCTGCCGCTCCAGCAGGGATTGCAGTAGAAGATATACCAATTCCCCCGGCGAAATGGCCAGAATTGCCGTAGAAACAGGGAAAAGCAACGGGCATGGCGTTTTTCTGACATCGGCAATCTATCGGAATCCGGACTATACGGAAGAGCTGATTGTGGAAACCCTGCGCAGGATGCGGAAGGAATATGGGTACAAAGGCTATATCCATGCCAAGATAATGCCGGGCGCAGACCCCAAATTGATCGAAGAAGCGGGCTATCTTGCCGATAGGTTAAGCGTCAATATCGAGCTTCCCAAAAGCGAAGGGTATGCATTGATTGCCCGGCAGAAGAATAAAACCAGCATTCTGCGGCCCATGGCCTATATCAATGAAAAAATAAAGGAATCCAGACTGGAAAAAAGCCTTAATGCAAGGAAATTCGCACGTTCAGGCCAGACTACGCAGGTCATGGTAGGGACCATGTGCGAATCCGACAGGGTGCTGATATCGCTGGCAGAAGCTGTTTACAAGAAATATGATTTGCGCAGGGTATATTATTCCCCGTTCAACCCGGTTCAGGATTATGAGCACCTCCCTTCGGCTCCAACCCCCAAATGGAGAGCGCGCCGGCTGTATCAGGCCGACCGGCTGGTGCAATTATACGGTTTCAAGGCAGATGAGCTGGCCCCCGAAGAACATCCCAACTTTGATCTGGGGTTGGACCCCAAAGCAGGCTGGGCGCTTAGAAACCTCAACTTGTATCCGGTGGAAGTAAATATCGCGGATTATGAACTCCTTATCAGGGTGCCCGGCATCGGTGTAACATCGGCCAGAAAGATCCTCCAGGTAAGGCGATACCGCAGGCTGACCCATGAAACCCTTTCACAAATGGGGATTTCACTTAAGAAAGCGAAATTTTTTATTACCTGCAGCGGCAAATACACCGGCGGCGATGTCCTGGGAAATCCCATTCTGCGGGAAAAGCTTTCAGACAAGCCTTTGCAGCTTTCCATCTTTGATTATATGCCGTTTAGCCCATGTGATTATTCTTAATGCTCTCCATTACATTTTCCATCTGCTCTTTTGTCCAGTCGCCTTGCGCTCCGGGGAGCTGCAATGTGCCGGCTTCTCCCTTATCCGAAATTTCAACGATATTGTACCTGATACTGTGGGTCTGGAAAACCTTTGACCTGACAAAGGTTACTTTCCTCTCGTCAAATAAGGCAATATTTATTCCTCCATACGCCTGCAGGCTCATGTATGCAATGCCGTCCAGCCCCTTATGCTTTATATATTCGGCAATATACTGTGTCGGGATATAGCCTTCGCTGTTGCTTTTGTCGACGACGACGGAATAAGAAAGCGAAATGTTATTGCGCAATAATTCCAGATCCCTCTTTTCACCGGGGTTCTCTTTAAAAATAAAATCTGCCAGCTTCAAATCCTCATTGGCTTCAAGCTGGGCAACACTGATAAAATCCTTTAGGGAAGGTTTGATTTCTGCCGCCGCAGTATATTCATCCATTGCAACATAGAGATATGGAATCTTGCTGGGGTTGGCCCGGCCTGCAATGGTTATATCGGAGCCTGGAGAAAAGGAACCCTTCTCATCATAGCCGCATACCTGACCATCCATTCGTTTTATGTCCTTCAGTGCGATTTGCCTTGCCCGGAAGAGCTTTTTTCCTTTGGCAACGGCAATTGTGCTTTCAATCTGATCCAGTAATCCATCGATTTTCCTGACAATATCTCCATTGGGAAAGAACCTGTTCCTGTGGATGATTTCCTCTTCAAATTCCAGCCAGTTTCCATTATCCAAATCGTTCATTACCTCTCCGAAGCTTTTTCATGATTAGAATCCCCCGAGAAATAAATTTAATGTTTACAAATCTAGAAAAGAATTGCATTATAGATACAGGCCAGTTTTATTTATATAAAAATGGCCGCACCAATTCCTGAATCATGAAGCCTTCATTGGGTAACAATGGTTAACGGAAATACTTTTCGCGAGGTGATTTTATGGCGCTTACAACGCTTTGTTACATAAAGAAAGCCGGCAAAACCCTTATGCTTCACAGGGTAAAGAAGCACAATGATATCCATCTGGACAAGTGGAATGGTTTAGGCGGTCACATGGAGCAGGGAGAAACGCCGGAAGAGTGCGTTATCCGGGAGGTTTACGAAGAAAGCGGCCTCACCGTCAAAAGTCTTTTTTGGCGGGGTCTTCTGACGTTTCCGCTGTTTGACAGTTTTGAAGACGACTATGTCTTTTTGTTTATTGTTACTGATTTTGAAGGCGAAATAATTGATTCACCCGAAGGTAACCTGGAATGGATCGACGACAGCGAAGTGCCGAAGCTCAACCTATGGGAAGGGGACAAAATCTTTCTGCGTTGGCTGGAGGACGGCAGGTTTCTTTCCGGCAAGCTGATTTATGAAAATGGCCGTCTTGTCAGCCACGCCGTCAATTTCTACTGATCCTTTGTCAAAGAGAAACGGGTGGCAAACACAGGTCAAATCTTCAACTAACCAACGGGAGACACGGGGACGGTTCTTCTGTCTTGCTAAGGAAAGACAACAGAAGAACCGTCCCCGTGTCTTCGTCCCCGTATCTTCCTAAGTCTAATTTTTTGTAAGAATAAAAAAAATAAAGCTTGAGTTTCCGTAAAATGCACTTAGACCATGGGAAAATATAGCCGAATTAACAATCCTACGATTTTTGGAAGGCAATGGAGAGCATGTTTGTAAAATAGGAATACATTAATAAGCCCAACTATAAGCAGGACTTTGGACGATTTGATTTTTCTACTTTAAAACGTTAGCTTCAGACAAAGTTGAAAGTAGGCGGGGCGTTTTGTCCTGAACC
>JAEZCO010000109.1 GCA_023433505.1 Bacillota bacterium | reverse complement strand
AAATCCGCAGGCACACATTTTTATACTGGTTCTGCTTATGACTATTTAACGGCTGGAAATACTTATCAAATAATGATATCGGGTAATGGTTCGGTTATTCGGCTTTGCAGTAATGGAAGCCAGATCGAGAGTGATGTGGCTTACGCTGATCCTGTAGGAACTTTGCCTGCAAATATGGGTATTGGCTGCTACACGAATGGTACTACTCAATGCAATGGCCTAATTGATGACCTGCGCATCTCCAATCGTGCCCGTAGTTTAGCTGAGCACCAAGCAGCTTACAGCAGCAACCAGCCACTGCCCATCGACGATTCTACAACCTGTAAAATGAGTTTTGACGGCAATTTATACACCACCGATATGTGGGGGACCGGCATCCAGCCATACTGGAACTATAGCACGGCAAGCCTGGGCGGAGGTTGGGACACATCAGTAAACACGTTTAACTTGAACCTGATTATGAACAAATCCCTTTTCAACATCCCAGGCCGTGGCTTACCCATTGGAGAAAACATCACTTATAATTCAATCGATGGTAGAAATGGGCCTTTAGGCATTGGTTGGCATCTTGGTTCTGATACCAGCTTAGTTGAAACTAGGGACGGAAGTGTGGTATACAATGACGGCGATGGTTCGGCATATATCTTTACGCCAAACGGGAGTGGAGGCTATACTTCTCCGCCAGGTATTTATCTGACGCTGCAAAAAACAGCCCCTGGAAACTATACAATTTCCGATAAGAGTCAAAACATATACACTTACCAATATGGGAAACCTACCCAAAGTGTTGACCGGAACAATAATAAAACAACATATATTTATGATGGCAATGGACGGCTTTCACAACTCAGGGATCCCTCCGGAAGGAATCTGACTTCTGCCTATAATCCGACAGGCCAGGTAACAATCATAGCCGACCCGGCAAACCGCACATACCGTTTAGCATATCTGAACAATTATTTAATCTCAGTAACTGATCCGGAGAATAATATATTTACTCTTGGTTATGATTCAAACGGACATCTGAGTTCCTTTAAAGATTCTCTAAACCGGGTTACTACTTATGCCTGTAACAATAGCGGACAGCTAAAGCTAGTTCAGGATGCAAGAAGCACTGGACAGGATATCTACCAGACTATTTTTGACCAGACTTTACAGAATAATCAATTAGATACGATTGTAACTGACCCTGCGAGGCATGTTTCTATTTATTACCATGATCCCATAGCTGGTAACCTGTTAAAGAAGCAGGATGCAGTGGGAAATATCTGGCAGTATACTTGGAGCAGCAACAATCTTATGTCATCTCAGGATGCAAAGGGAACCACTTCATATCAATATGACAGCCGAGGAAATATCACCAATAAAACCATAACAGTCGACAGCAATCCTGCCAACAACATTGTACAGATCATGACTTACGACCAATACAACCAGTTGTTAAAAGTCGTAGACGGAAGCGGAAGGGAGACAGACCACAGTTATGATAACAAAGGGAACCTGTTTTCTACAAGCAATCCGGATATCAAGGAGTCCAACGGCAGGAAATACGACCAATATGGCAATGTGGTAGAATACAACCCGGGATCATCAGGAAGCTATAACTTGCTTAGAAACGGCAATTTTGAATTACCCGGCCTAGGCGGAAGCTTAATTGGCTGGACACGTGTCGGAGAGAGTGGTACTGCAACATTGGAAGGCTTTAATTCCCATGGCAATTCCGCGCTCAAAATAAGCAGCAATACAGCCATTACTGACTTGTTTTATCAAAAAGTATCCGGTATTCATTATGGTGATAAGTTAACTCTAAGAGTAGACACTCAACTTGACAATGTCCAAAATACCGGTGGCTCCGGCGGAGGTATAATCAAGCTGGATTATGGAGACTTTTGGGAGGCTTGGTACTTCTGGGGTACAGGTTCTACATATAAAATACTGACATCTCAGGCGGCACGAAGTAATGTTGACGTTTATGTAGGATTTTACAATGGAAGCGGCACTGTATGGCTTGATGGGCTCCAACTGGAAAATGCGGGAAATACAAATGAAGGTTACACGTTAAGCGACTTTAATTCTGTAGAAAACGGCAGCTTTGAACGAGGGTGGGACTATTGGAGTCCCAGTCCCGACTGTTACTTTTTAATCCAGAATGAAGCAGTTTGGGGAGGGCGCAATTCGCTTCAAATTAAACTTTCGACACAAGGGACCTCATATCTTTATCAGGATGTCCCTTCCTATGGAGGGGAACCTCTGAGCTTCTCGGGGATGGTAAAGACCAATGGTTTAGCCGGCAATGGGGCCTATATCAAGGTGGAATACTATGACTCAGCCAATCAGCTAATACCAGGAGCAACAGTCCGGTCTGGCAGCGTCACTGGAACCCAGGACTTTACGAAGCTCTCCGGTATTGCGAACGCACCGGCAAATGCCAATTACGCTCGTATAATGGCTGTTGTAGAGGGGAACGGTGTTGCATACTTTGATTCGATAGGACTTGTGCCACGCAATAGTGTAAAATATACCTACAATTCAGCAGGGAATTACATTACTGTTACAGAAGACCCACTTGCCTTGCAGAATCTTCATACCTATAACGAGAATATTGGGACAGAATTAAGCAATACAGATGCGCTTAACCACACAACTTACTATGGTTATGACAATTTAGACCGACTGGTACAGGTTACCGACCCATTAACTCGCCGTAGCTATTACACATACGATTCAGCCGATAACATGACGGCTACCCGGGATCCCAGGAGTTCCGGTTCCACAGACAACACTTACCGTACATCCTTTGCCCCGAACACATTAAACCAGTTGGGTAACCTTACAGACCCGCTAAATAGGAGCACAATAAACACTTACGATCGTGCAGGAAATTTGACGAATGTCGCTTTACCCAATGGACTGTCCATTGCATATGCCTACGACAACGCTGACCGCCTCACAAAAAAGACACTGGACGGAGGCAGGTATTTCAACTATTCCTATGACGGAGCTAATAATCTCACAGGAGTAACGGAACAGAACGGCAGCAGTTATTCTTGGGATTATGACGGTACAGAAAGGACTAAGTATTCTATAGATAACTTTGGGAACCGGTTAGATTATCAATGGGATAAAAGTAACAACCTGACGGCAGTTACCGGCACTAATACCGGCACTAATACCGGAACTGTACAGTACTTTTATGGAAGTACCAACAGGTTATTATCCGTAACCATGCCTGATGGTTCCAATACTTCCTATCATTATGGCGAAAACGGGCAGGTTTTCCAGATTCGGTATCCCGGGAAGCTTAACGTTAGAAATATAAATTACTCCGCCAATGGTTGGTGTAAGGCGATACAAGACCCTGGATTCCCGGGTAACACCAGTTTCCTTTATGAGTATAAGAGTGATGGAACTATAAGTAATATTTCATCCTGGGCCGGTTGGGACAGTTTTTACTATGATAATAACGGGAGGCTGACCGGTTGGTATTATAGCCCAAAGAGCGGCAGTCCTATTAGTGAAAGTTACCAGTATGATGCGGCAGGCAATTTATCGATAAAAGGTAGCAGGACATTTACCTATAATAGCGCGAACCAGATAACCAATGCCGGATTCACCTACGACAACAACGGGAATCTGACCAGTGACGGGACTTATATTTACATATACAATGCAGAAGACAGGCTGACCCAGGTCAAAAGAGTGTCAGACAGCAGTGTGTTGGCTACTTATACCTACAATTTCAATGGCCTAAGGAAAAGTAAAACTGTTAATGGACAAACCACAAATTACAATTGGGATGCCGCCGGTAATCTGGTGCGCGAAAGCGATGTGAACGGGAATACCCTGGCAAGCTATTATTATGATGCCAGTGGCAATTTAGTTGGAATGAAGAAAAACAACCAGACGTACATATATCATAATAATTTACGTGGTGACATTGTTTCAATTACGGATTATAATGGAAATATACAGGCACAGTACAGCTATGACCCGTGGGGGACTCAGCTTTCCTCTTCCGGCACACTTGCACAGCCCTTTAGATACGCC
This sequence comes from Bacillota bacterium, assembly GCA_023433505.1. Classification (GTDB taxonomy): domain Bacteria; phylum Bacillota; class Clostridia; order Acetivibrionales; family DTU013; genus MnB-11. The sequence continues at coordinate 10,151 of JAEZCO010000109.1, read as the reverse complement.
GGATATTATTATGATGACGAGACGGGCTTGTATTATTTGAAGAATAGATACTACAGCCCTGCATTGGGAAGGTTTTTGACAAAAGATAATTGTATTGACTTAGGCGATGCGCAGACACTTAATTTGTACAACTACTGCAGAAATAATCCTGTAAGTAGGATTGATCCCGATGGTAATTGGGATCAAGATGAAAGAAATGCTGCAATAGCAGCGGGGTGGTCTGACAAAGATATAGCAGGAATGGATGCATTAACCGCTGCTTATTATAGGACTGCATCTGCTACGGAAAGGGCTGCAATACATCGGCAAGCAAACGGTATAAGGGCAGAATATAGTGATAGCTTACCACTTAAAGGAGAGCCAAATTCAACAGGCCGGCTTTATAATCCCGATGGGAGTGTAAAGCAAGAGCGAAAGTATGGTTCCGATGGAAATGCTGAGAAAGATACGGACTATAATCACGGGGGTGTTGGTCATGAATTTCCACATGAACATGAGTGGAAAGATGGAGTAAGAAAAGCCTCAGGTTGGGCTGTAGCTGGTACTATTATTTATTGGATTATTTCAGAAAGTTCTAGATTTTTCTTTCCGCCTAGGAATTTTATTCCCATACCGTAAAGATATTTCCCTTAGGCTTGTGGCTGAAGAAGATAAACTCATTCAAAGAAAGGAGCAAGTATAAAATGATTGGCTTGGATATTAGAGTTAGAAATGAATATAGTAATTATCTATATAAGATATTAGATGGGATTGATTTTTTAAGTTATGTATGGGAAGTAAACTATGAAGATTTTTTATATCATGAAAATGGAGACATAAAACAAGTCTTTTTTCCAACTAGTGTTTTAAATGGAGTAGAATTTTTTAAATGCATATCAAGAGATAGTTATTATATGATTTTTGCTGATATAAAAGCATATCCTTTAGGCAGTGAGCGTAGTGAAATCAAGACTTATAATGATTTTGTAGAAAGTAATTGCGAAGTAATTCTTCTCTGTACAGATTCAATGTTTATTGAATTTTATAGCAAAAAAAGAAATGTATTAGATAGGGTATATAATAACTGCATAGGTGAAAATTTTGAGAAAGTTGCATATCTGACTACCGAGGATGCTTCAGGAAGAAGTTTTGTTGCATGGTAGAGAAAAATTAAGAAAATAGTGAAAGCGAAGGAGGTCAGGAAGATGAAGGGGTCAGGCTTGAATAATTCACTAAACAGCATAACACCTGGCTACTTAGTAGCGAAAATCCTTCTGTAAAAATCGGACAGCCCACAAGTACAAAGCTCGGAGGCGTCCAAATAAATTCTGTGCTCCAAAAGGAATTACCGGTTATGCATGATGATCTTTGCAATCCGAATGCGGCATCCAACGACTGCATGAGCAGTAATTTGCTTCATTCCGGAATTTAGCTTCCATGCAGACGTCCACGGCCTCTGAGTTTCTTTCTAAAAAAGTTTCTGCTGAAAACTTTCAGATAATGTATTTTTAATAAATTGGCTTATTCTAACAATGTTGAAAAATGTAGAAATATACAAGAAAATTATAGCCAATATATGAAGGTTTCCCCAACATTAATGTAAGGGTAAAGGGGTCAGGCTTGAATAATTCACTAATCAGCATAGCACCTGGCTACTTAGTAGCGAAGAATCTTTCTGTAAAAATCGGACAGCTCACAAGTACAAGGCTCGGAAGTATTTTACATGAAAAAATATTTTTCTTTTCTACTGTCACAGACTATTTCCCCCCAACTCTAAAGTTAACCTTTTGGCCTCTTACTATCGATTTATGCTGCTTATGTTAACGCTATAAGGCGGATAAATAATTCCCTTTTCTGTAATTATCCCAGTAATATACCTGTTTGGAGTAACGTCAAATGCCGGATTGGCAACGGAAATCCCATCGGGAGCGAGCTGAATCCCCCGGATATGGGTGACCTCTTCAGCGTTTCTTTCCTCAATAATGATGGAATCACCCGTCTCAATGTTGAAATCTATAGTAGAGACCGGTGCCGCAACATAAAATGGAACGTTGTTTTCCTTTGCAAGCACGGCAACGGAATAAGTCCCGATTTTATTTGCCGTATCGCCGTTGGAAGCGATTCTGTCGGCCCCGACGATTACACTGTTGATCACGCCCTTTTTCATAAAATAGCCAGCCATATTGTCACAAATGAGCGTGACAGGAATGCCGTCCTGATGAAGCTCCCATGCCGTAAGCCTGGCGCCCTGAAGGTAAGGTCTAGTCTCATCGGCATAAACATGGATCTTTTTGCCTGCTTCATGAGCTGCACGCATAACTCCGAGGGCTGTGCCATAATCGCTTGTAGCAAGGGCGCCGGCATTGCAGTGAGTCAAAATGGTAAAGCCGTCCTTGATAAGCGTATTGCCGTGAGAACCCATCTTTTTATTGGTTTCCACATCTTCCAGGTCCATTTTACAGGCTTCCTTGACCAGTACATCTTTGATGACAGCTATGTCTGAGCCGTTGCTTTCCACAGCCTTTTTCATCATTCTGTCAACAGCCCAGAAAAGGTTGACGGCTGTGGGCCTGGTGCTGCGGATCACGTTGCATATGCCCTCCAGCTCCTTGAAGAATGGTTCTTTAGTTTTTGCATTTATTGCAGAAGCGCCGATGGCGATGCCATAAGCAGCGGTTACCCCAATGGCAGGGGCACCGCGTACAATCATGCCGACGATGGCATCGGCTACTTCTCTGTAAGTATGGCATTTGACATAAACCAGCTCCGTAGGAAGCTTCGTTTGATCGATTAATTCCAATACTCCATTTTTATATTCCAAGGGTCTCATATAACATCATTCCTTTTTCATACTTGTGTATACCGCTATTATTTCCCGTTGTGAGAGCTATATTTGCCACAAATCTCAGGAATACTCAACATTGCATTGGCATTCTGTTGAAGATAAATCGATCCTTTGAATAATTTCAAAAAGCATTCCCTTCAATTTTTCATTGTTTTCATTGAAAACCTTCAGCACGGCGTCATGGGTAACGGGAGGGATGTCGTCACGCCCTTCCAGACCGGCGTCGAAGTCGGTAATCAATGCAATATTTACGTAGCACATGCCAAGCTCTCTGGCGAGGTAGCATTCCGGATACTGGGTCATATTGATGACTTCCCAGCCCATTTTGCTAAACCAGCGGCTTTCAGCCACGGTGGAGAACCTGGGACCTTGTATGACTACGACGGTGCCACGCTCATGGATGGGAATGCCCAGGGATTTTCCCGCTTCTATGGCTGTTTTGCGAAGTACAGGACAATAGGGGTGCGCGACAGAAAAATGTTTTGTTTCAGGTCCATCAAAAAATGTGTCCTTTCTTCCGCTGGTCCTGTCCACAAATTGGTCCGTGACCACAAAATCACCGGGCTTTATATCCGGCTGAAGGCTTCCTGAAGCAGTGGGGCCGATAATTTTTTTCACTCCCAGCTCCTTCATTGCAAAAAGATTGGCTCTGTAGGGTACCATATGGGGTGGGTATTGATGTTGCGAGCCATGTCTGGGAAGAAAGGCTACTTTTTTATCGCCGATCGCAGCAATGGATATTTTACTGCTGGGACTTCCATAAGGCGTCTGCACCTCCACCTCCTGAACATTCTCCAAAAAGGAATAAAACCCTGAACCGCCAAAAACTCCGATATCTGCATGAATTTCCATACTTGCCTCCTTAAAAATTTATTGTAATAAAATTGAAGCATACGGCGCACTCTAATACTACTGCGAAAGTTTCCGGAGCACGCCGCAGTACCAAGGATGAACCGATACTTCTACATTATATAATAACCGGACGAATAATCAATTATGTTTTAGTATTGTTTTGAACAACGTCACAGTCCCCTCCTCAAAGGTGGGGTAACCAATTGAAAAAGCTGTCAGTGAGGGGGTATAGGGGATGCCCTCATTGGAAATGGAAAGGATGTTTTATGCCTGAAGTTTTAACCATTGAATTGAAAAGTGATCTTGAAAGGATTTATAAAATTGCAGGAGACCTTCTCAACAGCATTGAAATGCAGTATAAAGGCAAAGAAAATGGCGTAGACGCAGAAATGCTGGATTTGATCCGGTTTAAGTTGATGGATATTACCGGAACGCTGCAGAAGGATATTTTCAATTGTGATTACCTTATAACTAAAATAAAGACGACAGGGGCGATGGAGCAGCTTGAGCACAGGTGAAAAGGCTTACTCGGAGCACGAAGGCACGGAGGGTAAGATGGGTAAAAAAGGACTCATAGAAGACATTGGGAAAAAAATTGACCATATTTCTCTAAATATGGAAAAGTTCAAGTTCGTTGACTATGTTTACTATATCGAGCACCCGAGAAAAATGCTCTTTGCGAATTTTCTCGGAGGTCTGGCCCGCGGCTTTGGAGCTGCCATCGGCTTTACACTTCTTGGCGCCGTGGCGCTTTATTTGCTGCAGACAGTAGTCATGTGGAAGCTGCCGGTGATCGGTCAGGTGATAACCGACATAGTGAATATCGTACAAAATAATTTAAGCAAATCGGGAGGTAAGATAGGTGTCTGAATTGGATATCAAGCATTTCAGGGGGCTGTTGACAAAGCAGCTTAACGAGATAAACCATACGATACAAATGATGAAGGACAACAAGGATGCGGAGCAGGACAAATATTCTCCGGCAGAGCTTTCCAACTATGATAACCATCCGGCGGAAATGGCGACGGAAGTGTTTCAGGTAGAGCTCAATATAGCTCTGAAAGTACATGAGGAGCATTTGCGAAAGGATATTAAGGATGCGATTGCACGGATTGACGAAAACAAATTCGGCAAATGTGCCTTTTGTGGGAAAGACATAGGCGTTGAAAGACTCGAGGCGATTCCTTATACAAGGCTGTGCATAGAGTGTGAGGAGGATAAGGCGGTAACGCCGGGGGTATTAGGCAAATCGCGGCCGGTTGAGGAATTGGTCCTGGACGCTCCGATGGGAAGGAAATATTTAAACAAAAGAGAAGATGACGAGCATGAAGGCATGGACCAGTTCAACGATCTCATGAAGTACGGTTCTGCGGACAGTCCCCAGGATTTGGGCGGCTATCATGATTATGAGGAATACTATACCAACGAAATAGACAGGCAGGGAATCGTGGATGATATGGATCGTATTTCCAACGAAGCTTATAAGAAACAGCTGCCGGATTAGTACATGTTTACTGCAGTGCAGGTAAAAAGGTATGACAAAAGTCAAAAAAATATTGAAAAATATACCTATTTAAATATATAATCATTGTGGTATAGATAAAAGGGTTTTTTTGGATGCTTTGTGGAGGGGAAAATGAATGTAAGGCATAAGATTTTTATTTATGCTATTCTTATAGTATTGACTGTAATCATACCGAATACCTGTATGCAGGTATTCGGTGAAATTAACGGGACAGATGCTGAAACCATCAAATACCAGAGTGAGGCTGACTACCCTCCGTTTAAATACCTTGACAGCCATATTCTGACAGGCTTTGATATCGATTTTACAAAACTGATATTTCTCAAAAACGATTACAATCTGACTATTTCTATCGGGCAATGGCCCGAAATCTATGAAAAGCTTAAAACCTCCCAAATTGACACCGCAGGGATTATTGCCGTGACAGATGAAAGGAAAAAAGAAATCCTTTATAGCAAAGTGGTCTTGAAATCCCATTTAGCTGCGTATATGAAAAAGAATATGAAAACGAAAAATGATGACAAGCTGAAGCTGGCAGACTTGAAAAATTATAGGGTGGGGACCGGTACAAAACAATATTCCGAAACCGTTCTGACGGATAAATTGGGGCTGCAGCCCTACGCAACGTTTGATACCGTAGAACAAGGAATTGACGCCCTCAATGACGGTAAGATCGATGTATTGTTTGAAATTCAGGAGGTAGCCAATTATATTCTGATAAAAAAGGGCCTTCAAACCGTAATTGAACCGAAGCTTTCAAACCTGTATCCCATTAAAGCCGCATATGGCATCAGCAAGAAAAATCCCGGACTTGTAAGTTATATAAACAAGAGGATAAACGCCCTTCAAAAATCAGGTGTTTACGAAGAACTGTATCTAAGGTATTTCTTTATGCACTCGGACGATTATTACGCAAATAAAAGATTGGCGTGGTCATCTACCTTAATCCTGGTCATAGTGGGTGTCATTGCAGCATTTTTACTGCTACAGCTATACATATCCTATCTGAAAAAAAAGCTGAATTTTGAAAAGAAAGAATTGAAAGCAGCCAACGAAGAGCTGGTTGCGGCGGAAATCGAACTCAAGAAGCAAAATGACGAGCTTATCCGGAAGGGAGAAGAGCTCCGGCTCAGCGAGGAACGCTACCGGCTTGCAGTTGACGGCGTAAACGACGGCATTTGGGATTGGGACAATGAAAAGAATGCCATATTCATATCCGGAAGATGCCGGGCGATTTTGGGATATACCGAAAATGAGCTTCCCAGTAAGTTGGAAGCTTGGGTGAAAATTGTCCATCCCGATGACAAGGAAAAGTTTTTGAAAGCCGTAGAGAGCTATCTCTCAGGTACCAGCAAAGAGCATTTTCAGATGGAAATAAGATTCAAAACCGGAGCCGGTGATCATAAATGGGTTTTAATCAAGGGAAAGTCCATCATCAATGACGATGGCATTGTAACCAGAGTAGCAGGCTCCCTTACGGATATAAACGACAGAAAACTGGCTGAAGAGAAAATACATCAGATGGCCTATTATGACAATCTGACAGGCCTGCCCAACAGGACTTTGCTCCTTGACAGGTTTTCCATAGCATCTGCCAACGCCCTGCGGAAAAAAAGAATGGTGGCCATTTATTTTCTGGACCTCGATAATTTCAAGACCATCAACGATACTCTCGGCCATGTCTATGGGGATGAACTTATCTCAGAGGTGGGAAAGTATTTAAAGGACCAGATGAGAAGGGGAGATACCATAGCGAGGCTTGGCGGTGATGAATTCATTATCATGCAGCCCAATATCAGGGAGGTCGGAGAAGTGACCCGGATGGCGTCACGCTTGCTGGATTCCTTCAAACAGCCATGGATGCTCCAGGGGCGTGAATTCTATGTTACGGCAAGTATCGGCATAACATTTTTTCCCGATGACGGACAGGAAATGCAAACCCTCATGAAGCACGCCGATACGGCCATGTATAGAGCAAAGGAACTTGGTAAAAATAATTTCCAGCTTTATACCGAGGCTCTTAACACGAGAATGCTGCAAAAGCTAAATATGGAAAATGATTTAAGAAAAGCCCTGGAACGAAATGAAATGGTTATCCATTACCAGCCGCAAATAGAGCTGAAAACCGGCAGGACCGTCAGCATGGAAGCATTGCTGAGATGGCAGCATCCGGTTAACGGCATGATGAATGCCAAGGATTTTATGAGCATTGCCGAAGAAACAGGTCTGATTGTCCCCATTGGCGAATGGGTGTTTCTAACAGCCTTTTCCCAATTGAAAAAATGGCGCGAGGAAGGAAACAATACCATAAAGCTGTCCATAAACATATCCTCACGCCAATTCATGCAAAAGAATCTCATTGAAACAATTTCAACCTCCGTCGACAGTACCGGTGTCATGCCTCAATGGATCGATCTGGAGGTAAATGAAATCATCGCCTTCAAAGACCTGGAGTATACTCTTTCCACACTGCACAGCATTAAAGAGATGGGATTTGGAATCATCCTTGATGATTTCTGCTCGGGGTATTCCTCTTTGAACTATTTGAAGCAAATGCCCATTGATAATATCAAAATCGACAAGAACTATATCCGTGATATGACAGAGGGGTCCAGTGAAGCGATGATTGTAAAAGCGCTGATATCCCTGGCGCATGATTTAAATATTAAAGTGACGGCCGAAGGTGTCGAAACCGAAGATAAATTGGAGCTTCTTTCCAAAGAGAAATGCGATATGGTCCAGGGCTATTTTATCAGCACGCCTCTTTCGGAAGATGCTGTAATACTACAACGTTAATATTTTAGTTACGTAGGTGAATATGAAAATATTGAAAGGGATTTCCTGCTCCAACGGAGTAGTGGCAGGCAAGGTCCACAGATGCCGGAAAATCAGAACGGAGGTTGACCGGCGGACAGTAATTCCTGCAGAGATTGATAAAGAGCTTGACAGGCTTAAGGAATCCTTAAAGCAGACCAAGCTTCAAATAAACGCCATCAAGGCGCAAACACTTCAGAACCTTGGCAGGGAGAGGGTTGAAGTGTTTGACGCACATATTGCCATTCTTGAAGATCCCGACCTGAATAAGGAATTAAAGGATTTGATCGTGTTTCAAAAAAAGAGTGCTGCAACGGCCATTGAAGAAGTATTTCATAAATATACCGATGTTTTCAGCGCCATGGACGACGAATACTTTAAAGAAAGAGCTTCTGACATCGATGACCTGGGACAGAGGCTTCTTAAGAACATTTCCGGAATGTCTACGGAATACGATCCTTGTATCAGTGAAAGGCGCATATACCTTTTTGAAGAGATCACTCCCACCGACATTGCAATGATAATTAAAGCCCGTGCGCTGGGAATAGCGGCAGAGAAGGGCAGCAATACTTCCCACGCGGCTATTATGGCAAGGGCTCTTGGCATACCTGCAGTATTTGGTCTGGGCAAATCAATTTGCGAGATAGGAAATGATGCGAGTATCATTCTGAATGGTTTCGACGGGTCTGTTATCATATCGCCGGACGAAGAACAAATAATACATTACATACAGATGTCAGAATGTAATGACATCATATATGGCAGAGATAACACCGATGCCGGCCTTTCTTCCGACACACTGGACGGTTTTCACATAAAGCTCATGGCGAATATCGATGCTCCCGAGGATATCGCTTCGGTAAAGAAATTTGGCGCCGAAGGCGTGGGGTTATACAGAAGTGAATTGCTGTATAGTACCTGTGATCATCTCCCCAGTGAGGATTTGCAGCTGGAGGCATACAAAGCCGCTGCCGTCAAGCTTTCGGGCAAGCCCATGGTCATAAGGACGCTGGATGCCGGAGGAGATAAACGCATCTTGAGTCTGAATCTTCCCGAGGAAGCCAATCCGTTTCTCGGACGGAGGTCCATCCGCGTATCGCTGGACAGACATGATCTATTTGAAGCACAGCTAAGGGCTATTTTAAAGGCCGGCGCCTATGGCAGTCTTTCATTGATGTATCCCATGATTTCCTGTGTCAGTGAAGTCAGGGAAGCCAACGGTATTCTGGAGCGGGTAAAATCCCAGCTTGCCAATGAAGGCTGCAGTTTCTGCAAGGATATAAAAGTAGGGATGATGGTTGAAGTGCCGTCTGCTGTGATGATGATTGAGACGATATTGAAGGAAGTGGATTTTGTCAGTATCGGGACCAATGATCTATGCCAGTATGTGATGGCTGCAGACAGGTGCAATCCTTATGTCGCTCATTTATATCAGCCCCTGCATCCGGCGGTTTTGAAGCTTGTAGCCATGGTTCTTGAAGCTGCCGGTAAATGCGGGAAGCCTGTTTCCACCTGCGGGGAAATGGCCTCCGATCCAGCTGCGGTCCTTGTGCTGATGGGGATGGGAATGAAAGAGTTCAGCATGAATGCTGCAGCCATACCTATTGTAAAAAAACTCATAAGGTCCACCACCATGGAATATGCAAAAAATGTTGCCAGGCACGTCTTGAGCCTTTCAACAGCGATAGAGACAGTCGCGTATACGGCAAAGGTATTGGATTATCTTTCTTCTATGGAACAAAGGATTAATTAATGGCGGCTATTTGCCGTAAAGTCCAACTCTTTTAATTCTTAATTCATTCAGATATAACTCCAAATACTCCTATATACCGAGCGGATGTTTAGTATATGGGGCATGATACTGAAATATCGCGCTATAAAAACAAAAAAAGCGCGAGTTTTGCGGACTTCGCGGCCTTATATTCTCCTTATTGACGAATGAGTATAAAAGGTGTATAGTTATAAGGATTGGCTAGTTACAAAGATATAATCATTATTACCCAATTTTATTGTATCACACAATGCGGCTGGCCGTCAATAGTTTTTGGAAATAAAAATGCAATTCGTAAAAATTCCAAGGAGGTATTGCTATGAATTTTGACAATGAGGTTTGGAAATTTGAAAAAGACCGGCTTG